>CAZGLO010000008.1:12299-65128 GCA_964526735.1 uncultured Chloroflexaceae bacterium | reverse complement strand
GACGGGTGGAGGAGCGAGCACAAGCCCAGGTGCTTTAGCTCTGGGTAGCTGACCTGTGCCTTTCCTTGTATCGGCGCGGGCGAGAGGGAAATGGTGCGCTTCTTGCAGATGCTGTAAACATCGATTGTGACCGTTCATGTTACAATAGTAGTATGTAGACGAGTTGTCTCTCTTTGTGCAAACAAAGGATGTTTTTATGATGTGTCACATACAAACATCGATACAGACATCAATGTTATGTGACTAGACATTATACGTTTTAGCAAGAACAAGTTTAGAAGGGTGGTCGCGTGTGAAACCTGCCAATGTTATTGCTGGTGGCTATTCCACTACCATTCCAGGGGGTACCCCTGCTGCTCAAAGCGGGGAAGCGGCAGGTATGGTCGCCTTGCCAGAGCAACAAACTGCTTCTCAGCCCCATGCTACAACCCATCCAGTTTCGTCGTTCCCCGCCACGCTCGTGCCAACGAAACCCATTCGCTCCAAGAAGGCTTCGCCTGACCAGGAAACACTCTGCCCACTTTCTTATAAACCAACCGCAGATATGTTAATAGCACGTCTTCAGACCTACTTGCCTGACGTTGAGGAAGCCATCGTTCGTCAGGCATATTCGTTTGCGGAGGAGTCTCACGAAGGGCAGTTTCGTAATAGTGGAGAGCCATTCATTAGCCATCCGGTGGCGGTCGCCAATATTTTGCTCGACCTCCATATGGATGAGCAGACGATTGCCGCCGCATTGCTGCACGACGTGGTTGAAGATACCGAGAAGTCGCTTGAAGAGGTGGCGCGTATCTTCGGCGACCAGATTGCCTACCTGGTGAATGGAGTCACCAAGCTGTCGGCACTGGAAGCAACCAGCAAAGAAGAAGCCCAAGCGGGTACCTATCGCAAAATGTTTATTGCGATGGCGGATGACCCGCGAGTCGTGCTGATCAAGCTCGCCGACCGTGTTCACAATATGCAAACCATTGGAGCCATGCCCATCGAAAAGCAGCGGCGTATTGCCCGCGAAACACTTGAGATCTATGCGCCGCTTGCCCACCGACTCGGCATCTGGCCTATCAAGTCGCAGTTGGAGGATATGGTCTTTCGGGTGCTCAAACCAGAGAAATATGACGAAATCGCCCGCCACTTGATGCTCCAGCGGGATGCCCGTGAAGAGATCATCATGCACATGATCGCCCGGCTTGAGCAAGAGCTTGATAAGGAGAACATTCAAGCCGATATCAGTGGTCGGCCCAAGCATATCTACTCCATCTACCGCAAGATGGAGCGCAAAGGCGTCGGCCTTGACCAAATCTACGACCTCTTGGCCGTGCGGGTGATTGTTAATGAGGTAAGTGAGTGCTATCGCGTATTGGGTATTGTACATAATATCTGGACGCCGGTGCTCTCCGAGTTTGATGACTACATCGCGGTGCCAAAGGAAAGCATGTACCGCTCCCTGCACACGACCGTTATCACGCCAAGCGGCAACCCCTGCGAGATACAAGTACGCACCTATGAGATGCACTCTATCGCAGAGCACGGCATCGCCGCCCATTGGCGCTATAAAGACGGCTTTGGCAAGGAAGACCCGGGCTTTGAGGCCAAACTCGCTTGGCTGCGCGGGTTGATCAGTTGGCGACGCGATATGACCGATGCCAAGGAGTTCGTTGAGAGCCTAAAGAGTGATGAATTTGAGGAGCAAGTCTATGTTTTCACGCCGAAGGGCAAGATCATCGATCTCCCCGTCGGCAGCACGGTGATCGACTTTGCCTACCGTATCCACAGCGAGGTTGGGCACCACTGCATAGGTGGTAAGGTCAATGGACGGGTTATTCCGCTTGACTACCAACTCAACAATGGTGAAATTGTCCAAATCACGACCGGCAAACCACCGCGTGGCCCCAGTCGCGATTGGCTCAACATCGTCAAGACGAGCAGTGCGCGCAACCACATCCGCCGCTACTTCCGCCGGTTGGAGCGCGATGAGAATATCAGCGCTGGACGCAGTTTGCTTGACAAGGAGCTAAAACGGCTTGGATTGGCGTCAATGGGGCACGAGGCCGTCGCTGAGGCCTTTGGCGCGTCAAGTGCGGAGGATCTCTTTGCGCTTATCGGCGGGGGAGAGACCACCGCCCGCAATGTCGTCCAGAAGGTATTGGCACAGCGGCAGGGCGAGCCTGATGACCTCTCCCCCATCCCGCAAGTCACCCCGCCGCCGCAGCCCAATGCGACTGGCATCCGTGTCTGCGGCACGGGCAATGTGTTGACACGTGTGGCGCGGTGTTGCAACCCGTTGCCAGGGGAGCCGATTGTCGGCTATGTGACCCGTGGACGAGGTGTGACGGTACATCGGGCTGATTGCCGGACGATCTTGAATGCTGACAACCCCGAACGGCTCGTCGATGTGAGTTGGGGCGATGCCGATCCGAAAGGCTACCCCGTGCCAATCTACATCGAATCGTGGGATCGTGTGGGGTTGTGGCGCGATATTTCGGCCACTATCGCCGATGCGGGCATCAATATAGACCAGCTACAGCAGATCGACGGTAAGAAGAATAGTAAGGTAAAACTGCTGATGCACCTGCGGATACAGAGTATCAAGCAGTTGACCGAAATTCTCGATAAGCTCAACCGCATCTCAAGCGTGTTGGAAGTCCACCGCGAAAGCAATATCGTGTTGCAACCGCCAAAGAAAACACCGAAGATGGCGAAAGGCAAGAGAGCCTGAGAAGTCGGAACAGGAAGGCAACAGGAACCAGAGATGATACGAGGATGATGTGAGGTAATGAGAGGATGATTATTGGCGGAGAAGCGTAGAAAACAAGGTCTGCAAGCGCAGTTTGTGGCATCGCCCCTACCTCCTCAGCACGGCCCGCGCGCGGTGGCGCGTGAGGAGTGTGCCGCAACCCAGCGCGATCTGATAGAGTGGTTCCGCCGCCACGGACGGAATCTCCCCTGGCGACAGACCCGCACCCCCTACCACGTGCTGGTGGCAGAGATGATGCTCCAACAAACGCAGGTGGCGCGCGTGATAGATCGGTATGCCGCCTTCCTGGACGCCTTCCCCACGCTTGAGGTGCTCGCAGCCGCACCCACCGCAATGGTCATCCAGGCGTGGGCGGGGCTTGGCTACAACCGCCGCGCGGTCTACCTCCAAAAGATAGCCCAACGCATTCTCACAGAACATGAAGGAGTATTTCCACAGGATGTTGCAACATTGCAACAACTCCCGGGGATTGGCCCATATACCGCCGGTGCCATCGCATGCTTCGCCTTTGAGCAGGATGTGGCGTTTATGGATACGAACATACGCCGTGTTCTTCATCGGTTTCTTGTTGGGCCAATCACCCTCCCGCCATCCCCCTCCCCCACACACAATGCCACTTCCCCCTCCTCCACAATCTCCGATAAGCAACTGCTTGAAAATGCGCAAACGCTTATCCCGCCAGGGCAGGGGTGGGAATGGAACCAGGCGCTTATGGAGGTGGGTGCAGTTATCTGTGCTACCAGCCCACAGTGTTCACAATGCCCGTTGCGTGTGCATGGGTGTGCGTATGCGGTGTGGTGCGAGCAACGGTGTGATATTCTGCCGGACGCGGGTGATGGCCTCTTCTCTATGTCCTCATCCCAGCTCTCGTCTTCATCGTCCTCGTCTTCATCATCCTCATCCTCATCTCCCGCGCCCAAATCACAGCCTTTTATCGGCTCCAATCGGTATTACCGCGGGCGGGTGATTGCCACATTGCGTACCCGTCGTGATGATGCCATGCTCCCGCTGGATAAGCTCGGGCCGCAGGTGAAAGAGGCATATGGCCCTGATGATCGGACGTGGCTGAAGCGGCTCATCGCGGGGTTGGAGCGCGATGGGTTGGTGGAATGCGAGGGAGATCAGGTACGATTGCCACACACGACGGGATGAATACCAATAGATTTTGTGGTACTATTGAGAGAGATAATGTGGCAGAATTGAAGCCGCCGGTTTGCCGTGTGTGCAAAAACGCCAGGAACACTGGCATGTCCATGTTGGGTAGCTATTGCAGAACGGACAATCACCAGCCACGACTATGAGTTATACTATCTTTGAGGACGGTCACATTTCTAGCCCGCTTGGGTATCGATCTACCGGCATCTCGGCTGGGCTTAAAGGGCCAGATGTGAAAGCGCGCGACCTCGCCCTGGTCTATTCGACAAACCCCTGTGTCGCCGCTGCGATGTTTACCACCAGTACCACCGAGGCAGCGCCAGTCTACTTCAACAAGGTGATCCTTTCACGCAATCCCGAAGGCATTCGCGCCGTGATGATCAACTCTGGACAGGCGAACGCCGGAACCGGACAACCGGGTCTTGCCGATGCGGTGGAAAGTGCCAAAGTGCTTGCCGACGAGCTTGAGATCCCCCGCGACGGTGTGCTGCTGATGTCGAGCGGCCTGATTGGCGTCCCTTTGCGCATGGAGCTGTTACGGCGGGGGGTGCGGCGGGCGGTGTCGGAGCTTGACAGCGGCGGAGGGCACCGCGCAGCGCTTGCGCTCTTGACTACCGACGCCAAGCCGAAAGAGCGGGTGTTTCGGGTGCATTTGCGCGAAGGGAGGCGGATTACCTTGGCGGGGATGGCGAAGGGGTCAAGTATGGTACATCCGCGTCTCGCGACGCTCTTGTGCCTCATCACGACCGACCTTGCCATCGATTCGCGGTTGCTCAATCGTTCATTGCAGCAGAGCACGGCACGGTCGTTTGGCCGTCTGACCATCGATGGCGACACCTCTCCCAATGATACTGTCCTGGTTCTTGCCAATGGCACGGCTGAAGGCCCGCCTATCGTCGAAGCCAGTTCGTGGGAGTATGGGGCGTGGCAGGAAGCCCTCGACGCGCTCACCGCCGACTTAGCCCAGCAGATCGTACGCGATGCGGGCACAAGTGGCAAAATCATCCAGGTGACGGTGCGTGGTGCCCTCGATGAGGCCAGCGCCCGCGAAATTGCCGAACACCTTGCCCGTTCACGCGCGGTGCGGCAGGTATGTCACTTTGGCACCCCCGATTGGGGAACGCTTCTTGCAGCCGTCGGGGCAAGCCGGATTGAGATACGCACCGATCTGTTGGAATTGTCCATTGGCCATCTGTTGTTGATGAAAGAAGGGTTGCCTGTTTCTTTCGATGAAAATATTGCCCTCCAACTCTTCTCAAATAGCGAAATAGAATTCACCGTCGATCTACACATCGGGCCTGGCTCTGCGACTATGTGGACATGCACGTGGCGGGGCGAGTTTGATTGATTGGATCGATTGGTGGGTTGAGATATTTTGAGGCTGTGTTTATGATGAGTGAAGAACTTCCTCTTTTTCCATTAAATACCGTGCTCTTCCCTGGGATGCCGCTGACATTACACATCTTTGAAGAGCATTACCGTTCCATGATCAAGGACTGCCTGGATGAAAACATTCCCTTTGGGGTGGTTGCCTCCTCTGATATGGTAGATGAGCTGCTCACGCCGTCGTTTACCTCGCAAGTCGGCACCATCGCCCACATCAATGCCAGCGTGCAGCTTGACGACGGTCGCTATCTAATCACCACTGTTGGGCAACAACGGTTCCGGGTGAATGAGACCGTCAAGCAGGTGCCGTATATGATCGGCAATGTCGAACTGCTGCCTGATGAGCAGGAGGTCGAGCCAAAATGGGTGCAGGAGCTGCAGGCCGTCTATGATCTCTATTGGGATGCCATTTCCACCGCGACGGGGTTTCAAAACAGCTCCGAAACATTGCCCGATGACCCCATTGCGATGACGTATCATCTTGCCCACCGCATGCAGGTAACCAACGAACGTAAACAACGGTGGCTTGAGGTCGATGCCGCCACCCGTGCGCGCGAGATCTCCATGATGTTGCGGGCGGAGATTGCTTTGCTGCCCCGACCAAGCCATCGCCCCTCTACCGATGAAGGCGAATGGTCGTGGTCGTGGAATTGACTATCGGTTCTTGCGTCATTACGTTGCACCTGCCCGGCGTCCATTCGCTCAAAGAGAAGCGATCTATTGTCAAGTCGCTGATTGCGCGGGTACGCAATGAATTTAACGTCTCTATCGCAGAGGTAGGCTCGCAAGATGCGTGGCAAGAGGCTGTCTTGGGGGTGGCGTGTGTCTCATCATCGCGGCGCTATGCCCACGGACAACTGGAAGCCGTCGTGCGGTTTATTGAGCAGCGTCGGCCCGACCTGCCGCTCTTTACCTATGAGATAGAGATGCTCTAGGACAACACAGATTAAGACATGAGAGCAGAAATCATTGCCATTGGTTCAGAGTTGGTGCTCGGGACGACCGTCGACACCAATACGTCCTACCTTGCCCGGCAACTGGCGGCGGTCGGCGTCGATATCACCCGTACGCATATGGTGGGAGATTCGCTGTCGCACATCACGTCTCTTGTGCGGGAGGCCCTCGAACGGGCTGATTTGGTGATTTGCACTGGTGGGTTGGGGCCGACCGAGGATGATGTCACCCGCGAGGCGGTGGCCCGCGCACTTGATCGCCCGCTAGAGTTTCGGCAAGAGCTTCTCGACACCATTGCCGCGCGGTTTGCAGCGATGAACCGCCCCATGAGCGAGAGCAACCAAACACAGGCCTATGTCCCGCAGGGGGCACGAGCCATCGCCAATCAATATGGCACAGCTCCCGCTTTCTTGGTAGAGCTGCCTCGCAGTGTGCTGATTGTACTTCCGGGCGTCCCCATGGAAATGCGTGCCCTTTTTGAGGAGCACATCCACCCCTACCTGCGCAATGAGCGTGGTATTGAGGGTACCGTGCACGTGCAAAAGATGCACATCGTTGGGCTGGGAGAAAGCGTGATTGGCGAGCGCATTGCCGACTTGATGCGCACTGAAAACCCCACCGTCGGCACCTCTGCCAAGCAGGGCCAATGTGAGCTTCGTATTGCGGCCAAGGCCCCCACCGTTGATGAGGCCAAAGAGCTGATTGCGCCAGTTGAGGCGGCGATCAAGGAACGGCTTGGCAACTTCTGTATTGGCTTTGAGCCGTTAGACCGCCTTGTCGCCCGCCAACTGCAAGAGTCGGGTATCACGCTGGCGTTGTATGAGGGCGGGGCAATTGCGCCTGTCTACCGTATGTTGAGCCTTGTTCCCAATGGCCTCAGCGCAGTGCGTGGTGCGATGCTCTACCCCTATGCGGTTGAGTATCCACGTATTGCCGATATGTCTGCCGAGGGGGCGATGGAGGTGCGGGATCGGTGGCAACCCGATATTGGGCTTGGCATTCAGGTCGCAGAACCAAACCCCGAAACGGGGTTTTCGGCTGTCTGTGTCACACTCGCCATCTACAATGGCCGCAACCAAGTGATTCGCCACTTCGACCTGCGGCAGTCGGAAAAGTGGGATTACATTGCAAATTTTGCGCTTGAAATGGTCTATGGCTATGTGCGGGCACATATTGCGCGGTAATTAGTAGTTGTATGGTAGCGCACACATAGCCAGAAGATGGACAGCATATTGGAAAGCATATCTCTGTGGCAGAGACACCACCCAAAACGGTTGATACATTTGGAGCGATAGCTCAGCGTTCGCTCCGTGAGTTGGGCTACCCGGCCAATCTCCTTTCGCTGGCCCGGATAGGGTTTATCCCCCCGATTGTGGGGGCATTGCGCGCGCCTGATCAACGGCGGGCGGCGTGTTGGTATGTTGCGGTGGCGATGGCAACCGATGTGGTCGATGGGGCGATAGCACGGTGGCGGGGAGAGGAGTCTGAGATTGGCAAGGTGCTTGATCCTGTCGCCGACAAGCTGCTTGTCAATGTGATAGCCATCACGCTGTCGGAGACCCGCAATCTCCCGTGGTGGTTTGCGAGCCTCATTTTGGCGCGGGATGTGGGTATTTTGCTCAGCGGCCTCATGTTCTATCGGCATAAGGTCTACATTACCCCGCCATTGTTTATTGGCAAGCTCACGACGTTTGTGCTGAGCATCGCCTTGATAAGCTATGTCGCGGGGAAGACGCGACTTGGCACCATCTTGCTCTCCCTTTGGTTTGGGATAGGATGGATATCGGTCTTTCGCTACACCAGTCGGCTTGTTAAGATGACGAAAACCTCTTCTCACCCCCCTTCATCAACCCCATAGCTTACGCTTTGTGTGTTCTACTCTTCATCCTCACTGGAAAAACGTACCGCTTCCGGCGTGTCGATCCACCCCCGTCGAAGCGCATAGAGGACGGCTTGCGTGCGGTCGTTGAGCGAGAGCTTGCGTAGGATAGAGGAAATATGGTTTTTGACCGTCTGTGTGCTGATGCCAAGCACTTCGGCGATCTCGCGATTGCTTTCGCCATTGGCGATGCGCTCTAACACGCCGATCTCTCGGTCGCTCAACGGCGTAAAGATGGGGAAATTGGTGTCGGGCGTGGTCGAAACTTCTTGCGGCAGGCTCCGAAACTGCGAAAGCACCCGGCTGGCGACTTTTGGCTCCTGCAAGACCACGTCATCAATCACATACTCGCCCTGTGCCACGCGCCGCAGCACCTCAAGCAACTCTTGTGGGCGGACATCCTTTGAACGGTAGGCGGCTGCCCCTGATTGCAATGCCTGAAATGCTTGTTCATCATTTTCGTGCATACTCAGCATCACCACGCCAAGGCCAGGATATTGGCGGCGAAGCTGGCGCGTGAGTTCAAGCCCACTCATCCCCGGCAGATTGAGGTCTGCCAGGACAACGTTAGGCTCTTGGCTGTGATCGACGTTGCCAAGCCATTCGAGTGCATCCTCCCCACTTGCGACATCCCCCACAACGTAGACATCGGGTTCGGAGGTGAGCGCATAGCGTACTCCCTGCCGAAAGAGTGGGTGATCATCGACAATCAGCAGCCTTATGGATGTGTTGGAGGACATGGTAACGGTTCCTTTCCTTGCGCTTGTATCCACGATTGGTAGGCAATCGTTGGATGGTTGAGGTTGGTGATGCCAACATTGGCAAGGAGACGGTGCGTTTCAATCAACGGAAGACCTACCACGTTGGTATAACTGCCCTCCACCCGCGCGATGAGCCGCCCTCCTTCGCCCTGGATGCCATATGCACCGGCCTTGTCAAGCGGCTCTCCCGTCGCCACATAGTCGTCTATGTCTGCTTGCGAGAGGGGGTGGAAGATGACGTCAGTTGCCACAAGCTCAAGGAGGGTTTGGCGTTGGGTGTAGAGGCAGATACCCGTGTAGACTGTGTGCTTCTTGCCTGCCAAGCGCGAGAGCATGTCGCGGGCATGGTCATCGTCGGTCGGCTTGTTGAGCGGTTGGTCATCAAGGACGACGGTGGTGTCGGCCCCAAGGACAATCGCGTCAGGGTGTTCGGCCCACACCGCATTCGCCTTTCGCCAGGCAAGCAGGGCGGGGTTGTCGGCTTCGGAGAGCGGGCAGGGAGGAAGGAGCAACACCACGTTGGCGGGCGGGGTCTGGGTATCGTCTTCGGCGTCGCTCGCAGCGACCTCAAACGCAATACCCAAATACGTCAGCAGCTCGCGGCGGCGTGGTGAGGCGGAGGCCAAAATGATGATGGGTGCCATAACAATCTTCGCATCGTCTTGCTAGTGAGATCTGTACGACCGGCCAACTTGTGCTCCTATTGGCACGTTTGAAATGACCGAACCCTCGTCCTCTTCCGCGTCTTCTGCTTCGTCGCCATGACCCCCGTGGTCATGGTGGCCATGGTGGCCGTGGTGGCCATGGTGCATGCCATACTCAACGATTTCGCTTGCCCGCTTGATACGTCGGTCATATTCTTGGTAAATAGCGTCTGCGAGGGCTTTGAACAGTGCCATACTGAGCATACCACCCTTTCTAAGAGAGAAAAACCGATAGATGGTAGAAGCTACTTTGTCTTTTTATTATACTTGATATGAGAGTGGGATTGCAACCATTCTTTCATCTCTTTCGCTTCTTAATGATAGCTCACTCAAATATGACCAGATCAGGACACCGGCAAATTGGACGAAGATCTTGTTGATGAAACACTCCACCACATGCCGCTCTTTGCAGCGGTGGCGATCATCGTCGATGGGGACTTTACACCTCATGAGTGGGGGAATAGACCGCCTCCGCACCGTGATGCGCAATCGGTGCACGCAACACGTTACTGTCATAAATCAGGGTCACTGCCAGTGGTGGTCACATATACCTGCACGCTCGGCATTATAGGCATTCACGATCAGACGGAGGCGCACCGCATGCAACTGCACATTTCGACTGAACAACAGCGTTTTCCGCAGATGCAATACTCGTCGGTATAAAAGATGCCGCGTTTGCGATAATCGGTAGGCAACAATACCCAGAGCTTGCGGCAGGTTGTGGCGGATCGATCGCCAACGGCCCAGCCGACGACCCGCTTTGTGGAGCGCTCGACGGCAGGATCGTCGCCCCGATGGGGCGTAAGACTTTTTTTTCGCAGCCAGCGGATCATGGTGGGCCGACTGATACCCGTCACTCGGGCAATGCCGCGCTGTGAGACGCGTTCACGATGCAGCTTGTCCACGATCTTCATCTTGATGGCGCGGTCACGAGCGTAGTCGCCGGTGACGGTGTAAACGCCACACGCGCGGCAGTGATACTACTGCTGGCCCGTCGATGTGCGTCCATTTTCACCGTGTTCGTGCTGCCACACTTTTTGCATTCCATGAGATATCTCCAGGGTTTGCAATCGCTTGTCCTCTGCCAGTAGTCATATTACCACGACCCCTCTATAGAGACGAACAACAACCCTCTTTTAATATTACCTGAGAATCAAACGAGGAGTCAACTTTTATTTATATGCATTTACATTCCCCCCCTTCTCGCCCTATATTGCCACAACGGCTTATAATAGGAAACAGCCCGACTGGGTGAGGCGGTGCGTATGCTATTATGCTGGCGATCAGAGGTATTTAACTGACGATGAATCTTTCTTTATTCTTTCTAATCCTGCTTGTGGTTTCGGCGACGGTGTCGCTGGGTCTGGTTGTATTTGCTATCCGCCATTGGTACACCAACGGCGCATTATTTTTTGCGTTAGTCTTGGCGGGGGAATGTATTTGGACGAGCGGCTACTTATTTGAGCTAATTGTGCCCTCATTGGTAAGCAAAATTGTCCTCGACAACCTCCAATTCATTGGCACCGACTTGGTCTCTATCGGTTCACTGCTATTTGCACTCTCCTACACTGGCCGCAACGCCTTAGCATACCGAATCGCTCGTATATTGTGGATACTTCCGGTCCTCAACCAATTCATCATTTGGACAGATCCATACCACCATCTTGTGCGCACTTCCCTCACTCAGACAACCTATTACACATTTTCGCTTTTATTTTACACATATGGCCCTTGGATGTGGGTTTCTATATCCTGTTGCTATATACTCGTGTTTGTAGGGCTTGTTATCTTGGTCGGACATCTGTTCCGCATTCATTTTCAATACAAGATCCAGGTCATAGGGGTTATTTTTGGTCTTTCTGCTGGCCTCACTAGCAATATCATCACCGTTTTGGGTTTAGTGCCCATCCCGGGACTTGCCAAGCTCGATATTGCCCCCATTGCATTTATCATTGTGAACCCCATTTGGGCATGGAGCTTGTTTCGCCATCGGCTGCTCGACCTTGCGCCGGTTGCTTGCGATGTGCTGATGGAGCACATGCCCGATGGGTTGATTGTCGTAGACACTCGCCACCGCATTATCGATGTCAATCCGAGTACTCAGCATCTGCTACGATACTCCAGCGAGCAGCTTATCGGGACAACTATCACCCACATCCTGCCGCCTGTCACCCCACTTCTCTCTCAAAACGTCGGTGATACCTCTCTTGAACTTGAGCTTATCGTTGGCGAACAACAGCAGGACACGTTGTGGGTTGAGATGATTGTAAGCCGTCTTACCGACCACCGTGGCTGCATGATTGGGTGGCTGATTATGCTGCGAGACCGCACCTCGCACTACACCATGCAGTCTTCTCTGCGTGAGAGTGAGCAAAACTTGGTGCGCGCTCAGCAAATCGCAAAGATGGGGAGTTTTCGGCATAACGTCCTCACTCACGAGATTACGTGGTCGAAGAACTTGAGCCGTATTGTTGGGTTGGGGGATGAAGAACATACATTCACCCTCGAAGAAACGATGAAACTCATTCACCCCGATGATCTCCCCTCTCTGCTTAGCCGCTACCACAGCATCGTTAGAGGAGAGACGGAAAAGACAACCATCGAGTTCCGCTGCAAAGTGCCCAATCGTGCTATGCGTTATGTCCAGGAGCAGATCGAGGCGGTATATGACAAATACGGTCAGGTTGTGGCGGTGTTTGGCATTGTGCAGGATATGACAGAGCGGCGGCTGGCGGAGATGGAAGTACGGAAGCTCTCAAGCGCTGTCCAGCAAAGCTCCACTTCGGTAGTGATTACCGATGTAAATGGCATTATTGAGTATGTCAACCCATGGTTCAGCCATCTGACGGGATATTCGCTTGAGGAAGCCAAGGGAAAAACGCCTCGTATCCTCAAATCGGGCACAGTGTCGCAAGAAGTCTACCAACAGCTTTGGATAACCATCCTCTCTGGCAAAGAATGGCGGGGTGAATTTCACAATAGAAAGAAAGATGGCACACTCTATTGGGAATCGGCGTCTATTTCGCCCATCTTCAACGAAAGTGGGGTGATTACCCATTTTGTGGCGGTCAAGGAAGATATCACCGAACGTAAGCGAATAGAGCACGACTTACACGTTGAGCGGGAAAGGGCTGAGAGTGCCAACCGCGCCAAGAGTTCATTCCTTGCCAACATGAGCCACGAACTGCGCACGCCACTCAACGCCATTTTAGGGTTTTCGCAGATGCTACAACGCAACTCCAACCTCTCCCCCGAACACCTCAATTATCTTTCGACTATCCACCGAAGTGGAGAACACCTTCTCTGTCTCATCAATGATATTCTTGATATGTCAAAGATCGAAGCGGGACATATGACGTATGACGAAACCGTATTTGATCTCTATGACACACTCTCAAGCATTGAGCATATGTTCCGACCCCAGGTGAAAGATGAAGTGTCATTCTCTTTCCTGTATGATCCACACATTCCGAAGTATATTTGTACTGACGAAATGAAATTACGCCAGGTGATCATCAATCTGCTGTCAAATGCGTTGAAATTCACCACGTGTGGCACTGTTGTATTTCGGGCACAGAGAGGTGAAACGGTTCAGGATGTTGATAATACATGTGGCAACACGCTTGTTGAACACCACATCACCACGATATCTCCCACTTCTTTACCACAACCACAGTCAGTAGTACTCAATTTTGAGGTTAAGGACACTGGCCCCGGCATTGACCCTGAGGATATGCAACATCTCTTTGAAGCCTTCACCCAAACGTCGGTTGGTCGGCAGAGTCAGGAAGGAACTGGCCTTGGGTTGGCGATTAGCCGTCAATACGTCCGTTTGATGGGCGGCGATATGTGGGTACAAAGCGATATTGGCCATGGTAGTACCTTCTCTTTCTCCATAGTCGCCACGCTGGCACCTGAGGAAGCACTCCTCTCATCATCCAAATCATCCAAACCACGGCAGGTCATCGGTCTCGCCGCCAATCAGCCATCCTGCCGCATCTTGGTGGTAGATGATAACAACGATAGTCGGCAATTGCTCCTCGAATTGCTTCGCAGTGTTGGGTTTGAGGTCTGGGAAGCATACAATGGCCAGCAAGCGGTTGAGCTGTGGAAGGAATGGCATCCACATTTGATTTGGATGGATATACAAATGCCAATAATGAACGGCTATGAAGCAACAAAATGTATCAAGGCGATGGATGGGGGCCAAGATACCGTGATCGTCGCGCTGACCGCTAGTATCATTGATGGCGAGTTGGCAGTGAGGCAGTCGGTGGGGTATGATGACTTCCTCCATAAGCCGTATCGCGAAGAACAGGTGTTTGGTATGATAGCTACTCACCTGGGGACACAGTATGTCTATGCTGATGAGATTGGTACCCCCAATGCGTCGCCGCGCTCCACCACATTGACTACCGACATGTTTACCTCCCTACCGCATGAGTGGGTACAAGAACTCCATCGCTCATCCGTGCTCGGCGATGGCGAAGCACTCCTCTCCATGTGCGGTGAGCTGGAACCAAAACATCAACCCCTCGCCACCACCATCCGCCACCTTACGCATACCTTTCAGTTTGGCTCCATCGCCGAGATAACCGCTCAAGTGGTGGGCGGGGAGAAAAAAAGAGGTTTTTAATCAATATGGGAAGTGCTAGGCCCGCATATGTCAACAGAAACTTGGAAGATCCATCTGGGGAGAATCAGAGTGGGGTTCGCAGATAATAAATTCGGTAAGAAATTGGTAGCTGTGTAGCTTCCTGTCGTAAGTATGAAACTCCGTAGCACCTACCCACTTGGCAGAGGCGAGGTGGAGAGCATCGGCAGGTTTGAGTCTGGAACCTTGGGATAGGGCTTGCCGAATGTAGGTTCTGGCTTGGATACTGATGATTGAGCTTGCCTGAATAAGCGTGACAACAGAACGGTCTCTCCAAAACCGATCAAATGCCTCTTCAACACTCGGATCTGCGGCATTCCTACGTTTCTCTTGCTCAACAAAGGCAACTTCAACCTGGGAAAACGAAGAGGTAACGATTTTGAATTGCCTTCCTTTTGCTTCAGCAATGAGGGCTTGTAGTACTCCGATGCGTCCAGGTCGACTTTCAAAGTAGGAAAGAAACACACACGCGTCCCAATAGATGTGCGGGAGTTTATCAGCCATCTTTCAGCCTCCTCATAAATTACCCTCGCCAATCTTCTCTTATCCGTCGAATGGCATCTTCAGGCTCCTCATCACCAGGTTGCCAAGGAATAATACCACACACCTTGTCAAGGATATCAGGGTCAAAATCTGTGGGCAAGGCCAATATTTCACTAATATCTCGTACCTTTTTGGCAAGCCCAGTTTCAAGGTCGTACTCTACTTCTCCATACACAATAACCTCTTTGCCCCACATAGCCTGTACAGTAGACTGCAGCCTCTCAGGAAAAGAACACTTAACCGGCTTGTCGAAAAAATTGTCATAGAGGGTAAACTGCAACTTGTTCCGAAGCGTCATTGCTTCCACAACCCCCTCTATCGAACCAAACTCGTAGACAGAAGTTTGTGTTTCTTCTTCTACAAAAGGTGCGGTGACAAGAGCCTCACCCTGCGATGTTGCTATCCGTATCGACGTTACTCGCTTTCCAATAACTTTCGTCAGCGACGATGCTTCTCTCCTAATGCGCTCACCGTAAGGTATTTCTCTCTGAGTTTCGATGTAACTCCAAATAGTATAGCAAGCCGAAGCAACCTTCCCAATAGGCTTGGGGGTAACATTCACCCCTCGGATGGACATGAGTGCGCTCCCTTCGGCCAACTTCTCAATCTCCCACACGATGTCAGCATTATCTCCTTCCTCCTTCACCAACTCTCGGAGGAGACCGTTGAAGTGGTGCATCGCCAGCGCGAAATCATCAATCGCGACCTCTCCATTCAGCTCTATCGTGATCGTATCGCAAGTCATAGCCCCTTCCTAATCTAGCAAGTGATTCTACCTTGACTTCACAATCTTTCTATCCAGTATACTGCACATTTCAACCTGTAGGTATAGTAAACATCCCCCCCGCCGCGCCGTGTTATAATGCAGGGCACCGAAGCAGATAGGCTATATGAAGGAATATTATGACCAAACCGACGACGATTCACCGCAAGCGTGGTCGCAATGACCTGTGTTGGTGCGGCAGCGGCAAGAAGTATAAGCAATGTCATCTCCCGATCGAGCAACAGCAGCAAAATGAACAATTCTTCTTGGCGGAGGCCCACCCGCAACTGACCAGCAAGATTATCAACGCGGCGCAGACTATGCCGGAAGAGATCCCCGCCGCCATGGAGCAATTCTGGCAGGGGAAATTCACTGCTGAGCAGCTTGAGCACCTCGACACGCTTGAGCCGCAAGGCGCGGAACGCTTTCTCACCTGGCTCGCCTTCGACCACGTCCGGCAGGATGGCGTGACGTTGGTTGAGCATCTTGCGTCTACCCTTCCCAGCGATGAGGATGAGAACAGAGAGAACAGTGAGCAGGATGAGCTTGAGCTTGGGGAGTATGAGCGACGCTTGCTGCCAGAGTGGACAGCATCGCGGCTTTGGCCCTACGTGATTGAGGCCGTAGAGAAGGGATATGGCATTATCGTCAAGGATCTCTTTGGGAGGGGGCCGTACCACATCAAGAATATCGACGCCGCCCGACGCAGCGAAGAAGGCGAAGTCTTAGTCGTCCACCTGGTGCCCGTCGGCACGAAGCATGCTGGCCAACCGCCTGTTGATGGCTTGCCGGGGAATGAGCACGACCAACAAGATACCCCGCTCTACTACCTTGCCGACTCCGGCGCGCAATTGACTGCCGACACGCGGGAGAAGTTTTTTGATTACGTGGCGCTTTTCTACGCAGACCACCGCCGCGCTTACCCCAACACGACAGCAGAGACGTTCCTGCGCACACAAAGTTTCCGCTTCAACCACTTTGTGATGGCGTTGCCGACCGACGTTTCTAACCCGCAGCAGCTAGAACGCATCGTGCCGGATGTGCAAGAAGCCTTGCAATTGACTGATCAGCCGCTTGAAACATTGCGGGCACAATTGCTTGAGAGCTTTGCGTGATGGGATGTGATCTTGTGGGAAGGTTGGGGGGGGGAATGTACTTACCACGCGAAGAGCAACAGTAGGTCGTTGACATTGGTGTGGGTGGGGCCGGGCTTCAACAGGTCATCAAGCGTGTTGAAGAAGTGATAGGAGGTGTGGTGGGCAAGAGCAACGTCAGGGTCAAGCCCGTGCTCTCGCGCCCGCCGCCACGTCTCGCCCGTGACGACTGCTCCTGCGCTATCGGTGGGGCCATCATCGCCATCGGTGGCCAGGGTGATGAGAGCCACATGTTCGACCCCCGCCATATCCTTGACCGCCGCAAGCGCAACCTCTTGATTTCTCCCGCCATACCCCTCATTCGCCCGCAGCGTGACCGTCGTCTCCCCGCCAACAATGATGCACGCAGGCCGCGGTAGCATCGCCATCCCGCCTGGCCTCGCCAACTCACGGGCCATCCCCGCGAGGAATTTGCCCACTTCCCGCGCCTCACCCTGCGCATAGGTGGTCAGGAGGAGGGGCGTGATACCTTGGGAGTGCGCGGCACGGGCTGCTGCTTCAGCCGCCTGCTGATTGCTGCCTATCACCACGTGCTGCACATGTGCAAATATGGGGTCATTTGCATTGGGTGTGTCGGGATAGTCACCGCGGACACCCGCCTCAATATGCGCCCGCACCGATGATGGTACACATTCGGTCAGGCAGTAGCGTTCCAGGAGCGCAGCAGCATCAGCAAAAGTCGTGCTATCGGGGACAGTCGGGCCAGAGGCGATGACATCAAGCGGGTTGCCAACCACGTCCGACAATATTAGCGTCACGACGGTGGCTGGATAGGCGATACGAGCAAGTTCGCCCCCCTTCACCCGATCAAGGTGCTTGCGGAGGCAGTTGATATCTTGGATAGGCGCGCCACACCCCAGTAAGAGCGATGTGGTTGCTTGGAGATCATCAAGGCTCACGCCGTCAACCGGCGCGGTCAGCAATGCCGACCCGCCGCCAGACAGCAGCACAATCACCAGGTCGTCGTTGGTTGCGTGTTCAAGGAGAGAAATGATGCGGTGGGTCGCATCAACGCCGCGTTGGTCAGGGAGTGGGTGGCTGGCAGAGAAGAACGAAATCGCATGGTGAACGGGTTGGGTGGGGATGTCGCCTTTGACAACCACCACCCCCTCCGTCAGATGGCGGTCGAGGATGGATGCAGTAGCGTGTGCCATCGGGATTCCCGCCTTTCCCGCCCCGACAACGAAGATACGGCGATAGGAGGCGAGATCGTAGGGAGATCCATCTATAGATAATAGGGATAATTGCTCCTGGTCGCGCTGCAAAAAAGAATGCACTGCCCCATCTGGAGCGACAGCCTCAAGGGCCGCTGCCAAGATATGTTGGATTGACCTCCCCAATGGGACAGCGCACAAGGTACTGGATCGAAAACGATCAGGAGGAATTTGGTTATCGATCATCGATCATCGTTTATCGTTCCTGAAAATACCGACTCTTACTGCGTTGGTGCTGAGTGCGATACTGGTTCTGCCTGCACAGCGGGTATCGCCTGGCCTTCTGCCTGCCCTTCTGGCGTGGCCGACTGCGATTGTGTCTCTGGCTGGCCTTGCGGCTGTGGTTGTGTTTCGCCCTCTGGTTGTGCCGTGGGTTGCGGGGTTGGATCGGGGGTGGTGATAATCTCCACCCGCACGCTCATGCCGGGACGCAGCCCATCCGAATGCTCAAGCTGCACCCGCACCACAAAGGTACGGACATTCCCCACCACATCAGCCGTCGGGGCGATATAACTCACTCGTCCTTGGTAGACGTGGCCGGGCAGCGCATCGGGGCGGACTTCGGCGCGCTGGCCTATTTCGACCTTCGCAATGTCCACATCGCTGATATCCACATCCACATGGATATTCCCCACATCGATAATCTTCATATCGTATGACCGTGCGCCCATTGCCGGATCGCCCGGGTCGATATTGACTTCCGAGATGATGCCATTGAACGGCGCGCGCAACTCTGCATATTCGCGGTTGAGTTTGGCGAGTTCAAGTGCCGATTGGGCTTCACGAACGGTTGCATTGGCCTGCGTGACTTGCGAGTTGGTAGGGGCAGGGTTGAGCTGATTGCGCTGCGCGACGGCAAGGTCGACTCCGGCCTGCGCCTGCGACACCAAATACTCATCTGGCGGCATCAAGACGCGCTCAAGTTCGGCCTGTGCTTGAGCAACTTGCTGCTCAGCCGCCTGCACGCCGGTCACCTCGGCATTACGCGCTCCTTCGGCGGCGATGACCGCTTGATTGACGGCTTCTTCCGCTTGTTGCATCGTGGCTTTAGCCTGTTCATAGCGGGCGTGATAGCCTGCCTGTTGCCCTTCGCTTATCTCGTTGCCCTCACTGCCCGTCGTCGTACGGATGGTTGGATTGACGGGGTCAACGTCCTCATCATCGGCGTCGTACCAATAGCGCTCTTGCAAGGCAAATTCCCATTGTGCTTGCGTCAACTGGTAGACTGCCTGCTTGACCTGCAACTCTGCCTGCGTTTTCTGCTGCGAGAGCTGGTCTTTGCGCGCTTGGAGGTTGACGCGGGCTGCCTCAAGTGCCGCCTGCGCCGCCTTGATGTTGGGCGCTTTGGGAGGCTGTTTGGTATAGTCGAGATTGGCCTCCGCCTGCCGAATACCAGCTTGTGCCACTTGGATATCTGCCGCCCGCGGCGGTTCGTCAAGGGCTGTCCGTTGGGCGTGGGCGCGGGTGACGGCTGCTTCTGCCTTGGCGATTTGGTGGTCGAAGGTACGCACATCGAGGATGGCGAGGATTTGGTCTTCCACCACCATATCCCCCTCCTCTACCATCACCTGCTCAATTGTGCCATTGACCGAGAACACGATATCGGCATCGCGCCCTGTTTCTACCGCACCAATGCCCGACACATTGTCTCCAAAGCCGAATGATGGCGTTGGGGTTTGCTGCGATTGCTTTAAGATCTCTGCGAGATCAGATGTTTCTGTTGCCGTGATAGCGTGAGTAGTTGTGCCCGCACGTTCTTGGGCGGCGGTGATGGTCGCGTTTTTGTTTCCTGCGCCGTCCGACGCCTCGCCACCGCACGCAGTCAGCCCAAAAATCGTGATAATGGTTATCCCAATGCACAAACTAGACGTGAGTGCTTTGCGAAACATCTACTATCTGCTCCTTTGAAATCTCTATGTCTGTATATATGGACAAGAAGCTCATCAGATGGTATCGCTTTTTGCTTCTCGTTGCACATGCATATCGTGCGAATCACGTTTGCGGCCTGGCCGCCAGTGGATGATACGTCGCCACAGGTTGATGATGCCGTCTAGGATGCTGTAGGCCGTCGGCACGACCAGCAAGGTCAAGACGGTTGAGGTCAACATACCGCCGATCAGGGCGATGGAGAGACCACGACGTATTTCCGCCCCTTCCCCAAGCCCAATCGCCACCGGCAACGCCCCCGCCATAATGGCGATAGAGGTCATCAGAATGGGGCGCAACCGGATCGAACCAGCCTTTTCCAGCGCGGTATGCTTGTCAAGCCCGTTGTCGCGGAGCGTATTGGTGAAGTCAATCAGCAGAATCGAGTTTTTCACCACAAGCCCCATCAGCATAATCAACCCGATCATACTGATGATGTCAAGGCTCATCCCCACAATCCGAAGGGCCAGAAATGCCCCCAGAAAGCTAAATGGCATCGCGAGCATAATCACGAGGGGCTGCAAGAACGACCCAAACTGTGACGCCAACACCATATAGACGAACAAAATCGAGAGGCCCATCGCGATGAAGAGCGTCTGGAAGCCTTCTGCCTGGTCTTCGGCCGACCCGCCAAAGCTGATATCAACGCCTTTGGGCAGCTCAACGCCTTCAAGGCCCGCTCTAATCTCTTGAATGACTTCGTTGGTGTTGCGACCGACGACATTTGCCCCCACCACCACCTGCTGTACGCGGTCTTGACGGCGAATCGTCGTGGGGCCGACTGTCAATTCAATATCGACAAGCGACCGCAATGGGATACTGCCGTTGGGCGTGGGGATGTTAATATCCTTGATATCGTCCACACTGGCGCGGTCGCCGGGTTGCAGCCGCACCATAATATCCGTATCCTCGCCATCCTTGCGGAAGACGGCCACATTAGAGCCATTGATGAGCGTCCGCACTGAGCTTGCAATATCGTCGTTGGTGATCCCCAAATCGCCCACTCTAGTGGGGTCGACATGGATGTTGAGCTCTGGTTTGCCGGGCTTGTAAGTCGTATCGATATCCACCAGCCCCTCAACCTGAGACGCCCGCTCACGGAAGGTCAGCAAGAGCGGAACAAGCTCCTCCAACTCGCCATTGGTCTGGATCTGCAGCTGGACATCGCGCCCCGTGACTTGCGAACTATTGCCACCGTACCCACCCATTCCGAAGGCGAGCGTGGGGAGAAATTCTAGTTGTGGCCGCAACCGCTCACGCACAACCGCAGTCGGCTCGTGCTCTTCAATCAGCTTGACGAAGATTTCACCACGTTCCGAGTTGCCCGATCCACCTACGGTTGCCTGCACCAGCTCCACTTGCGGGTCTTGCATAATGATCTGTTCCGCTTGGAGGGAAAGCTCGTTCGTCTGTTCAAGGGGCGCGCCGGGCTGAAGCTCAAAGCTGACATAGAACTCCCCTTCGTCGCTGTCGGGGAAAAAGGCAAATTTGAGGCCAGCCGCCACGTAGAAACTAAAAACCAGCACTACAATCGCCAGAATGACAACGATAAAGCGATGACGGAGGCTCCAGCCGAGCAGCTTCCCATACACCCGCCCCATAAACCCAACATCCTCGTGCTCTTCGCCGTGGGCCGGTTTGGCGTTGTGTGTATCCTTATCTGTATCTTCTGTATCATCTTTGCCTGTGCTGCTCTCGTTCTCTGCAGTAGCACGCGTTTGGTCGTGCTGCTCATCTTCGTGAGCATTCTTCTCATGCTTTCCCTTACCTTTTTTCTTGCCCTTTTTGTCCTTTTTCTTGCCGCCAAAGAGGTGGGCAGAGGTCATAGGCGCAAGGGTGAAGGCCTCAAAAAGGGAGAGCGCCATCGCCGCAGCGGTGGTAATACCGAACGATTTGAAGATGACACCGGTGATACCCGTCGTGAAGGTGACAGGCACAAACACCGCAATCAAGGTAAGGGTCATCGCGACCACCGATGTGGCCACTTCTGCCGTACCGTTGCTTGAGGCGCGGACGGGAGGCTCTCCCATCTCGGTATGGCGGAAGATATTTTCACGCACCACAATCGCGTCGTCGATGACCAACCCCACCGAGAGCGAGAGGGCCATCAGGGTAATCACATTGATGGTCAGGCCAAAGAATGAGATGGCCGCAAAGGTGCCAATCATAATGACCGGCAAGCCAATGATAGTCACCAGGGTATTGCGGATGTTGCGGAAGAAGAAAAAGACGACGATCATGGCCGAAATCGAGGCGACAAACAGCTCTTCGATGGCGCTATGCGTCGATTCTTCCACAAACTCAGACGAATCGCGAGCGATGTGATACTCTAGATCGGGGTATTCCGCGAAAATTTCTTCAAGTTCGGCGCGCACCTCTTCTGCCACCTCAACCACGTTGGCGTCGGAGCGCTTGATGATGCTAATCCCCACCGCCTCTTCGCCATTGAGCCGGGAATATGTTTCGACTTCCTTGATCCCGTCTTGGATCGTGGCGATATCCTTGATGCGGTAGCGCGTGCCGGTGATCTGTATCTCGCCAATATCCTGCGGCGTATCGAACATACTTGGGGTGCGGAGCGAGATTTCCACATCCCCCGCATTAATATTCCCCAACCCCAGGTTGATGTTGGCGTTTTGGATAGAGCGATTGACGAGGGCGGGGAGAATTTGCCGCGCCTGCATCCGCTCTAAGTCCAGGAGCACGTTAATCTGCCGCGTCTGCCCGCCGTTGATGGGCACTGACCCCACGCCGGGGATGCGCTGGATGAGGGGGACGATTTCATCATCCACCACCTTGCGCAATTCGACCGGATTGCGTTGGCCTGCACTGAAGATTGATAGCGTGACGACCGGCACTTGATCGGGGTCAAACTTCTCAAAGATCGGCTCTTCAATCTCGGCTGGTAGCTGTGGCCGGATGGCCTTGACCTTACTCCGTACATCTTGCTCTGCCGTGTCGATATCCATCTCGGTCTGAAATTCAGCCGTAATGATTGCTATCCCCTCGTTTGATTGCGAGGTGATGGTCTTGATGCCGCTCAGAGAGATAAGCGCATCCTCAATGGGCTTTGAGACCTGGTCGGCGACGCTGTCGGGGCTTGCGCCAGGGTACATCACCCGGACAGCCACGACCGGCACAGAAAAGTCGGGGTAGAGGTTGACGGGGAGCCGGGTAAAAGAGAGGAACCCAATCACGACGATCAATAACATAACCATCGTGATGAAGACCGGCTGCCGGATAGAAGTATCGGCTATTCCTACGCCGTGAAGCTCTTGCTTTATTTTACTCATATATATCTTCGGTACGTCTGGTATGTGGTGTGGTCTTATCTGTTGCTGATTGTTGTGTTGGCTGTGGTTGATTTGACGATTTTCATCATGTCTCGCTATACTATACAGTAAAATTACTTTACTTGCAAGTAGGGTTTGGGCCATGTTGCATTTTGCCACTCCATGGCCTACACTGTGCATACCCAAAGAAACAGAAATGAAGAGTGTATGAACACGTCACTGCGTCAACGCCGTCGGGAGCTGCTACGAGAGGAGATCGTACACGCCGCGGCCATGCTCATCGCCAAAAAGGGGCACGTCGCGATGGCTATGGATGAGCTTGCGGCCGAAGTTGGCATCTCAAAACCAACGCTCTACACCTATTTTGCGAACAAAGAGGAGGTCGTCATTGCGGCGGCCATGAACTCAATTAGCAAGATTATTGCCATCTTGGAGGAGGGGCAGGAACACCTCAGCCCGCTTGAGCATCTGTCGCTCATCCTTCGCACCGTCATCAACCTCCAAATAGACGAGGGGACAATGACCCCCCGCCCATGGAGGCAAGAGATGTTCGCGTTCCTGCGAGAGCGAGACGAGGTCTATGTTCATATGAAGCGCATAGACAACGAAATTGTCTCGCTTGTGTGGAAGGGCATCGCCTGTGGAGAAGTCGATCCCTCGCTCGACCCTGCAACCGTCGTGAAGGCATTTTATGCGCTCACCGACACGTTGAACACAGAGATGAAGAGTGTAGTTGGCGAACCCAATACCACGATCTTCGCAGATGCGCTTGCAAAGATATTTGTGCGGGGGGTACAGCCCCCGTGCTCCTGCTACCCCCGCGACTCGTCGGAGGAGTAGGGCGGCGGGGCAAGGGGATGAGGCTAGATGTTGAAGAGGAAGTGGCAGATATCTCCGTCCTGGACGATGTACGTTTTCCCTTCCATCCGCACTGTCCCTTGTTTTTTGGCTTCGGCCATGGTTCCGGCGGCAATCAAATCATCATAGGCCACGACTTCGGCGCGAATAAACCCACGCTGGATATCGGAGTGAATGGCTCCTGCTGCCTCAACGGCGGGAGTGTGCTTTCGTATGGGCCACGCCCGCACCTCATCCTCGCCCGTCGTCAGGAAGCTAATCAGGCCAAGCAGCCGGTAAGACTCGTGAATGACGCGGGTGCGGGCGGTCTCCTCAATACCGAGATCCTCCATAAACACCTGCGCATCTTCTTCCCCCAACTGCGCAAGCTCCGCCTCGATCTTGCCGCACAGCGGGACAATTGCGCTCTTTTGGTGGGAGTAACTGAAGGTTGGCGGGTCTTTGATCTGCTCCTCGCCAATGTTGAGGATAATCATCATCGGCTTGGCGGTGAGAAATTGGTAGCCGCGGATGAGTTTTTCCTCCTCCTCGGTCATCTCCATGTCGCGGATGGGGGTATCTTGCTCTAGCCCTTCCTGGAGCCTGGTCAAGAGGTCGCGCTCGGTGATGCGCACTTCCCGCTCACGGGCAGACATCTTGTTGATCTCTGCATTGAGGCGGGTGAGGCGGCGTTCGATAATCGCCAGGTCAGAGAAGGTCAATTCCAGGTCAATTGCGCCTACATCGCGGGCAATGTCGATACGCTCATCTGGATGGGGCACTTCGTCATCCTCAAACGCCCGCACGACGTGGATCAGGGCGTCGGCAGTGCCGAGGTAGTTGAGCAGCGACGGCGGTAGGCCACTGCCTTTCTTGGCTTCGCCGCCCATTCCCGCGATATCGACATATTGAACGTCCGCGTGGGTGACTTTCTTTGGGCGGTAGATTTCGGCCAGCTTGTCAAGGCGCTCATCCGGTACTTTTACCGTGGCGAGGTTTGGCTCTTGCCCCATTGAGTAGGCGGCAGTTTCGGCGGTTTCGCCGGTCAACGCATTGAAGACGGTCGTTTTTCCACTATTTGCAAGCCCAATAATCGTAATATGCATACTACTCTCTTAATATACAGGTTGGTGTGCTTTCTGCTGCATAGTATAGCATAGGCCACCTGCGTTGGCGGCGGGGCGGGGAAGTACTTCGCTTGCCCTTCGCTCGCAGGGGGCTAGTGGTACCCTGGACAAATGTACCAAGGTAAACCCCGTCCGAATGCCGTTCAATCGGATAGGGGAGAGTAGTGCATGGACGTTGTTTTGAATTCTCTCTCTATACATCCACAAAAATGCACGTATCAATCTATAGGGGAAAGGGTCTTCCACCATGAAACATATGATTCCCTGGTCATCCAGGGGTTCACGGATAGCTGGCATCTGGACGGCGGTGGCAATAGCCATCCTCCTCCTCCTCCCATCGTTCTCCACCTTCCCCACGGCCTCTACGGTTGTGCCAGTCGCGACGGCGGAAGAGAACATCATCCCTTTCACCGACTCTTACGCGGTGGAAGCCACGCCGTTTTCACGGCAGTGGAGGAAACCGCACTTCTTCTTTCTTTCTTGCAATAATCGAAAATCTGTATTATCATTCAATTCCAGGGTGGCTGTCATACCGCCTATTGTCTCGGAGACGGCTCTGCCGTCGCGCCAGGGACAAGCCGCCGCTCTTGAGAGCGTGCGGTATATGACCTACCGACTTACGCAATCTACTGCCGCGTATGAGCTATGGACGACCCCGCCAAGCGAGCGCGTCTTTCAAGAGGACGCGGTGCCCACCGAAGAAGAGGGGAGCGAGGTCAAGGTCTTTGCCGCGCAGAACGAGTTTGAGCCATTTCAGGTGGTCGTCAAGCCGACCGAGTCTGGCGCGCTGACAGTGAATATGGGCGATTTTGGCTCTGGCATCACCACAAAGCTCTCCCAAGTGGCCTATGTCAATATCACACAGGCGACCGACAGTTTGGGGCGCACGGGGATGTACCCCGACCCGCTCTGGCCGCTCGAAAATGGGGCGTCTGTGGACGTGGTGGCGGGGCAAAATACCGCGTTCTGGGTAAGCATCTCCGTGCCGAAGACGACTCCGGCAGGCGATTACTCGGCGACGATGCAGATCGGGGGCGTGGATATCCCCATTACCCTGCATGTCTTCGATTTTGCCATCCCCGATGAGCTGCACGTCAAGTCGCAGATGAACTATAGCCATCAGACATTCCTCTCCCACTACGGAGTCAGCGGCACCGGCGACGATTATTGGACGTACGTCGACAAAATCAAGCAATATTTCATCGACCACCGCCTCACCCCCAAGGGGCCATTGTGGCCGGGCGGCCTCACCAGCAGTGGCGGCGCGCCCTTCATCGACTACGATTGCGATGCGAAGCAATTCACCGACAACGACGGCATTTGGGGGTTTGAGCAGTTGGCGGAGAAGTATGTCGGCGGCAGTGGGTTCAATGGCGGGACGGGCTTCCCCTCGTTTATGGCGATGACCTTCCGCAATAACGACTCCTCGCAAGACCAACGGCCAGACACCTTCTGCGGCCAGACGCGCGGCGAAGGCGATTGGTATCAGGCGAATGACCCCACCACGCCCTACAACCAACAGTGGTTTTCCTACCTGACCGCCGTGCAGAGCTATCTCTCCGATCAGGGCTACCTCGATGAGGGATACTACTACATGGCCAATGAGCCGCAAAATCAGGATGATTACGATGCGGTGGCGTGGTATTCGCAGGAAATCAAGAAGGTCGCGCCCAATTTGTCGCTGATGGTCTCCGAAGAGCCGCGCGCGGAAATCTACAACCACCCTACCTACACCGGTGCAAAGATAGACATGTGGTTGCCGGTGCTCAACAACTACGACCCTGATATTTCGCACGCCCGCGCCACTGACCACGGCGAAGACACGTGGATCTACTTCCTGCACGGCACCCGCCCGCCCTACTTCAACCCGATTACGCTCGATCATCCGGGGATAGAGAGCATGCTGACGGGGTGGTTCTTGTGGAAATATCGCATTCGCGGCATCGCCTACTACTCGCTCAACACGTGGAGCAAAAACCCGTGGACAGACCCCATGAACAGCAACCACAACGGCGATCTGTTTATGCTCTACCCGCCCTCCCGCGATAATACCCCTATCAGCTATGGGGCAAATAACCATCGGTTTGTGCCCTCGATCCGCTTTGAGCTGATGCGCGACAGCTTGGAGAATTATGAGTATCTCTACGTTCTCAATGGCAATCAGCAGCCGCAAGTTGGGCAGGCTAATGAGGCTGATACGCAGGCCGACAAGATGATTTCCGGGCTAACGAGTTATACCCGCGATAGCGAGTTTCTCTACAACCTGCGGCGCGTGATTGGCCAGAAAAATGGGGGCGAAATCACGGAGATACCCGACATCCAGCCGCCAACGAAGCATCCCCGTGCCGATGGCGAGCCGGGCGACTACTATCTCAACTTCCAAGATCCGGCGGGCGAACCAACCGCAGATCCATTGGAAGTGGGTGGGCATACGTATATGAAGATTGGCTGGAATGAGTATGATCAGGGGTTGGGGTATGGGTGGTTTGGCGATATGGCGCACGTGAAGTATCAATACCTCTCCGACGGCCCCAATGAACTGCAA
Source organism: uncultured Chloroflexaceae bacterium (assembly GCA_964526735.1). Taxonomy (GTDB): domain Bacteria; phylum Chloroflexota; class Chloroflexia; order Chloroflexales; family Chloroflexaceae; genus JAAUSY01. The sequence goes on along the minus strand of CAZGLO010000008.1, from coordinate 37,478 downwards.
AAGAGCATTGTCTATGACGATTGGGGGCGGCAGAAGACCTTTGAGTTTGACCTGCCCAATGGCACCTACGATGTGACTGTCTCTGTTGGGTGGCAGGGCAAAACCTATTCACATCACCAGATCGAGATTGAGGGGGTGGCGTTTGTGGCGGATGAGGAGACGACCCCCACGACTCCCTACCTCGTGCGGACAAAAGAAGTGGTGATAAAGGACAACAAGCTCACGATGGCGATGGGCATCTTCGATGAGTATACGATGCTGAATTACCTTGATGTTGAGGCCCAAGCAGGCGCTTCGCCCACCGCCGAACCTACCTCACCAACCGGCCCTACGCCAACACCTGGCCCCTCTCCAACACCAAACCTCGGAACAGAACGGGTATTTTTACCGCTCGTTCTGCAATGACCAGAAATACACCTGAATGCTCTACCTCTTCCCCTTCCCCGTTGCACGACGCGGGGGAGGGGTTTTGCTAATAACCGAACACTGTTTTGAGAGAAAATGAGGAAAAAAGAGCAGAATAAGACCCGCCAAACCCACCACTCCATAAAACAGAGGAGATATGAAGAGAGAGGTGGGCTTGTGTATCGAGAAGCAACGTACGCGAAGAATGTCCGAATAACAACCAACCAAGGAGAGGGGTTATGTGGTTAACCGATACCCCACTCCCCATTCGGTCTGCAAGAATTCAGGACTTCTCGGTTCTTTTTCAATTTTTTGCCGTAAATGCCAGACAAAGACCTTGAGGTGTTCGGTGTTCTTGCTGTTGTCTTCTCCCCATACCATGCGCAGGATTTGGTTGTGCTCAACCACTTGCCCTGCGCTTTCGGCCAACGTGAGCAAGATTTGATATTCGGTGGGGGTGAGATCCATCACCTTGCCCCGAACGGAGACCTCTCGCTTTTGTTGGTCTATCTGGATAGCCCGGTTTCCTGCAAACAAGATCCGCTTCGACCGCGGGATCCGACGCAAAATCGCCCGGATCCGTGCCATCAGCTCGTCCATAATAAACGGTTTGATGATGTAGTCGTCAGCGCCCTTGTCAAGCCCCGTAATCACATCCTCACTTTGGATCTTCTTCGCGGTAAGCATCAGTACCGGTACCTGCGAAAACCTGCGAAGCTGTGCGCATGTTTCGATGCCATCCATCTGGGGCATAATGACATCCATAATCACCAAGTCTGGGCGATGTTGGCGCACGAGCTTGAGACATTCAGCACCATTGGTTGCCTGAATAACTCGGTAATTTTCAGCCTCGAGAGAGAAACGGATCAACTCTCGCAGACTATGATCATCATCAGCAATCAATATAGTACGCTGCTCGTCCATATATTCCTCAACCATGCTACTCTTGCAGCGCGGTGGTCTCTTGCTTCAATGTAGCAAATAGTTCGGTGATCTCGTTCGTCGTGAGTTCTCGTGGAAGCACATAGCGAATGTTCCCCTCTGCGTCGATGAAAAAACTGGTGGGAATGGGAAGCACCCGATATGCATCGGTGACATCGCCCTCAACATCTAGGGCGACTGGGTAGGTGATGTTCTGATCATCGAGAAATTGGCGAATATCCTCCTTCGTCCGTTGACTGGCCTGCTCTTGGTGGAACAGATTGACACCGATAATCACAAACCCCTCGTCCTGCAGCTGCTCGTAGGCGGTCTGCAAGGCAGGAAGCTCATTGATACACGGCGGACACCATGACCCCCAAAAATTGACCAGAACGACCTTCCCGCGATAATCCTCCAAGTGCACTTCCTCTTCTCCCGCTGAGGGCAGCGTGAAGGCCGGAGCCGGGCGGTTGACTTCTGGGACAGAGAGGGCGGTTGGTGTTGATTCCCGTTCACCATTCCACGACCAGGAAATCAACACAACCACAAGAGCAAGTAGTACGCCACCAACCACATACCACCACTGTGGCGTGTGACGACCTTCGGGAGATTTGGTTGGTGCCGAGTCTCGTCGTTCATACGTGGTGTCATCCGATAGGTCTGATAGGCCTGATTCGTCCGATCCGTCCGATCCGTCCGATCCATCTGGCTTACTTGGCTGACCACCTGAATCACCTTCTTGATTGGCAAGTTGGTGGGCAAGCCGCTGATCATATTGACGGCGTTGGTCGGGATCGGATAAGACCCGGTAGGCTTCATCAAGATCAGCGCGGCGCTGCGTGGCGAGGCGGTAGAGATCCTGATCCATATCAGCCACTCGTTCGGGATCGTACCGCTCCTGCTGGTGTCGGTAGGCAGCCTCAATTTCTTCTTGACTGGCGTCGGAGCCAATGCCTAATCGTATGTAATAGGTTTCCATAAAAATAAACGGTAAGGAAATACCCACTTGCGCGGGTATGGGGAACGCTTTATGTTCCCCTGCTACTAATACACTATTCCTATACGGTTTTGAGTCATTAGGGAGCTGTCATTTCTAGATCTCCCCAGAAACCCTGTTCGCCGCAAGGCCCAACCACTCCTAACATCAGTGGTTAACGTCAGTAGTTAACATCAGTGATCACTCTGTCAGCTAAAGCAGACAGCTTCTCAGGACACGCTCCGCCCATCGGCGCACGTTCTGTCCTGACGGCTCGATCCGAGCCGTAAAATGGTTGTTGACAGATAGCTCGTATTTTAACATATTTTTTACAGGCGCACTGTAACAATTCTGCCAACTCCAGAGCAATCGCATTACTCAGGCCCAAGAGAACCCCGATGGTGTTTTCAGATCCCCCGCCTCCGCCCAACAATTTTCTGATATTGTGGTAATATAGATGGTTAGGTCTTCAACACGAACGAAACTATGATCTGGACCATTTCTGACTTACATCTCTCCACCGTGAAGCCAAAACCGATGGATATTTTTGGCTCCCACTGGAAGGATCACACCGCCCGCATTGCAGAGGCTTGGCACGCGCGTGTCGGGGCAGATGATTGGGTGCTGGTTGCTGGTGATATTTCGTGGGCGATGAAATTTCCCGAAGCGCTGCCTGATCTCGAATGGCTCGACGCATTGCCGGGGCGGAAGATCATCACCAAGGGAAACCACGACTATTGGTGGCACCGGGTGGGGCCTATACGTGCGGCGTTGCCTTCAACCATCATCCCGCTTGAGGCGAGTGCGACTTCGATTGACGGGGCGGTGGTTTGTGGCACACGGGGCTGGATTACCCCAGAGACTCCCGGCTTCGACCCAGAGAAAGATATGCGTGTGTTCAATCGCGAAGTGGGGCGGCTTGACCGGGCGCTTGCGGCTGCCAACCACCTTGCCCAGGGCATGCTTCCTATCATTGTGATGATCCACTATCCGCCGTTTATCAATCGTCAACCCACCGAATTTGCCCGCCGCATTGCTGCTGCCGGAGCGACCACGTGTATCTATGGCCACCTCCACCGTGCGGAAGACTGGGCCACGGCTATCCAGGGGACGGTCGACCATGTGTTTTACCAGCTTACCGCCTGCGATTATGTTGGGTTTGGGCCGGTGGCGGTTCGTGGGCTGCTGCCGCGTGACGTATGAGCAACCACGTGAGTAAGGTGATGAGGCCAAATATGAGGGGGATACGACGCTTGAAAATAGATATTCTTTGTAGAAGGTGATCATGAACGCAGGAACGGACATAGGAACCATCCGACTCGCAGATATCGTGACCGAAATGCGTAGTTCCTACCTCGACTACGCCATGAGCGTCATCGTATCGCGTGCGCTGCCCGACGTGCGGGACGGTCTCAAACCCGTGCAGCGCCGTATCTTATATGCTATGCTTCGTGAGGGGTTGCGCCACGACCATCGGTTCTCCAAATGTGCCGGTATCGTTGGTGAGGTGCTCAAGAAGTATCACCCTCACGGCGACTCTGCCGTCTACGACGCGCTTGTTCGTATGGCGCAGCCGTGGAACATGCGCTACCCCTTGATAGACAGTCAAGGGAACTTTGGGTCGATTGACGGCGACCCGCCTGCTGCCTACCGTTATACCGAAGCCCGGCTCACGCAAATCGCCGAAGAGCTGCTCACCGATATCGATAAGGAGACGGTACGCTTCCGCCCCAACTTCGATGGCGAGCACCAAGAGCCGGAAATGCTTCCCGCATTGCTGCCCAACCTGCTGCTCAACGGTGCGGCGGGCATTGCGGTGGGGATGGCGACCAACATCCCGCCCCACAACCTCAACGAGGTCAGCAATGCGATTATGCACTTGATTGACCACCCCGATGCCACCGTTGAGGACTTGATCAAGCACGTCCCCGGCCCAGACTTCCCCACCGGCGGCAATATCTTGGGGACTGAAGGCATCACCAATGCCTACAGCACCGGCAAAGGCCGCGTTATCATCCGGGCAAAGGCACATATCGAAGAGGTCAATCGCGGGGCATTCCACATCATTGTGACTGAACTCCCCTACCAAGTCAACAAGGCGCGTCTCCACGAGCGCATCGCCGAGATGGTGCGCCATCGCAAGATTGAAGGCATCCGCGATGTGCAAGACCAATCAGACCGCAAGGGGATGCGGCTGGTGATTGTGCTCAAGCAAGACGCCCAGCCCAAAAAAGTGCTCAATGCGCTCTACAAGCACAGCAGTATGCAGGTGACCTTTGGGGTCAACATGCTGGCATTGATAGAAGAAGGCACGCAACCGCGCGTCTTGACCCTCAAACGCATCTTGCAGGCCTATATCGACCATCGCAAAGATGTCTTGCGCCGCCGCACGCAGTTTGAGCTGAATAAAGCCCGTGCCCGCGCGCACATCCTTGAGGGGCTGCAGACGGCTATTGACAACCTCAACCCCGTCATCAAGCTCATCCGCGACTCCGACTCGGCAGAGAACGCGCGCTCCAACTTGATGGACAACTACGGGCTGAGTGAAGCGCAATCGCAGGCGATCCTCGATATGCAACTGCGGCGATTGGCCGCGCTTGAGCGCCAAAAGATTGAGAACGAGTATACCGAAACACACAAGCTCATCTTGGAGTTGGAGGAGATTCTTTCCAGCCCCGACCGTCTCCTCGAACTCATCAAGGAAGACCTTTGCCGTATCCAGGCGCAATATGGCGATGAACGGCGCACGCGCATTATTCCTGATGCCGACCCGGAGATGAGCGACGAGGATCTCATCCCTGATATCCGTGTCCTGATGACCCTCACCAACCGCGGCTATATCAAGCGGCAGGTACTTGATGCCTACCGGACGCAGCGGCGGGGTGGGCGTGGTATCCGCGGCATGCAGACGCGCGATGAAGATATTGTGCGCCATATCCTCACCTGTAGCTCATTGGACAGCCTGCTCTTCTTCACCGACCGCGGCAAGGTTTACCACCTCAAAGCCTACGAAGTGCCTGATGCCAGCCGCACCTCAAAGGGTCTCCCGCTTGTCAACCTGGTCTCGCTTGAGCCTGGCGAGCAAGTGACTTCGGTCTTAGCCGTGTCAAACTTTGATCATGGCGAATACCTGGTGATGGCGACCGTCCAAGGGAAGATTAAGCGCACAAAGTTGGTGGAATATAGCCAGGTTCGTGCCGATGGTAAGATTGCGATGGGGTTAGAAGAAGGCGATGTGCTCAGATGGGTGCAGATGAGCCAAGGGGATGAAGATATCCTCATGACCACCGCCAAAGGCAAGACCTCTCGTTTCGCCCAAAGCCAAGTGCGCGCAATGGGACGACCAGCAAGAGGAGTACGTGGGATCAAGCTTGGAAAGGATGATCGGGTTGTTGGAATGCAACTCGCCCACGACGATGCTGACCTCTTGGTGGTGACATCGCAGGGTCTTGGCAAGCGCACCCCACTCAGCGACTTCACGACCAAAGGCCGTGCGACCGGCGGGGTTATCGCCATCAAGCTGCGCAAGGGGGACGAGGTTGCCGCGGCGCATGTCGTTCAAGACTCCTCATTGCTGACCTTTATCACCACCAATGGTTTGGTGATGCGCACGCTTGCAGAGGGGATCTCTCGGATGGGGCGCATGGCGCGGGGTGTCATTCTGGTCGATCTGAATAACAAAGATCGCGTTGCTGGTCTCTCTCAAGAGGAAAATGTCCCGCTTGACCAGGAAGAATTGCCAAGTGACGGGCAATTGGTCGAAATGCTTGCGCTTGAAGAGCAATAATCGCCCATAATCACCCATAATCATCGGAACATTCATCCATATTCGCACGCGCACGGACAATGGTTGTAGACGCTCGCAGCGTCGTCTTCGCACGAGTTGGGCCTTTCGACAATTGCGCACGTTTATTGTCTATAAAGCAGCACAGGCTGGTGTACTGGTCGTGGCGGTTGACCCGCGCAACACCAGTCGCACCTGTGCTGCATGTGGCTATTGTGATAAAAACAATCGAAAGACCCAATCCCATTTTTGTTGCCTCTCGTGCGGCCATACCGCCGCTGCGGATACGAACGCTGCCGTGAATATCGCATATCGGGCTGGTTGTCAGCCAGCCTATTGTGCTGCACCACCGACGGGTGGAGGAGCGAGCACAAGCCCAGGTGCTTTAGCTCTGGGTAGCTGACCCTCTTGTGTTATCCTGCCACCACCTCTCTCCGCCGCCGCCGCCCAACATACCGTTTTTGCCCTTTCTTCAGAGCGTTATTCTCGGTATAATACGAATAGCCCCCGTAGAGAGAGGGGTGCCTCCCACATGATCAATCATGATCAATCATGATCAATAGATAAGACCAAAAGCACCTAGAAAGTAGTGGACATATCGAGTGGCAATAGAACGGTTTCAACATCCATCGTCGCAAGGACACCACCAGAAAGGCGAAGTCTACGCGGTTGAGATAACGTCGGAGCAGGTGTGGGCCTCATCTACCCATGCGCCTCTTGCCACCTCCCCTGCGCAGGAACAGGCGCAAGGATATTCGTCGGCCCAAGCAGAAGGGCAGGCAGAAGGGCAGGCAATAGAGCAGGCAGAAGAGCACACAGCAGAGCAGACAGCCCACTTGTCTTCTCCCCCTCCCCCCTCGTCTGCGACACCGCAACACCGCACACGGCGCATCCCAATGATGCTGCGTGTTTTTGTTGGGGTATTGGCGGTCATGTTGATTGGCGGGGGTGGGACACTCTATGCTATTGGCCGCTCGTGGCAAGGAGAGATCCCTCCCAACACCACCATCCAAGGGGTTCCTGTTGGCTCTATGACCATGGAGGAGGCGGAGGAGACACTCCGGTCAGCATTTGCCCCTTTCCTTGACTCACCAGTGACCTTCACCTTCCACGATGAGACATGGCAGCCAACGCCAGAAGAGCTTGGGGTGATGCTCAACATCGAAGAGGCTATACATCAAGCCTATCAGCTTGGGCATGCGGCAGGTTTTGTCGCAGATATGCGGCGTGTTGCGGCGGTGTGGTCGGAGGGGATGGAAATCCCGCTTTCGGTGAGCATTGACCAGGCAACACTGCAAGACTACCTGCAAACCATCGCCGAGAAAGTTGAGCACCCCGTCACCGAAGCCGACCTTTTCATCCAAAACACACTCGTCGACCGCGGTATTGCCCGCGATGGCCGTCAATTGCTGCTTGATGAGACGATGCAGGATACGGTGGCGGCAGTGCAACGCCTTGAACCGCAAACCGTCCCGCTGCGCACCCGCATGATCCCGCCATTGATCGACAACGAGGATGCGATAGAGGCTGAACAGAGGGCAAAAGCCATCTTACAGGCCCCGCTCACGATTGAGGTGAACAAAGAATCGTGGTCGTGGTCGGTTGAAGAGCTTGAGACGATGATACAGGTGGAGCGCGTGGAAGATTCCGATGGCCATGGCGACGCGCTGTCCGTTACTCTCGACAAGGAAATCATCAAGCGGCGCATCAAGGAGATTGCGGATGAGAGTAGCATCGGCTCGATCAACCCACGGGTCAATTGGAACGGTGGCAATCTGTCTATTTTCCGCGAAGGGAAGCCCGGCTTGCGCATTGATGAGGAAGAAGCAGCCAATATCGTCTGCGAGTCGGCCTCTAGCGAGACGCGCACCATCAAACTGCCATTCACCGAAGTCGAGCCGACGGTCACCGCAGAAAACCTTGATGAGTTGGGGATAGAGGATCTGTTGGGGGTGGGGAGAAGCGACTTTTCCGGCTCCGAAGCCTACCGTATCACCAACATCAAGGCGGGGATGAACCTCTTACACGGCATCCTCATCCCGCCGGGAGAAGAATTTTCCTTCAATCGTAGCATTGGGTCGATCAGCCCGCAGAACGGCTTTGTTGAAGGGTATGCGATTGTCAGCAACCGCACGCAGCTAGAGTGGGGCGGCGGTATCTGCCAAGACTCCACGACGATGTTTCGGGCGGCATTCTGGGCTGGGTTGCCGATTACCGAACGATGGGGACATTCCTTCTACATCAGTTGGTATAACAGGTATGGCTTTGGGCCTTATGGCGATGGCGCAGGGATGGACGCAACCATCTACACCGGCCCGAATGGCCGCGATTTCCGCTTTGTCAACGATACGGGCCACTGGGTTCTCATCCAAACGGCTGTCAACACCGCCCAAGCCCTCGCAGAAGTACGTATTTACGGCAAAGATACCGGACGTACGGTTGAGTTGATCGGCCCAGAAACCTACGACCGCAAACCTGCCCCTTCTGAGCCGGTCTATGTTTCCAACCCCGAACGACCTCGCTACTCGCCCCGCCGAAGCGATATGGCGCGTGGCGGGATGACCATCGCCTTTACACGGATCATCCTTCAGGAAGGGGTAGAGGTTGATCGCCAACGGTTCGTGACGCGTTTCAAGCCGTGGCCCAACATCTACGAAGTGCATCCCGCCGACGTGGCCTATTACCAAGCCCGCGCCCGCGGCCAGACAACACAATCTGCTCCTCCTACTTCGCAAACCCCCAAACCTGCTGATGGTACCACCACGCCGACCGATCCCAATACTGACCCCAACACTGACCCCAATGAGGAAGGTGTGCCGCCAGAAGAGACGACTCAGCCCGCAGAGCCACAGCCGACAACCCCTGGCCAGCCAACCGCGCCAGAACAACCCGCTCCTCAACCGCCTGCGCCTGTTGAGCCGACGGCGGTGCCAGTGCCAGAGCAACCCGCTCCTCAACCGCCTGCGCCTGTTGAGCCAACCGCGGTACCAGCGCCAGAACAACCCGCTCCACAGCCGCCTGCGCCTGTTGAGCCGACGGCGGTACCAGCGCCAGAACAACCCGCTCCTCAACCGCCCGCGCCTGCTGAACCGACGGCAGTGCCAGTGCCAGAGCAACCCGCTCCTCAACCGCCTGCGCCTGCTGAGCCGACGGCGGTACCAGCGCCAGAACAACCCGCTCCTCAACCGCCTGCGCCTGTTGAGCCAACCGCGGTACCAGCGCCAGAGCAACCCGCTCCTCAGCCGCCCGCACCTGTTGAGCCGACGGCGGTACCAGCGCCACCGGTTCCAGAGCCTCCCGCTCCAGAGCAACCCGCTCCCCCTGCACCGGCCCCTGTTGAGCCAACAGCCGCACCCGCTCCAGAGCAACCCGCTCCAGAGCCTATCCCACCCATCTCTGGTGGAGGGTAGTGTCTCTGTATGCGCTGTTTTCGCACAAGAGGAATGATGCTCTTTCTCCCTATCGGAGGAGGAGTATCTCTCCTCTTGCTGTTTGCGTTGCTCTATGCCGCTGCTGCTCTGCTTATTACCAGCGACCCACTGCGCAAAACGGATGCGATTGCGGTGCTTTCGGGAGACCCGAAACGGCTTGACTACGCTCATCGGCTCCGCACCCGCGGCTATGCCTCAACCCTGGTTGTCACGTTTGAAGAAAGTATACGCATCGCGGTAGAGCGCGGGGGCGAGGCAGAGGGGATGGTCGTCGCCGCGCCAGGGCAGGAAGATTACATTACCACCACCTACCGAGAGGCGATTGCGATGCGGTTGTTTGCCGAAGAACGTGGTTTTACCTCGCTGATGGTTGTCACCAGCCCATACCATACACGGCGCGCGCACCATATCTACCACCTCGTCTTCGCACATACAGATATCGCTGTCGCGGTGGTGCCCGTCGATCCGCATTGGTATCACCCCACAGCGTGGTGGCAGAAGCGGCTTGGGTGGGAGGTCACTATCTCGGAGCACATCAAGCTGCTGCTGACGTGGGTACTCTATTGAACAACCTGTGAAAGGGAAATGGTTGTGACGGGGAGAGGGGTTCCCCATAGCTTTGCGATGACCGGCGCAACCGCTGTTGCATCGCCCGTCGTTGCGCACTGCACGTCGCCGGTACCTGACGGGATATGTTGCGTCTCGACGACCCGCGCCACTTGGCGGGCGACGGCGGGGGCGGTGTCAATAATCGTCACTTGATCGCCGACAAGGTGAGACAATGCAGACGCGATGAAGTTGAAATGCGTGCACCCAAGGACAATCGTGTCGATAGTCTTCTCCCGAAACGACTCGAGGCACATTTGCAGGACGGCGCGGATCTCCTCATCATCAATAATACCCTGCTCAACCCGTTCCACCAATGTATGACACGGCACCGTGCGGACATGCACATTTGCCGCAAACCGCTGCATGAGGTTGGCGAAGCGGTGGCCGCTGAGCGTGCCACTTGTAGCCAAAACCCCCACCTGGCCACTGCGTGTGGCCGCGATGGCAGGCTTAATGCCAGGCTCCATGCCGACAATCGGCAAGGGGAAGGCTTCACGGAGCATCTCAAGCGAGGCGGAAGAGGCGGTGTTACACGCAACGACAATGAGTTGGGCACCCTGCGCTTGGAGCCACGCCGTGCACGCCCGCGACCGGTCGCGCACTTCCTCCACCGACCGCGGGCCATAAGGGCAGTAGGCGGTATCGGCAACGTAGAGAATATCGTGGGAGGGGAGAAAGGTGTGGACGGCATGGGCCACCGAAAGGCCACCCATGCCAGAGTCGAAAATGCCAATGCGTGCGTGTGGTGGTGTCATAGGGAATGCAGGGCAAGGTTGATATCACGAACGCCCGACAAATCTACGAAAGGAGTCGGAAATATTGTCTGCTGTTCGGACATATGCCCCGTAGACAGACAACATCCCAAAGGTTAAGGGCAGTGCGCCCGCCAGTAGGATAATCGACGGTATCCAGAAGAGCGTCGTCGCCATCTTGGTGAGCCACGCACACACAAGCGCTCCACCGATCAATGCATTGTGGAGAGCGATGACGTTGCTGCGTTGGTTGGCGTAGGTTGGCCGCTCATCAAAGAACTCGCGGATGTTGGCGAAAAGCAGCAACAGTCCGGCGATAAAGTTGACGTGCATCGTGAGGCTCGTATTGAGCATCCGCACAAAGAAAAAGAGGACAATAATGGCCCCGATCAGGCCGCCAATGTAGAGGTAGGCTGTCTTCACTCGCCGCCCGCCGATAGTCGTTGTCCCTTCTTCTGGGGAGTGCATTCCCCCATTGGGTGGTTTCCCTGACTGCATGTGATACCCTCTCTCTAAAAAAGCATCTTATCGTTTGTCTGCCACACCCATTGTGACGGTTCTTTGCGGAAAAAGGTTGCAGAGGGCTTTCAGACGACGATGCAAGAGAAGCCTACGCCTCCCACACGGAGCGGAAGAGCATCAGCGAGGCCACAAACGTCGCGACGGTATAGCCTCCCAATGTTTGCAAAGGCACCAGCCCTTCTTGCCAAGGTGCGCCCTCAAGCGCAAGCGCCGTCCCCTGAATGGCCACGATAAGCACTGGCACGACCAGCGGGAATGCCAATACCGAGAAGAGGCCTCCCCGCGCATTGGTTTGGGCGATGATGGCGGCCAAAATCGTCGTTGCGGCGGTGAGGCTTGTGCTTCCCACCACCAACATCCCGATAAACAACCCCATATTTTCCACGTGAATGCGTACGAACAGCAAGAATAATATGCTTGCGATGGCGTCAAGGACAAGCAGCAGCACCAAATTGAAGAGCAGCTTGCCCAGATAGACTGCCAAATGTGGCGTCGTTAGCCGGAGTGCCAAGGAAGTACGTGTCTCTTCCTCGCGCACAAAGCTGTGTGAAAGCGCATTGAGTGCGGCAAACAAGAGCGCAATCCAGAGCAGTGCCGCCTGCACAAGAAGCCACTGGTCATCGCGTTGGACGCCGAGCGGCCCCACCCCAATACTCACCGCCACTGCCGTGCTGACGGCAAAGAGCATCAGGGTGTGGGTCGCGTAGCGGGTGCGGAGTTCGCTTTGGATATCTTTTTGGAAAACAGCCCAACTCGCAATGATAAGATGCTTCAACGGTTCTCCAACGTCAATAGATAGTCTCCAAATCGTTGTTCGCGTTGGTCGTTTGTGGCGAGCACGGTGATGCCGTGTTTGCGTTGCTGCTCAACAATCGCCTCGACCACATCGGTGCCTGCCGTGTCGAGCATCACCGTCGGCTCGTCAAGCAGCAGGACGGGCGGCTTGTGGAGCAGCGCGTGGGCATAGCGCAATCGGTGCACCATCCCCGATGAATAGGACGCGATCAAGTCGTCGCCCCGCCCCCGCAGCCCAACCCGCTCAAGGATGTAGTCAATCTGCTCATTGCTGCACGCGACTCCGCGCACGGCGGCAAAAAATCGCAGATTTTCGCGGGCACTCAGTTCGCGGTAGAGCATCAAGTCGGGAGCAACCCACCCAAACAGGTGAGAAGCGTCGCGCGGCATGAAGGTGCATCCTTGCCACATGTAGTACACCGCTCCTTGGCTTGGCCGCTGCAATCCGCACAGCAACCGCAATAAGGTACTCTTTCCGCTGCCGTTTGGCCCTGTCACCACCAACACTTCCCCGTGCTGAATCGTGAGCGAAATGTCACGTAAAACTGTTCGTGCGCCGTAAATGGCCCCTACCTTATTCAGCGTTAGGTAGATGGCTCCACCATGTTCTACTACCATACCTTCACTTTTGTGTTATCCAGTACCTTACAAACCAATACGTTCTTGGCGGAATGGTTGCATAGCCATCCCGTCACGTATAATGTTGCATCGTAGCAATGGTTGCCCACCATGGGAGGTTGCGTGCATCGTCGCACAAACAGCGAACTCTTCATACCATCGAGCAAATCAAGAAAATTATAACAGATTGTTAAGCAGATTATTAAGCAAATAGACGAACGTTAGGAGCATCCAACATATGGATATTTTGCTTCCAACCGACACATTTCCGCCGGGGAATGTAGGGGGATCGGCCTGGAGCAGTGAGACCCTGGCCCGCGCCCTTCTCGCCCGCGGACATGTGCTTACTGCAATCGTACCACAACGCACGCAGAAGGCAAGTCGTTTTGCGCCCCATTTTCGACATAACCGCACAAAAAATACCAGATCGAGGGCAGTATCGAGGGCAGAATCGTCGGCTGATCCCTCCAACAGCGGCACAATCCCTGTACAATACATTCATTATTGGGCACCAAATCTGCCCTTTGTACAAAACTACTTCCGCCACGAACGGCTCTGGCCCCTCCTTACCCGCAAGCTCATCGCATTGGGCAAATACCGCCATCCGCTCCTCATCCACGCCCAACATGTACAGACCGCCCCTCCGGCGGTTGAGGCCGCGCGCATACTTGGCGTGCCATCGGTGGTGACTGTGCGTGATCATTGGCCATACGACTACTTCGCGACGGGGCTGCACGGCAACCGCTTCCCCTACGCCTACCCCTACCACGCTTACAAGCCTCACGATGCCAACGCGGAAATGCGGTTGTGGGCGGGCGTGGCGACTGACCTCCTTGGGCGATTGGGGCCGCGGGGGGTGTTGGCATTCCCCGCCATCCCCTACATTATCGCACATACCCGCCGTCGTGCGGCGATGCTGGCCCAAGCCGATGCGGTCATCGCTGTGAGCCGCTATATGGCGGAACGGCTGGCGACCGTCGTCCCCCCCTCTCGCCTGCATGTCATCCCAAATATGGTCGATATTGCCGCAAATGACGCGATTGCCCGCCAACCGGCTTCTCCCCCGCTTGCTGATCGCCTTCTGCCCGCCTTCCTCTTGTTTATCGGCAAGCTAGAGCAGAATAAGGGGGCGGGGTTGCTGGTTGAGGTGTTTCGGGCCGTCCGCCAACGCACTGATATGCCACTCCCGCCGCTGCTCGTCGTTGGCAATGGGCCATTGCAACAGCCTATCGCGCAGGCGTTGGGTCAGCTTGGGGTGGAGGTGGAGATGCTTTCGTGGGTGGCGCACGATGATGTCCTCCGGCTGATGGCGCGGTGTGAGACATTGCTCTTCCCGTCGCTGTGGGGCGAGCCATTGAGCCGCGTCCTGCTGGAGGCGAGCGCATTGGGAGCACCTATCATCGCCATGAGGACGGGGGGCACGTCAGATCTTATCGTTGATGGCGAGACGGGGATGTTGGTCTCCTCCGCCGCCGCCATGGCCGACCAACTTATCGCACTCTTGCGCGCACCAGAGAGACGACGGGCGGTGGGAGAACAAGCGCGAATACAGGCTATCCAACGGTTCAGCGTGGAGGCGGTGCTACCCCGCGTAGAAGCTCTCTACGACAGTTTGCAGCATCATAAAGGCAAATAGTACTGTTGCAAAACGGCTCTGAGCATGATATGCTTATGGTTGGGATACTGTGTTGAGTTTAGGGGAAGCATTTTTGGAAGCAAGACAAAAACTTGTGTTGTGGGATGTGGACGGTACCCTTCTCACGACAGACGGCATTGCCGGTGATGCAATGCGCGCCGCGATGGGAACCATCTTCCGCCCGACAGAGCAGAAAGAACGTACATTCTACTCTGGCAAGACGGACAGCCAAATCATCCGCGACACCTACCCTGATATCGGCTACGAGACGATTTTTGAGCGCATGGACGACTTTCGTGCGGCCTACCTCAAAGAGATGGACAGTATGCGCTCCGAGCTGGTGAAACGCACGTCGGCCTTTCCGGGCATCGTCGAGACCGTCTCGCGGCTGAATGGCCAAGTGCTACAAGCTCCGCTGACGGGGAATGTGGCTCCGGTTGCCCGGCTCAAGCTCGATATTCTCGGCCTGCTGGCCTACATCGATGCTGATATTGGGGCCTATGGCGATGACCACTACGAACGTCATCGATTGGTCTCCATCGCCGCGGAGCGCGCCAACAAACACTATAACCACACCTTCTCTGGCCAGGATATTGTCGTTATTGGCGATACACCCAAAGATATTGAGTGCGGTCGGATGAACCACACCCGTGTCGTAGTGGTCGCGACCGGCCCCTACAGCGTTGACCAGCTTCAACTGCACAACCCGGACGCCGTCCTGGAAGACTTGAGCGATGTAGATGCTGCCATCGCCGCTATCTTGGGGTAGGCAAGTAGTATTCTATGGCTCTCTGAAGGGCTGCCCCAGCGCAGCCGGTGCTGACACGGAGAACCGTCCCACCACCTTTCGCAACGGGGTACGGAACGGTTCGCGCAGCCCTTCAATCCACTGTACGACCGCCGGATTGCTGCTGCCATTCACCAATGCCAGCACAAGGATCATCAGCACGAACGGCGCAACTTGAAAGACTTGCGTCGGCAGAAGCGAAAAGCTACTCTGCGAGCGGCTGGCGATGGTCTGCAGCGCGCCAAAGAGGTAGCACCCAAACGCCACCCGCCACGGCTTCCACCCACCGAAAATCACAATCGCCAACGCAATCCACCCCATGCCCGCAACATGCCGGTAACTCCACCCCTGTTTGAGGTCAAGCGAATAGGCCGCCCCTGCTATCCCCACCAACGCCCCGCCAAGCACCGTATAGCCATAGCGCAATGCAGTCACATTCACCCCGCGCGCAAACGCCGCCGATGGGCGTTCTCCCAACGACCGCAAGACTAACCCGCCGCGGGTGTGGAAAAGATACCACCACGTCAGCGGGATGAGCAGCAAGCTTGCGTAGATGACCGGGTCGTGGTTGAAGAGGATTGGGCCGAGAAAGGGGATATCGCTCAGCCACGGGATCGCCATATGCGGCACACTCTCCCCCGGCACGCGCACATACGGGTTGCCGAGGAAGGAAGAGAGGTCAGTGCAGAGCAGCGTCAGCACAAACCCTACCGCCATCTGCGATTGATGCAGGGTGATGCTCAGGAAGCTGAGGATGAGGGCGGTGAGCATACCAACGACCGCCGCCGCAACAAAGCCCAATATGACGCTATGGCTGTGCAGCGCAACCGCAAACCCGACCATCGCACCAAGCAGGATAGTACCATCAAGCGAGAGGTTGATGACCCCCGCCCGCTCGGTGAGCGTCTCACCCATCGCGGCAATGATGAGAGGTGCGGCACTCGCAAGCACCGCCGCAATATCTATCAACAGGTGTGTCATATAACTCTACTCTTTATCACCGTCCGCTACTCCACCACCGGACGACGTTGTTTCCACCCCCGCGCCGCCAACGCAAAGAGGACAAGCGCTCCCTGCAGGACGCCGCTGATACTACTATCTATCTGCAGCACCAACGGCAATCGAATGCTCCCAACGATAAAGCTGGCAAACATCACGGCGATGGGCAAAACCCAAAACGGCTTAATCTGTGCCAGCAGCACGACCAGCAATGCCAAAAGCCCTATCCCGCTCGACACATTGGGCACCAGCGCGTGAAAGACCCCCAACACCTGGATTGTCCCCGCCACCCCCGCCAATGCGCCACACCACGCCATCGCCTCTAGCAGCCGCCGCGTTGCCGGAACGCCAAGCCGCCGCGAAGAGGCAGAATTGAGGCCAGCCGCCCGTATCGCCAACCCCCAATGAGTGCGCGCAAGCACCACCCACACCACCACAAAGGCAAGAAGCGCAATAACAGGAGCAGCAGGCGCTACACGTAATTGCTCAATGGTTGGCAGCCACAGCCATTCGGGAAGCTCCTCCGTGCCCGACATCGATGCAGTGCCGGGCCGCTTCCACGGGCCAAAAACCAGGTAGAGCGCAACACCAGTGGCCAGGAAATTCATCCCCAACCCCGCAAAAATCTCGCTCACACGGCCATAGATGCGCAGGAGTGCGGTGATTAAGGCCCATAACGCCCCGCCAACCATCCCCGCCATAAACGCCGATATCCAGAGCGGTAATGGCGGTACCTGTGGCCAAAATTGTAGCGGGATCATCGCGAAAATGGCCCCCATCACCACTTGGCCCTCAATCCCAAGGTTGTAGAGGCCAATGGCGAAGGTGAGGGTTAACCCCGTTGAGCAGAGCAGTAGTGGGGCAGCAATCATCATCATGTCGGAGAAGCGCATCGGGTTGCTGAATGCCCCGAAAAGGATATGCTGATAGGCAGCAAATGGCGGTGCCCCCGCAATCAGAAGCACAAGCGTGGTAAACAGAAATGCGCCAAGAATGACGATGGCGAAACGTCCCTCCTCAACTGCCATTCGGCGTAAGCGGGAGTCGGGTTCTATATTATTGTTTGCTGGCATATGCATCAAATCCTACACCGCCAATGAGTTCGGCAAGCATGGCAACATTGAGGGCCGACCGCCGGATCGGGCGCGTCGCCTGCCCCCCAAAAAAGACCACCACCTCATCGCTATAGGTCAATAGCTCGTCAAGGTCGGGAGAGGAAAAGACAATCGCCGTGCCATCTGCGCACCGTGCTTGTAGCCGTTGCCAGATACCTTCTGCCGACGAAACGTCAAGGCCGCGAGTTGGGTGCTCAAGCACCAGGCCCGTACAGCGTGGCGGCAAGAGAGAGAGCATCGCACGTTGTTGGTTGCCGCCCGAAAACTCATCAATAGGGGTTTCGGGGGTGGCCTTGATATCGTAGTCTTCAATCGCCTGTTGAGCTTTGGCGCGCAGCTCTTCCCGCCGCGGCAAAAGCCACGAAGTCACCGAGTTGAGGGCGATGTGGTCGGTGAGAGAGAACGGGCCAATCAACCCCTCTGCCAAGCGGTCTGCCGGAAGAAAGTGGATGCCATCTTCCTGGAATATACTCAGCGGGGAGTGGGTATAATCGATGCCGTTGAGCAGCACGTGACCCGCGTTGGGGGGGATCATCCCGGCGAGTATTCGCAACAAGAGTTGTTGCCCACTGCCATCAAGGCCCGCCAACCCCAATATCATACCTGCGCGCACATCAAGCGTAAGATTGGAGATTTCCAGAGACCCAGTTCGTATCTCTATCTCCTCCAGCCGCCAGACAGGGTGGGGCAATGACGGGATAAAGGCTTGTGGGTCTGCAGGCGAGATGTCGGGAGTATGCGGATCTTGGCCAAACATCAGTTGCAAAAGGTGGTCTTGCGATTGCGGTATGGTCAACTGACCGTCACCCATCACCTGCCCCGCGCGCAGCACCGTGACCGTATGGCAAAGGTCTGCGATTTCCTCTAGCTTATGCGAGACAAAGAGAATAGTCTTGCCTTCGGTGGCGAGGTGGCGAAGGGCGGCAAAGAGAGAATTCTTTTGAGCCGCGGTAATACCCGTAGTCGGCTCATCGAGGATCAACACCTGCGAGCCACATGCCAACAACCGCACCATTTCAAGCTGTTGCCGCTGTCCGACTGTCAGCTTGTTGATTGGCGTACGGGGGTCAAGCGAAAAACCAAGCTTCTTTGCAAGCGAGAGGAGCGTTTCGCGGGCGACGGTTATGTTGGGAAGGGCAGCGCGCGGACTTGCACAGTAGAAGTTTTCGAGCACGGTAAAGGCAGGGATATCAAGCGGTTCTTGGTAGACCATCCCGATGCCAGCCGTGAGCGCGGTGGCGGGTGATCCAAGCTCTACTGCGGTCTCGCCAAGCATTATCTCGCCCGTATCGCGCTGCAGGAAGCCGGATAAGATTTTCATGAGGGTGCTTTTGCCGGCCCCATTTTCGCCGACAATGCCGTGAATATGCCCTGCGGCAAACGACACACTGATAGAGTCATTTGCGCGCAGGGTGCCAAAGGTTTTGGATACGTTCTGTAGTGTTACGTTCACGAATACGAACTAGAACCTGCTGGTTGTGTTTGGTAGCATTCAGCTATTCCTACTGCTATGTTATTGCTCAGCGCTCTGGCCTTGGATACCCTCAAGCAGTTGCTCCATATACCAGATTTGCTCTTCGGTCGCCGTTTCGCCCTCCACCAAGAAGGGAGTGCCATCTTGGTAGTTGAGCGGGCCAACGAAAAGCTGAATACTGCCGTCGCCAAGCCCCGCGATGAAGGTGTCAAGCTTCTGGCTGTTCTCTTCGCTGAGGGCCGGGCCTTTCACAAAGCCGATAGCACTCGTATCGGGGTCGTTGATGTTGTCCCAATTGGGGTCGAGCCACTCCCACGACGGCTCCCACGTGCCATTGCGCACTTCTGTGAGAAGTTCAACGTACGTTGGCCCCCAATTGAAGTAGGGGACACCAAGGCAGAGCTCTGGGCCTTGCTCGCACGCGCCTTTGAAGTCGTAGGGGATCGCATAGACATCTTGTCCGGCGTCGTGTGCTTTTTTCGCCTCTACCAACGCTTCAGTGGTATCGATACCAGAGATAATCACATCGCTGCCGCCGTTGAGGAAGTCTTTTGACACCTGTGTGGGGTCAAGGGTGGTGCCGGGGATGTTGAACCAGAAGCCAATCCACACTACTTCAAAGGATATTCCGTCGGCAAATGGCTCATCGCGGAGGTTGTTGGCGCAATATTCGGCTCCAAGGTAGGCCGCGTTGACCAGCCGCCGCGTCTCGTCATTGACGAGCGGGCCGAGGTAGGAAAGATTTCCGGTATTCGACTGCAACGCCGCCGCACACCCGGCAATCATCTTCCCATAGATCATCTTGCCCATGACGTTGCCGAGATTGGGAGGGGCTTCGCCGGTTAGAACATCGTCGCCCGATATGTGGACAAAGACCTCCTGCGGGTGCATGCGTGCCGCGCGGCGTGTCCCATCCTTGAAATCGTCGGAATTGGCGATGATAACACGTGCTCCCTGGTAGGTCAATTCCTCCACAATCTGCTCAACCGTGGTGTTGGGGCGATCAGCGGGGTTTACCTTGTCCACATAGATGAATTTGGTGTTGGGCACGCGCTCTTCGGCATATCTTGCGCCTTCGTAGTGCGCCTGGCTCCAGCCTGCATCATTGTAGGGGCCAACCATAATCATCCCAAACATCAACTGCTCATCTTCAGCCATTGGTTGCTCGGCCGGGCCAGTGTTATCATCTTCTGGCGCAGCATTGGCAGGAGTAGGTTGCTGTGGTTGAGTGCCTGTTATTGGTTGGGTGTCTGCTGCGGCAGGCGCGTCGGTTGGCTCGGTGGTGTCTGTCGATGTTTCTCCGTCTCCGCAGCCAACCACCACTATGCTCAATAGCACGACGGTTACCATGCTGAGAAGCCATCGTACAGTCCTTCGTGGCATGTGTGCCTCTTTCTTGTTCCAATCAGTACGCTGCGATTTTCAATGGCGGGTCGTGCACCTTATAATAGCAGAACAGCCAGGAATGCTCAACCAACCCCGTCAGGGGTAGGGCGGGGTCATAGGATTTGATATACCGTTTGTAGCGATAAAGGAATTCATAGTGTCAGACAAGATACATATACAATTACCTCTCGTCATCAATAAGCTCAATACGTTCTATCAGACAAAGCTTCCGATTTCTTATACAAAGACGTGCGAATGCAAGCCTAGCCATCTTAATTGTATGACTGCTAAGGAATGGCTCAAAAGTCAGATAGGAGTATGGCAGTTTTTTTACGGGAGCAGAGATATTCGGGATAAGAATATACACCCAGCGACGTTTCCTATTTCATTGGCAAGAAAGGTGATAGAACTCTTTACTCATCAGGGTGAATTAGTCATAGATCCCTTTGTTGGTAGTGGTACAACGCTTGTTGCAGCACAAGATACGGCAAGAAATGCGCTTGGTTTTGATTTAAGTACATCGTACATCAACGTATGCCTAGAACGTCTTCAACAAAAAGGATTTTCATTTCTGAATGACAGCCAACAAATTGCTATCGAGGATGATGCACACAATATTCCTCTCTACGTCGAGCCGGAAACCGTTAAACTCATTTGGACTTCCCCTCCCTATGCCAATCTTCTCAACCGTAAGCGTCAAAACAAGTCGCGTCGTAATCGCAAAGACTCTCAATATGGCAAAATCGAACAATATTCACAAGACCCACGTGATTTGGGAATTATGCCCCTTGAATCGTATACTGAAGCAATGGGAGTTATTTTTGAGCAACTTTTGCCTCTCCTGAAACCAAAGGGACATTGCGTTATTAATGTGCCTGATATGTGGTGGGAAAACCAACGTATTACCATACATATCGCATTAGTAGAGGAATTACGTAAGCGTGGGTATGAATTCCGTAACTCTATCATTTGGGATAGAACCAATATCGTAAACAAAGTAGGTATTTTTGGCTGGCCAAGTAATTATATTACGATGGGTACCACATTTGAGTATTTGTTAGATTTCTGGAAACCCGCCTAAGGAAATAGCGAGATGAAACTATACACAAAAGAATCTCTGATAGAGGAATTGCTGAGGATAAGGGAGATGGGTTGGGTGCGCAGCATAAAGCCAGGAAATGCAGGAGCCATCGGAAATACTCTTGAATATTTATTGGGTATCAAGGAGAATAATCTCCCCATCCCTAATGCTTCTGAATGGGAGATAAAAACACAGCGAGCCAAAACATCGTCGCTCACCACCCTTTTCCATTTAGAGCCATCGCCTCAAGCGCTCAAATATGTTCCATCTGTTTTCTTACCAAAGTATGGGTGGCCCCATAAACTTGCTGGAACAAGGTATTCAGTCGAAGAAATGAGTTTCCGCCAAACCATAAACTCACTTGTGTATAGTAGTAGGGGGTTTCGGTTGCAAGTAGACAATCAAGAGAGAAAATTGCTGGTTTCCTTCGATCATAAATTAGTCCATCCAGAGCATCAAGAATGGCTGAAATCTGTCGAGCAAAGGGTTGGTTACCTTGAAGAACTGCACCCGCAGCCATATTGGGGATTTGATGATCTTTTCTACAAAGCAGGGACGAAACTCCGCAATTGCTTTTACGTTCGTGCAGAGGAGAAAAGGGAAAAGGGGGAGGTGTATTTTCACTATAACAAGATATGGATTTTGCAAGGATTGAGCTTGGAGAACCTTATCAATTCTCTCGTAGGTGGCAATATCTTAGTTGATTTCGACGCCAGAACTGGTCACAACCACGGTACAAAGTTTCGTCTCCGACCGGGGACGAGAACATTACTATACGAACATGAGGAAGAGATAGAATAGCCGATTATCGCAAACGCGGCATCTTTAACATGCCAACGAGTATTGCATCTATCGACAGGTGCTGCCTGCCTCTCAGCATCGTCCGCGTCCGAAAGGGCACGGAGCAACCAGTCAGTTTGTCGAGCACACAATACGTTTCGCCAGTGGTGCGCCAATCTGGTGCGGAAAATGCTGTCGTTCAGTCGGGATGTGCAGTTGCATGCGGTGCGCCTCTGTCTGGTCGTGAATGCCTATAATGCCGAGCGTGCAGGTATCTGGTAGTATCAGCGATCATGTGACCACCACCGTTTTTTGGGGTTAATTGGCCTGTGTTTTTATTCTGTTACGGCAGAGTTTTTGAGACTGGCTCAGATACTCAAGATAATGTGCCTACTGCTTCCGACGAGCATAATATAGACAACCGCTTCTATCGTACACCAAAATGATGACCACATAAATATGTCTTTGCGGCGGGATACATGCGAAAGACAGCACAATGGCCCTCTCCCGTGATGGGAAAGGGCCACTGCAGAGGAGCAGGAAAGGGTTTATCGCCTTACCGTTGGATCAACGGCAGGAAGAGGTAATTATCGGACTGCACAGTTGTGTCTGGCACAATCGAGCCACCGAAGAAGGATGATGGCACGCTATCCACCGGCACCGACGGCTGGCTCCGAGCGTCCTTATTCTCCGAGAGGCGATTTCCGGGTGTCAGGGCTGCGAGGGTTGTGCTTGTGGTATTGGTCACTTGCACCACCAACCGGTACTCTGACGTTTGGTAGCCATACACCTCAACTTGGTAGGAACCCGTTTCTTTCGCCTGGAACGAGTATTCTTCCTTCTCCATGCCGTCGAGGTTGCTCACGTAGGGTGGATTGTCGGGGTTTGGCGGCCAGATGTAGAGATCGGGGTCGCCGGACTGCGGCTCCACGCTTGCAGAGACCGTCTGTCCCGTCTTGACATCGTAGCGGTAGACCCGTGCTTGATCCCGTGCAACCTTATCGGCAGCCGGAGCGTAGTTGATTTTGCGTTGGATGGGGTAGATGGACATGTTGCCATTGCCATCTTTGGCCCACGCCTGCATATACTTCATCCCCGGCGTGTCGCGCATCTCCCACTGGTAGTTGGTGCGAGCTTGGTCGTAGGGGAGCCAGTCGGAGGTGCGGTTGACCGGCAGCCAGAGCGCCGCCGCTTCGCTATACTCATACTCCACATAGAAGAGCTTATCGACGCCGCTGCCGCCGGTATCCTCTGCCTCGGTGTTGAGCGTGAGATTGCGGTCATCCGTCTCGGTCGCGCCGTTGT
This sequence comes from uncultured Chloroflexaceae bacterium, assembly GCA_964526735.1. Classification (GTDB taxonomy): domain Bacteria; phylum Chloroflexota; class Chloroflexia; order Chloroflexales; family Chloroflexaceae; genus JAAUSY01. The sequence goes on along the minus strand of CAZGLO010000008.1, from coordinate 14,102 downwards.
TGATGCTGAAATCGGTCACGACGGGGGATGTTTGGTCGCCGGTACCTTCGCGAACCGTCACATCAACCGTCACCGTGTTATTATCTTCCTTCGTCTCTTTGAAGTCGTTATTGGGGTCAATCTCGGCGACAAGGGTGTATTTACCAAGCGCTGTTGGCGTCCAAGAGATGTCATAGCGGCCCGTGCTGTTGACATTCCGCGCCCCAAGCATCGGGATAATCCCTGTCCCAAGCGTTTCGCTCGTGCCATCTGTCTTCTGCACCGAAAATGCCACTTTGACATCCTGCCACGGCTGGGCATCTGCGGCCCCATGGCGGTGCACCACCAACCCCACCTGCGCCTTTTGATTGGCGGGCACGGATGGCGGGTCGCTCTTGGGTTCTGTCCAGAAGTCGGAGCTGTAGCCGAAGAGGTCATCATCACTCACCTCAAAGACCGTGTATCCGTCGGTCAGGACAGTCTTGCGGCCATCGGGCGTCTGAATGGTGACATCGTAGGTCTTGGCGTCTAGCCCAATCGCCACCAGCGACCACATATTCGTGTCGTTGATGCGCGTCGTTTGCAGGTCTTCGGAGTCGCCAAGCGTGACGCGGATCTTCTCCTCAAACCCAAAGCCAAAGAACTCAACGGTGTTTTCCATATCCTTCCGCCCGCGGTCGGGGAAGTAGTAATCAACGACGGGGTTGCGGTCGTCGTAGGCCTCATACCCGTGGAACATCACCCCTTCATCGCAGTCGGGGTTTTGCACCACCACATCGTAGATACCCACCGGCAAGAGCGGGGTGTTGCCCAAGATCTTGTCGCCAGACGGGGCAGAGATGTCACGCAGCTTGTACTTCTTCCCATCCTGGCTGCGGAAGAAGACCATCGGCGGGGAAACAAAGTTCTTCCCGTTCACCGTAAAGCGGTGTGAGTAATATCCCAGATCCTTGCTTGGCTCTGTTGACCACACCTGCGGCTCAGGAGTATCCTCGCCCGTCGGGACGCACACCTCGTCTTGGGTGGCCGATTGCCCCACTAAGACAAAGTCGCCAAGAATGTTGGTACTCAAGCCAACTTGGTTGGCATTCTGGTCGATAGTTGCGCCTGTCCCTTCCCATTGGCTCTTCTTCAATATCAAGACGCCCAATGTCTGCTCATTCACGCTGGCGTTTATCACCTCATCGCTGGCATAGTTGAGCGTTATCGTCACTGGCTTCGTCAATGAGGTGACTGGAATGCCACTCGCAGTGACTGCCTCTAGGCTGAAGGAACGAACGGAAATCTGGTCATTCGGCAGGGTCGCGCTGAGGGTGATAGGCGAGGTGTAGATGATACTGACCTCCTCGGAGAAGGTTCCGGGTGGCACGACCACTTCCGTCCCATCGCCAACAACCACCGTCCCGCCACCAGGCCCAACTTTTGCTCCGCCGCCAGCATCGCTCGTTGCCACCGACCACGATGGATATTCATCCCACGCTTCGTTGGTGGTGATCCGCACGGGGTCGCTCCCATCCGCATTCATCGCGTAGATATCAAGGTTGTCGTTGCGGAAGGAGTCAAACACAATCTTGCTGCCGTCGGGTGACCACGCCGGATCATAGTCGCCAGCGGGGTTGTTGGTCAGGTTGGTCTGATTTTGACCGTCGGCGTCCATCGAGTAGATTTCATAGTTGCCATCACGGTCGGTGTGGAAGGCAATCTTGGTACCATCAGGCGACCACACCGGATAGGAATCATCCCCGTCGTAGCTCGTGAGCGCGGTGCGGTTCGATCCATCGGCGGCCATCGAGCGCGGGCTCACGACCGCGCAGGTCGGGTTCG
>CAZGLO010000008.1:0-12190 GCA_964526735.1 uncultured Chloroflexaceae bacterium | reverse complement strand
AGGATACCATGTGGGGTCGAGGTCGAGGGCGGGGTTGTTGGTCAGGTTGGTCACGCCTGTCCCGTCCGCATTGATGATGAATATGTCATCATTCCCATCGCGGTCGGAGACAAAGAGGGCTTGCTTGCCATCGGGCGACCACACCGGATACTTATCCTCGCCCACCGCGGTGGTTAGCTGCTGCTCGTTCGTACCGTCGGTGTTCATCACATAGATGTCGGTATTCCCGTTGCGGCTTGAGTGGAAGGCGATACGCTCTTGCGTACTGGGAACGATGATCGCCCCCCATTTCCACGAGGTCACAAAGTCGCCATCGCTGTTGTTGGTGAGCTGCTTGGGCTGGGTAGAGCCGTCTGCGCTCACGACATACACCTCGGCATCGCCATCGCGGTGCGAGGTAAACGCAATGCTATTGCCGTCACCCGACCACACCGGCCCATAATCAGCCTCTTGGTGATTGGTGATGCGCGTTGGGCTGGAGCCGTCCGCATTCATCACATAGATCTCAAGGTTGCCATCACGGTCGGTGTAGAAAGCAAGCTTGCTGCCATCTGGTGACCACCGCGGGTTGCCATCTTCTGCCGTGTTGTTGGTCAGGTTGATGGGGTTGCTCCCATCGGCATTCATCACGTAGATCTCAGAATTGCCATCGCGATTGGTGGAGAAAGCTACTTTTGAGCTATCTGGCGACCACATCGGGCTGTTGTCAAATGCCGCGTTATTGGTCAGGTTGACGGGATTACTCCCATCAGCGTCCATCGAGTAGATTTCGGCATTGCCATCGCGGTCGGTCACAAACGCGATCTTGCTCTCATCAGGGGCCCAGTGCGGCAACCCATCCAACGCGCTATTGTTGGTCAGGTTGACCGGATTGGAGCCGTCGGCATCCATAATATAGACTTCATAGTTGCCATCGCGGTTGGTATCGAACAAGATTTGGGTGCCATCGGGCGACCATGTCGCATCGCCATCGCCGGAGGGGTCATTGGTCAGGTTGACCTGCCCCGTTCCGTCCTCCGCCATGCTATAGATCTCGTTATTGCCATCGCGGTCGGTATAGAAGAGGATATCTTGCTGGCCAATCGGGGTTTGTGGTGCCGACACCTCCTTTGGTGACCACGACGGGAACGCATCATAGGCATCGTCATTCGTGAGCCAACTCTGCTCTGAGCCGTCGGCATTCATTATGACGATGTCAAATGCTCCGTCGGTGAGGCTTGAGAAGGCAATCTTGCTGCCGTCTGGCGACCACGTTGGGTCATAATCCTCGGATGCAGTACTGTTGGTCAGGTTGACCTGCCCCGTGCCATCGGGAGCCATCGAGTAGATCTCATAATTGCCATCGCGGTTGGTGTAGAAGGCTATCGCACTGCCGTCAGGCGACCAGACAGGCCGCTCATCATCGGCAGCATCGGTCGTTACCCGCGTTTCGTTTGTGCCATCTGGGTTGAGTAGATAAATATCCCAATTGTCGTTGCGCTTGGAGTGGAACGAGATTTGCGAACCGTCGGGTGACCACGTCGGGTAGGCATCCACCACCGCATTGCTGGTAAGACGGGTGGGGTTCGTCCCGTCCACGTTCATGGTATAGATTTCCCAATTGCCATCGCGGTCGGTGTTGAATACGACCTGCGAACCGTCAGGAGACCACGCCGGAAGCAAGTCGGATGACGCCACGCTATTGGTCAGGTTGGTGACATCCGACCCATCTGCATTCATCAGATAGATTTCGTAGTTACCACTGCGGTCGGACGCAAAGAGAATTTGCTCGCCATTGGGCGACACCGCAGGATATTCATCTGCACCAGGGTCATTCGTCAGGTTGGTCAGGAAAGAACCATCCTCATTCACCGCGTAGATCTCATCATTACCACTGCGGTCGGTCGAGAAGACGATAGAGCCTTGGCTGCCAGCAACACGGCCCTGCTTCGGCGGGAGGGCAGGATTGAAATCTTCCCCGTTGTTTTGTGTAAGATTGGTGAGATTGGAGCCGTCAAGCCCTATGCTGTAAATCTCAGTGTTGCCATCGCGGCTAGTATCAAACACAACCCGGGAGCCGTCGGGGAACCATTCAGGATTGTTATCCCACCCTGCTGTATCAAAGGTGAGTTGTGTCCAATTGGTACCATCTGCGTCCATCACGTAGATGTTGGCGCTTGAGCTGTCGCTCGTGGATGACGAGAAGGCAATCTTGCTGCCGTCGGGCGACCAGGCGGGGCTATTTTCGTTGCCCGTGGTGGTCAATTGGGTCTCATTTGTGCCATCACTTGCGATAACGAAGATATCCCAATTGCCGCTACGACTGCTGTGGTACAGCAAGAGCGTGCCGTCGGGCGACCAAACAGGGTAGGCATCTATCACACTGTTGCTGGTGATGCGGGTCGGGTTGGAGCCGTCGGCATCCATCGTGTATAGCTCATAATTGCCATCGCGCAAAGAGGTAAATGCGATTTGTGAGCCGTCGGGTGACCACGACGGGGTACCATCATAACTACTGGAGCTATCCGCCGCGTCTGTGATATTGACCACGTTCGAGCCATCGGCATCCATCACATAGATATCGTAGTCGCCATCGCGGTCGGAGCTGAAGGCCACTTGCGAGCGGTCGGGCGACCACGCCGGCGTATCATCATCGTCGGTGTTTGTGGTGAGCTTCGTAACGTCTGTCCCGTCGCCCTGCATCGTGTAGATCTCGTTGTCGCCATCGCGGTCGGAGACGAACAACACCGGCACAGATGCAACATCGACCTTGCCCTTCACCAACCACGCCGGATAATTTTCATCCGAGGTTTCTGTCGTGAAGAGGTCGCGGGTGCTCCCGTCGGTGCTCAGGATAAAGACATCCCAATCGCCATATTGGTTTGAGCCAATGGCAATCTTGTCACCTTCGGGCGACCACGATGGGTAGGCGTCCATCACCTCATTGGAGGTCAACCGGGTTTGGTTGGAGCCGTCCGCGTCCATTACATAGATTTCGGCATTGCCATCGCGCATAGAGACAAATGCAATCTGCGAGCCGTCGGGTGACCAGACCGGATTATTTTCAGTGCCGTTCGTGGTCAGTTGGGTTTCTCCCGTCCCATCCGGCTTGATCGTGAAGATGTCCCAATTGTCGCTACGTTTGCTGTGGAAGGCAATTTTTGAGCCATCTGGACTCCACGAGGGGAAGGAATCGGGCGAGGTGGAGGCGTTGGTAATATTCGTGATGTTTGAGCCGTCGGCGTCCATCACGTAGATCTCCCAATCGCCGTCGCGGTAGGAGGAAAATGCGATTTGCGAGCCGTCGGGCGACCACACGGGATTTTCATCATTGGCGGAGTTTGTCGTGAGCTGCGTGAAGCTGAGCCCATCGGCGTCCATCACATAAATATCGTTGTTGCCATTGCGGTCGGTCGTGAAGGCAATTTTCGACCCGTCGGGCGAGGCGGCAGGGTAGAGATCATTGCTGATGTGGTTGGTCAGATTGGTGACCGTCAACCCATTTTCATCCTTGGCGTAGATCTCCCAGTTGCCATCGCGGTCGCTCGCAAAGAGGATCTTCTTGTCCGACGGCAGCGGCTTGGTGATGGCAATCACATGCGACGCCGTCGCCGACCCCCATCCATTCGATGCCGTCAGCTCGATGGTCTTTGTGCCCTCACTCGTCCAGGTATATGAGCCGATGTCAACACTACTGTTCAGCGAGTGCGAAGCATCGCTCTGATCCGTCACCTTCCACGAGTAGTCGATGGGTTGCGTGGCGGTGTAGGGCGACACAAAGGCCCAAAAATCATACTCAGTATCGAGGAAGCCCTCGCCCGGGCCGTACAGCCCCAAGCTCCCCACCCCAACGTGTATCTTGGTTTGGTGCGTCGCGACGACCGACCCTGCCGCGTTGGAGACCGTCACGCTGATTTTCTTTGTGCCGGAGACGGGCCAACTCAAGGATATATCATCCGACAGCGCATCGACCATACGCTGCGCAGCCACCTCGCCATTATTCCACCACTTGTAGGTCAGCGGCGTTGAGGCGTTGGAGGGCTCCACACTGGCCGTGTAGGTGTAGTCCGTCAGTATCTCACCCTCCGCCGGGCCACTGATTGAGGCGCTGGTCGGGGCGACCGCAGCCTCTACAATGGTGACGGTCTTCGTCGTGACAACACTATTAGCAGCGTTCGACACCGTCAGCGTAATGCCTTTGGTGCCCGCCGAGCTCCACGTGAACGACTGCGCGTTGGTGTAGGTATCAGTGGAGGCATATGTCGCCGCTTGGCCAGTCGCCTCCCACTCGTAGGTCAGCGGCGTTGAGGCGTTGGAGGGCTCCACACTGGCCGTGTAGGTGTAGTCCGTCAGTATCTCCCCCGCCGCCGTGCCGTCTACCGTGACCGTGGTCGGGGCGACCGCAGGCTCGGCAATGGTGACATCTTTCGTCACAACCACGCTGCCACCCGCATTCGACACCGTCAGCGTAATGCCTTTGGTGCCCGCCGAGTTCCACGTGAACGACTGCGAGTCAGTGTAGGCATCAGTGGACGTGTATGTCGCCGTCTGGCCAGTTGCCTCCCACTCGTAGGTCAGCGGCGTTGAGGCGTCAGAAGGCGATACGGTCGCCGTGTAAGCATATGTGCGACTAATCTCCCCCGCCGTCGTGCCGTCTATTGAGGCGTTGGTCAATGACCTGACCACATTTACATCAATCTGGTCGCTGGCACTGCCTCCTTGGTTGGTTGCCGTCACCACGATGGTCTTCTGGCCAAGCACTGACCACGAGAGTGTTTGCGTGTCAGTGAAGGTGTCTAGCGTGTTCTCAATGAGCGGCATGCCCCATCTGCCCCACGTGAAGGTGATCGGCAGGGTCGCTTCAAGAGGAGAAACTACCGCTTGGTAGGTGTAATCGGAACCTACCTCTGCCGTGCCCGGGCCAGAAAGCGCGAGCGTGGCGGGGGCGGTGATGGGGAGGGTGAATTTCTGGATGCGGTGGTTGCGTGTGTCAACAATGTAGGCATAGTTACTATGGCTGATAGCGATACTGTTGGGGTAGTAAAATTCGCTATTTTGACTTCCCAAATTCCCCCACTGACCTAAATAGAATCCCCTGCTACTGAATTTTTGGATACGATTATTGTAAGTGTCAACGACATATATATTACCGTTATTGTCTACTTCAACGTTGTGGGGATAATCAAACTCGCCATCCGCTGTACCTTGATTTCCCCAACTAACAATGTGTGTACCGTTAGTATTGAACTTTTGGATACGATTATTGTAAGTATCAGCAACATATATATTATCATCATTATCTATTGCGATACCGTAGGGATTATAGAATTGACCATCATCAGAACCAGAACTACCCCACTGACTAAGAAATTCTCCGTTAGTATTAAACTTTTGTATTCGTCGTTTAGCTCCATCAATAATATATATATTGTCACTACTATCCACTGCAACATCATAAGGATATGTGAACTGTTCTTCGTCAGAACCTTGATTCCCCCAAGTGGTGATATGCATGCCATAACCATCGAATTTTTGTATACGATGGTTATTGGTATCAGCCACATAGATATTGTCGCTACTGTCTATAGCTATACCTCGAGGTTTGTTGAACTGACTATTTTCAGTACCATAAACACCCCACTGAGTGACATAATTTCCACTGCTATCAAATTTCTGGATACGGTGATTATCGCTATCGGCTATATACACGTTCCCATTACTATCTACCTCGGCACCACAGGGATAATTAAATTGGCCATTGCCTGTGTCAGTTCCTCCCCATTGTGCCTGATAAATACTATTACTATCGAACTTCTGAATGCGGTAGTTACCTCTGTCAACAACGTAGATATTCCCAGTACTGTCTAACTCAACATCTGCCGGTGATTGGAATTGACCATTACCGAATCCCTGACTTCCCCATTGATCTATATAACCTCCATTACTATTGAATTTCTGTATACGGTCATTACCATTATCAGCAACGTAAACGTTACCATCGTTATCTACTGCAATACCTTCAGGATAACTGAATAGGGCATTACTAGAACCTTGCCCACCCCAAGCGATGATAAATGTGCCACTGCTATCAAATTTCTGAATGCGATAGTTATTGGTATCAACAACGTAGATATTATCACTATTGTCTATTGCAATACCGTGGGGGCCATTGAATTTCCCTTCATCAGAACCCTGAATCCCCCAAGCGATGATGAATGTGCCACTGCTATCAAATTTCTGAATGCGATAGTTATTGGTATCAGCCACATACACATTCCCACTACTGTCTATCTCAAGATCTTGAGGGAAAGAAAATAAACCATCAGTTGTTCCTTGACCTCCCCAACTGATAATATGATTGCCATTACTATCAAATTTCTGAATACGATGGTTAAAGGTGTCAGCAACATAGATATTGTCACTATTGTCTACCGCAATACCGTTTGTGTAATAGAACTGGCCTTCTCCAGAGCCATAGTTCCCCCAATTGGCGATGAGCGTCCCATCGCTAGCAAACTTCTTTACCCCATCAAAGTCCGCAACATACATATTGCCGCTTGAGTCGAAATCAACATCTTGTGGTACACTGATGGGGATACCCGTCCCCCACGCCTCCACGAAGGTGGGCGGGTCAAATGCCAGGGCATTGCCCGGAAATAGTGCCACAACCCCTGCCACGATACTAACGACGAACGAAACGATTGCTTTCGCGTAGCCTCTCATAACGATCCTGCTCCTCGCACACTTGTGCCGAATAAATCAAACGAACGTATCTATTGCTTCCAACGGGCGTGATACAAACACCCCCCTCCATTGTACACCAAAATAAGGTGATGTGCAGGGGGGGTGGGATAATCGATGGTACTATTTCCGTGCGGCGGAGTGTTTTTTTAGTCAAAATAGAGGTTTTTAAGAAAAACGCCCGCGAGAGCTATTTTGGTCTGGTGTTGAACCGGATCAAGCTGGTCGAGCGAACTCTCGCGGTGCTGCTGGTGATATATTTCTACGTTGGATTTTGGGTATTTTGCTGCTCATACTGCTGGATGGCGGCGAGGACGGTTTGGACGGAGGGGGTTCCTGGCTCGGCGAAGATAATGTTGCCATCTTTGCCGATTGCGTAGACAGTTCGTTTGACGATGGTGAAGGGGCCAAACTTCAGCAAGAGCGAGTCATACTGTTCAAGCACTTCTTTTTTCTTATCGACAAGCAATCGAAATTGAAAGTTGTTGCGATCGATGAAATCTTTGTGGCTTTCGGCGCTATCTGCATTGATTCCAAGCACCACAATGCCAGCGTGGGTCAATACTTCGTAGTTATCGCGGAAGTCGCACAGCTGCATGGTGCAGATAGGGGTTTGGTCGCCGGGGTAGAAGATCAGGACGACCGGTTGAGAGCCGCGGAAGGATGAGAGTGTCACTGGGTTTCCGTCCTGGTCGGGTATGGTGAAATCAGGGGCTTCGGTACCAACAGGAATCATTGAGATATTCCTCACTCTCTATTGTTACTAATCATACAGACGCGGTCAGACGTGGTCAGACGCGGTTTAGAACGGCGGAATAGGTGGTATGACCATCTCGGGCGATGAAAGCGAATTGGTTGGTGAAATTGGGGTTATGGGTGTAATAGGTGATACGGATGTAAATGTTGACGGTTCCGGGAGTGTGGTCGGAGTCGGAGGAAGGCTTGGTGAAATAGTCGGGATAACGTCCGGGGAAGCGGAAAAGACCCCTGGCAACTGCGGTGTTGGGTATTGCATGGTTTTGGGGGTGGTGGTGGGGCCATTCAAGAGTTCCCGCAACTCCCCTCCCAACGCATTGACCCCTTCGGGATCGAAGAGAAAGATGCCTGCCCCGCTCACGGCCAACGCCAACACAAAGGCAGCCAACCAAAAGATCCACAGCGGCAGCGGATTGACCGGCTTGATGAGGTTTCTGGGCGAGAAAGTTGGTTGAACAGGCGGGGTTTGGTGGAACCGCTCATACTCCTGCAGCACCTCTCCCACGTCCACGCCCAAGTAGGCCGCATACGAATGCAGCATATCAACGACATTGTTCTGTGGGAGCAGAGAAAATTTCTCATCCTCAATCGCCTGCAGATATGCCATATTGATGTGCAGATCGTTTTCTGCCTGCACCAACGTCACGTGGCGTTCTTTGCGCACCACGTGCAGCCGACGGCCCAATGTGACATCATCAGGGAGCGTATTGGCTTCTGTGGTCTCCGAAAGGGGGATCGTCTTTGAGCGCAGGATAGCGATATCTTCTGCTTCGGTGGCGAGCGGGGTGGGTTCATCACGCTCCGAATCCGGTTTGAACTCACTGCCCCATGGCAAACTTGAGTCTGCCGGATGATGCCATTGGTGAGTATATCCTGTGTGGTTGTCTTCTGCCTGCTTATGTGGAGATGGTGGAGATGATGGAGATGGTGGTGCACCCTGAACGGCATCTCTCTCGTAGGAAGAGGAGGGAAATGGGTGGGGCGAGTAGGATATCTCATCCTCATCCTGCCCATTCCAGTCTTGTACCCCATGATTCCACAGCCGCTGATGCTCATGCTCCAGGTTTACCGTGATATCCGACCTATCTGACAGCTCAGATCCATCAAATCCATCAGATCCATCAGTCCTGCCACCCACATTCTGTTCTTCCTCTTGGGAATGCTCGGTATGGTGGGTATATGCTTCCGGTTGGGGAGAATCCTCGTGGTGTTCTTCCAATACGGCGGTGTCAGTACGCGACCATAGGGGGGTTGTGGTGTGTTGATAGTGGTTTGTGTGCAGCAGTCGTAGACGAATGCGCGTGAGCAGCTCTGCAGAGCGGTAGGGCTTGGCCATATAGTCCACCGCGCCCTCGCGCAGCCCCCGCACCACATCCTCCTCGCGCCCGTCGGCACTCAAGATGATCACCGAAGATCGCGCCGCAAAATGAGGCAGGAGATCCCAACCTGCGTGGCGGTTCGTGCGAACTTCAAGCACCACGAGATGGGGGAGGTGTTCTTCAAATATGACCCGCGCTGGAGCAGCCTCACTCATCTTGAGGACATCATAGCCCTCTTGTTCTAGCTGTGCTCCCAGGCGGGCCAACAGTGCGACATCATCATCTACGAGTAAAATGCTAGCCACGAGCGTTCCTCAAATCTTTGACACCGTCAAGTCGGGGTATTATTATAACATGGCATGGTACTGGCAACAATCTGCTCTTCCTACCGTTAGAACTCCATGAATACGAACGAACATACTTCCAACGATGCATACGATGCACGCGATGCGCACGATGCACACGATACGTACGACGTAATCGTCATAGGGGCCGGACACGCTGGCTGTGAAGCCGCACACGCCGCCGCTCGTATGGGCTGCCGCACGCTCCTCTGCACCATCGACCTCGACAAAATCGCGCAAATGTCGTGCAACCCAAGTATTGGCGGGCCTGCCAAAGGCCAGATCGTCCGCGAAATCGACGCGCTTGGCGGCTTGATGGCGCGTATCACCGACGAAAGTTTCATCCAAATCCGCATGCTCAACGAGAGCAAAGGCCCAGCCGTTCAGGCTATCCGCGCGCAGGCAGATAAGCGGCTCTACTCTACCCTCATGAAGGAGGCGCTTGAAGCCACGCCCAACCTCCACCTACGACAAGCCCTTGTTGAACGTATTGTACCACTTCGTGTACCATCCGAAGACACAACTTCCCCTCGATTTACGATTGTCACCCATATTGGCCAACAATATACCACACGTACGCTGATTCTGACCACCGGCACCTTTCTGCGAGGACGGCTGATCACCGGCCAGACCGTGTGGGAAGGCGGGCGCGCGGGCGAACAAGCCGCCGTCGCCCTCTCCGACGACCTCTCATCGTTGGGGTTCCCGATTGTGCGGCTCAAAACCGGCACCCCGCCCCGCATTGATGCCCGCACCATTGATTATACGCAGACAGAAGTGCAGCACGGCAGCAGTACGCCGCTCTACTTTGGCCATTACTATGCGCTTTCCTCGCCAGATGCAGCATCAGCACAGGCTCCATCTGCATCAGAGCCACCGCCATTCCCCTTTATCCGGCCACCCGGCCCTTGGTACCCCCATGCCACTACCGATGGATGGCGGCCTCAGGTTCCATGTTACCTAATTCACACAACCCCCCGCTTTCACGAATTGGTGAACAAGAACCTTGACCGCGCGCCGCTCTTTAGCGGTATCATCGAAGGGGTGGGGCCACGTTATTGCCCAAGCATCGAGGATAAAATTGTCCGGTTTGCCGATAAGCCGCGTCACAACCTCTTCCTTGAGCCGGAAGGCTGGTCTACGGGCGAGGTCTACCTCCAAGGGTGCAATACTTCGCTCCCGGAGGATGTTCAGTGGGAGATGTTGCGGAGCATCCCCGCATTGCGCAATACCGAATTGATGCGCATTGGCTATGCGATAGAGTACGATGCGGTGGCGACTGGCGAAATCAACGCGGATATGAGTACCCGCCGCCTCCCCGGCCTCTTCTTCGCAGGGCAGATCAACGGCACGACCGGCTATGAGGAAGCAGCCGCCCAAGGCATGATGGCGGGGATCAATGCGGCACGGCGGGTGCAGGACAAATCGTCTATCCTCCTCCGCCGCGACCAGGCATACATTGGGGTGCTGCTTGATGACCTCGTTACGAAGGAGATACGCGAGCCATACCGTATGTTTACCAGCCGGTCTGAATACCGACTGCTCTTGCGGGGCGACAATGCCGATATGCGCCTGACGCCGCTTGGGTATGAGCTTGGCTTGATCGACGCCGAACGGGCAGCTATCGTTGAGGAAAAACGGCGGTGGAGTGAAGCGTTGACGGAAGAACTCTCTAAGCGGCGTGTTTCCCCCACTACGCAGACCAATGCGGCATTCGCTGAAGCGGGTATCGCCCCCTTATCGACCGATACCAACGTCGCGACACTCTTGCGCCGCCCCGAAATGCACTATCGACAGCTTCAGCAAGTGCTCGATCTGCCCAACCCGCCCGACTACGTGGTTGAGCAGGTTGAGTTGGCCGCCCGCTATGGGAGCTATATTGAGCGGCAGCGTCATGAGGCCGAACGGCTGCAAAAAATGGAACACCGCCGTATCCCCGCCACCTTCGACTATGAGCAGGTGAAGGGGCTACGCAGCGAGGCACGGCAATTACTTGCCCACTTCCGCCCCGAAACGCTTGGACAAGCCTCTCGTTTGGCGGGTGTCAACCCCTCCGACGTGACGATTGTGCTCTTTGCGCTTGAACGCCAGCAGCATAATCAGGTCTCTGGGTTGAGCAGCGGGCGTTCGTGAGGGTTGAGATACTCCTCGCCCCAAAATTCCGCCAGCGGATGCCCCTCGACCCGTATCTCCACGCGGTTGAAAAGCCGTTGGCCGGTGGCGGGGTTGCGCAGTTCGGTCAGCGAGAGCACAATCACCTCAATCGCCCTGCGCCGGTTGGAGGCATTGACGAAATGGCGGGTCAGGTCAACGACGATCTCCCCCGTCTCCCCCTTGGCGATATCACGAAGCTCTGTGCCGATGGGGATGGGCGAAGTGAGAGAATCGTGATATTGGCCTGGCCCCGCCAGCAACTCCTCCATCGTCTGACGCGCTTCCTGGTTGGTGCGCGGGATGAGGCGGGTGATGCGCACATAGCGGCCTTGATGCAGGAAGTAGAGCGGCAAAAACCGCGTCCCGCTTTGGTAGTCGGTCGGCAGGCCATTGGGGTTGTCGATGTTGAGGACGGGGCGCGGGATAGGGGTATTCGTGCCATTCAGGCCAATTGGCGTTCCCTGCACCTCTATCTGCACATGCGTCACATTGTGAAACTCAGTGAGCGTGAGCGCGATGGCCCGGATGCTCTGCTCATCCCCCGGATGTTGGCTCAGGTTCACGGTCAGCACATTGCCATCAAGCTGCATTCCAAGCACCTGCAGCGATTGCGGCACGACCCCTCGCAAATCCCCTCGCGGCCCCTCAATCAGCTCTCGCATCGCGGCGCTCGCCACCTGCTTTGAGACAACCATCGCCTCTCGTGTCACCGGCACGAGAAATGTCCCCGTTTCATCGGCAAAATAGAGCGTCAGGGGGATGTGCGACACCATGGGGAGAGGCGTCGCCATCGGCGGGGGAGGGGGAGACGTTGGCTGTGTCGTTGGGATGGCAGTTGGAACGACGGTCGGAATGACGGTCGGAATGACGGTCGGAATGACGGTCGGAATGACGGTC
>CAZGLO010000007.1:34463-65733 GCA_964526735.1 uncultured Chloroflexaceae bacterium | reverse complement strand
GGGTGGAGGAGCGAGCACAAGCCCAGGTGCTTTAGCTCTGGGTAGCTGACACTGCGGCTAGAAGACCCATACGGGCCTAGTAACAGCGGAAGTGTTGCGCACAACAAATAGCGCACCGCATGGAAAGATCCTGAGGAGCGCTTTTCTTATCTCTATTCTTATACCAGCGAGCAACCCAGAAGGTGACGGCTCCCAGGGCCAAAGGCACCTGGGCTTCAGGGACTGCCGCCCCAGTCCACACGATCCTATATCGCTCTATCTGGATCAACCAGAAAGGCACGCTGACAGAAACGATTTTTTGTGGTTGCAGCCTGCCAGTAGCTCACCCGATCTGCTAGAATGCCTGGAGTTAACCGGCACCACAGGGGCGGACACGGTTCGTTTTCAGTGCAACAATCAGTTTTGTCTGGTTAAAACAAATGTATCACAAATTGCGCATTTTTGCAATTGAGCGCAACACGGCGTTGTGGGCTCAAGCCGCTGAAGCGATGCGCTTCATCCCAGGCGTGAACGCGCTGGGCTTTCGCACCTAAAGGCGAGCATCTGTAAGAGCTAGCTTGTGAAGCGGTAGCGGCTGCGAATATGCCCCAAGATGCGCGCGGCTGTGCGCCGCAGTTCCACATCTTTATCCCGCAGTGCTTCGTTCAAGGCGGGTTCGACAGAGGGGTCGCCAATCTCCTTCAGCACATCGGCCACGGCCTGCCGCACGAGTTGATTTTTCTCTCGCAGTGCTTCAATTAGAGCAGGTACGACTGCACTATCACGTATTTGCCCCAACGACCACGCCGCGACCACCCGCACGCCCTCATTCTCATCCTTGAGCGCTTGGATAAGCCCCGGCACCGCCGATGCATTGCCGATATGGCCAAGAGACTCCGCCGCGGCACGCCGCACCACTTCCTGGCTATCTTGCAGTACTTGGCACAAAGCGGAGACGGCTTCGGAAGAGCGACAATGGCCAAGTGCTTCTGCGACGGCCCGTCGTACTTCTCCCGATTCATCTTGGAGCGCCTCGACCAAGCAGGGAATAGCAGAGGCATCGCCAATTTGCCCCAAGATCTTGGCCACATCTCTGCGAACGTGATTATCTTTATCCTGCATCGCCTCAATGAGGTGGGGAACGGCAGGAGCACCAATGTGCAACAAGCCCCACGATGCGTGTTGATGCACATCGCGGCCACGGTCGTGCAGCGCGTCGATCAAGACCGGCACCGCACGTGGTTCCTTATACTGCGCCAGCATCAGCGATGCCTGGATACGCACATCGCGCATGGGGTGCTCAAGCGACTCGGTCAGCGTTTCGCGGACGGCGGCATTATCGGTCTGGTCGGCAAGATCGGTCGTGCTACTGACGCGCTCTTTCGTATCCCGCTCCTTGGTAGGAGCTACCTCTGTTGGTATGGCAGTTTCTTCGCTTGGCGGCGGTTCAGCTTTGGCCGTCTTGGCGGGCGAGGGCTGAATGGTATACCCAACGCGGGTGCGTATCACCTCTTGCAACGACTGTTTCAACGACTCCCACGGGTATTCTTGAGGTTCAGTGAAATCGAATACATGGTGGACGGCCAAGGGGGCCGGAAGAGTCATCTGCTTGAACATCAGCGGCAAGACCGGAACACCCGCCCCGAGCGCAAACCCCCATTCGTAGGTGGCGCAGGTATTGGCGGCAGCTTCAGGCGTCATAATCACCAACAGCCCAAAGGATTCTTTGATGGCTTGGTCAACATCTTGAGTCCACCAACAATTTCTCTGGATCTTCGTGGTATCCATCCATGTCGAAAACCCCGCCCTGTCGACCGTGGCGCGGACGGCATGCGCGAAGTGTAGGTCTTGAGGATCGTAGCAAACGAAAAAGTGGCTCATAGATACGTTGCCATTTGTGTGCTGCCTGTACTACCCGTCCTTTTAGAGAACTCCAAACGCCGTGAACGTGACAAGTACGAGCACCGTAGAGAGTGATAACCCCGCCACGACCTGCAATGGAGTGTGGTTGCGGGTGCGGATGCGTGACCACCCCACCGCCAAGCTCCCGACCCAAAGCAACAAGCCAAGTAGAGGGGAATAGATGGCCGCGGTGGTTGCACATAGTGCTGCGCTGGCCGCATGTGCGCTGATTTTCCACGTCAGGTTAATCAACCCACTAAAAATACCCAGCAAGATACCACTCACAAGCAGGGCAAGAAAGCCCACTGGCGCATCAATCAGCGTCAGGATAGTAATCCCAAACAAAGTGGTGACAATGGAGAAAATATAAAGCTCATTGCGCTGGTGGCGTACGGAAACTTCTTCGTCGCTGTAGACTCCCTGCCGCAGTCGGATGGAGTAAAACGTAAAAACAGGCCCCACTTGCAACAGGATGATGAGTGCGGCCCATCCAATCCCGGCGAGTATATTTGAAACTCCCAATAGCCCAATGAGTAAGAAGCTCAGAGTAATCGAAACAGTCGGGTGAAGGACTTGGGAGATGATTTTTGTGATACGGTAACTACGCCCCGATGGGACGAATGCACGAATAGAGTCGGCGGCCATGTCGTGCTGCTGCATCATGTCTACGGTAAGCTCACGCTGCTGCGACATAATCGTCTTTGCCCCCTCAATAATTGCTGTGTGCCACATGTGGCGAATAATAATTGCTTTGACAAACACCGCGATACAACGGGATACACGGTGAATAACATACGCTGATAGTGTATCACGTTCTAGGAGCATGAGCAAACCCGAAACATCCCCACACCCCTCCCAACCAATCTCCAAATTAGCAACGATCTTGTCTTGATTCTTCTCTTAAACGCAGTCTACTTTTGCAAGACGGCGCGGTAGCACGTGATCAACGCCCGCGCAGCGGCTTCCCACGTGAAAGGTGCGACTTGCGGCGGCCCGCCTGCCCGCAATGTGTCTGCATTGGCGAGGGCATGGCGTATCCCCTCTGCGATGGCGTGAACATCGGTTGGATCGACCATCACGGCGGCTTTTCCCGCCACCTCCGGCAGACTTGCGACGTGGCTGGTGACGACCGCCGTCCCGCATGCCAATGCTTCTGCGACGGGCAAGCCAAACCCTTCATACAGCGATGGGTAGACAAACACCTCGGCGAGGTTGTAGAGCGTTGGCAAGGTCTCATCATCAACGAAGTCGAGGAAATGGACGTGCTCTGTGAGCGACAGCCGCTCAATCGCCGCAAATATCTCTTCATAGAGCCACCCTTTGCGGCCAACCACCACCAATGGCGGGCATTCGATGTGCTCTTCTTGCCCTTTCTCTTGCCCTTCCTGCTGGCGGTAGAGGATGGAGAGGGCTTCAAGCAGCCGCACCATATTCTTTCGCGGCTCAAGCGTGCCCACAAACAGCAAAAACCGCTCTGGCAACCCTAACCGCTGCCGCTCTGGCTCTACCGTTTCTCGCGGGAGTGGGCGGAAACGTGGCGATACCCCCGGATAAACCACCGTGCTCTGCGAATGCGGGACGTGGAGGAGGCGGGCAAGGTCGTTGCGGGTGGCTTCCGAGTCGGCCAGCACCATATCAGCGCGTTTGAGGCTCCGGCGCACCACCTGATGCAGATAGCGTTGCGAAGCCGGTTCAAAGCATTCGGGGTGCACCAAGAACGTCAGATCGTGGATGGTCAGCAGGGTGCGGGCGGCAGTCGGCGGCAGGGCAAAATCAGGAGCATGCACCACGTCAAGCGGCCCGACAAACCACTCTATGCGCAGGGGAAGGCGCAATCGTTGCCACAAAATCGTCAGCACGCGGGGCGAGAGCGGGATAGGCACCGCCCGTACATTGGCATGCGCAGCACAAAGCTGCTCCATCGCGGAGAGGTAGGGAGGGAGGCCAACCGCCGCGTAGAAAAGTACATACGCGATATCCTCCTCAAGCGCGGCGGCGGTATGGATCAGTTCGCGGGTGTAGCGCCCAATCCCCGCGCCTTGCCATGCCGCGGCGGTGTAGTCAATTCCGACGATCATGCGTTCGCCCATGCATTAATCCTCATACCCTCTCTCGCCTACTTCCGCTTGCTGAAGATGTAGAGCACAAAGCCAATCAGGATGACGCTCCAGAAGTTGATTGTCCGGTCGAGGAAGGTGACCGCGCCAGCAAGATGCTCATTGACGTGGAAAAAGGTGATAAGGACGGCGGTGACTGTCCCCTCAATCACGCCCAGGCCGGCGGGCGTCAGGGGGAGCGCGGTGAGGAGCGATGAGGCAAGCGCCACAAAGATAATAGCAGAGATGTTGAGGTCAAGCGTGCCGAGCGATTGGATAACGAAGAAGAGCCGAAACCCTTCCAACAGCCAAATCCCTCCGGTTAGCATAATAAGGACGGGTAAGAGCGATGGGCGGAAGGATCGCAGCGCTGCCTGCTCAAACCGGCCATACGTCTCGTGGAGCCGGTGCGGGAGGAGCCGGTGGATGAGGGGGCTAAACCACCGCATCCCCGCCAACCCGCTCACGATAGCCACCACAAGCAGCGCGCCAAAAAAGAAGACCATTTGCGTCGATTTGGGCATATGGACGCCAAAGGTGAACCACCCCGACACCACCAATAGCCCAAAGAGCGCGAGCATATCAAGCAGCCGCTCGGCAAAGATCGTTCCCAGGGTCGATGAAAAGGAGACTTTTCCGTTGTGCTTGAGCAAAAAACTCCGATAAGCATCGCCCAACTTGGCAGGCACAAGGCAGTTGGCGAACCAAGAGAGATAAATATACTCGATCAGCGCCGGAAATGAGGCCCAACTCCCGCGCCCTTCCTTCACCGGCACACCGGCATTGTCAAGCAGAATACGCCACCGGATAGCGCGCAGGGGGAAGGTCAGGTAGAAAACCCCAAAGCCGGTCAGCATCAGGAGCGGGTTGGCACTGCGCATATGCTGCCACGTCTGTTGGGGGTCGATATTCAGCCCGCGAAAGACAAACACAATAATAGCGAGGGCGATGGCAAATGAAACGAGTGTTCGTGGGCTGCGGAGCTTTTTCCAGGGAGAAAATCCCTCTTCTGCTATCTCTTGCTCTTCGGTGGCTGTGTCCGAGAGGGTGGTGTCTGATTCCGTTTCAGAAAGCGAAAGAGATGCGTTTTCTTCGTGATACAACGACATTATTCCCTATGATGAACCCGATGCGTTTTGCTGTTGGAGGGCGGTAAGAAGCCCCCAAACGGCTCCAAGCTGCACCCCCATATTCAAAACGTGCAAATTTTCAAACAGATTGTGTACGATAACTGCCCCAATGATACCACAACATCCGACCGCAATGCTTCGCGGCAACCACGACCACTGATAGGCAGGGGGAACCGAAGACGTACGCCGCAACGTCGCGTGTGCCTGCACAATCAGTATCATGAGCAGGAGGAGGTAGGCCGCTACCCCCACAACCCCCGCCTCCGTCGCGATGTGCAGGTAGTAATTGTGCGTATGCCCGCGCGATTCATACCACGGGTGGTAGGCATAGGAATCGACCCCGAACGCCTCTCGCCCTTCGTAGGCAAGCGTGAAATTCCCCGGCCCAATGCCGGTCAGGGTGTAGTCAAGAAACATCTCCCAAGACGACTGAATATGCGCCATCCGCTCTATGACGGCAAAATTCTCTGGCGTGACCTGTGCCCCACTCACATCGAAGAGACGCAAATTATGGATGGTGCTGTCGAACCGCTCAGTAATCGGCTGTGGCAGCAGACCGACACTGTTGAGAAGCACGACCGTAACCACAATCGCGGCCACCGTCCCGCCTGCCCGCCAAATCACCTGCCTGACCCGTGCGCCAAGACCGGCAAATGAGGCGATCATCATCGCGATACCGCCCCCAATCGCGCCCAACCACCCGCCACGTGAGAAGCTCGCAAGCAGCGCTCCCAACGTGAGGAGTGAGGCCACCCCTGCGCCGATTGTGAGCAGGAGGAGGCGGAGCGGGGGGCGGGATAAGCCACCTGTCTCCTGCCGCCACTGGCCATACCGCACCGCGCCAATCGTGATGGCCAAGGCCAATGGCCACCCCATATTGAGGTAACCGGCGAACGAATTAGGCTTGCCAATGGTGCCATACGCACGGATGAGGGGTGTATTGCCGATGGTGAAGCTCTCCGGCCCAATCCCGCCAAAGCATTGCACCAGCCCGACTACCGCATTAATCGTCGTGGCGAGGATCAGGCTGATGATCAGCCCCGACGCCTTCCAAGAGAGCAATATGGGCGTTGGTGTCGTTGCTGTCAACGCTCCCCCCCCTCCTGACGACGGTACTGACGACAGCGTTGACAGGGGCATTAGGGCCATTGACGTTTGGGGTTGGGAAGAGGGAGAAGTGGGCAGAGGGGCGCTTTTGTTGAGTGCGGCAAGGTAGACTAACAACACCGGCAGCCAGCGGAAGGTCTCCTTAAAGCCCTCGATCTGGCTGTAGGGCGTGGTGGTGACTGCAAGCACAAGCGCCCATAAGAGAGCGACAATGCCTAATAACGGCTTCCCAAGCAGGACGCGCCGCTCTGGGAAGGCAAGAACCTGCACCCCCCACGTCGCCGCCAAGATGGCCACCACCACCTGTGTAACGGTGATGTCTCCCGGCAGGACGATGGTCGTCTGGATGGGGACAGAGAGCACGGCTGCATAGAGTGCCCACGTTGGCTCTACCACCATCAGGATGGCGAGAAACGCTCCTCCCACCACGGCGGCGGCTATTGGCAGGGGCAGGGCCGCCAACACAATGCCGAGTAGTATCACCCCGCCCCACTGCCATCGGGAAAAGTGGTAGTCAACTGAGCCAGGGGGATATAGGATATGCTGCTTGACAAAGCTCTGAATGGACTGCATACGGGGTTATATCTCGCCGCGGCGGGTAAGCTCTTCGCGGAACCACGGAATTGTTTGCCGCAACCCCTCCTCTAGGGAGACTTGTGGGTTCCAATTGAGGATGGCTTGGGCTTTGTGGATATCGGGCTGGCGCACTTGCGGGTCATCTTGGGTGCGTAGGTCTTTGTAGACAATACCAGCGGAGTTTTGCGTCAGTCGGTTGATGGCTTCTGCCAAATCTTTGATGGTAAACTCCCCCGGATTGCCGATATTAACCGGATCTACCTCGTCGGAGAGGAGCAGCCGATAGACGCCCTCAATCAAGTCGCTGACGTATTGGAACGAGCGGGTCTGCATGCCGTCGCCGTAGGCAGTGAGCGGTTGGCCTTTGAGCGCTTGCGAGATAAAATTGGGCACCACCCGCCCATCCCGAAGTCGCATTCGCGGGCCGTATGTATTAAAAATACGCACAATCCGCGTTTCAATGCCGTGGTAGCGGTGGTAGGCCATCGTCATCGCCTCTGCAAACCGCTTTGCCTCATCGTAGACACCACGCGGGCCGATTGGGTTGACATGGCCATAGTACGTCTCTGGTTGAGGGTGGATTTGCGGGTCGCCGTAGACTTCCGACGTTGATGCAAGCAGGAAACGGGCATTTTTCTCCTTAGCCAAGCCCAATACCTTGTGCGTGCCCAATGCCCCCACTTTGAGCGTCTGGATGGGGAGTTCAAGGTAGTCGATGGGCGAGGCGGGAGAGGCAAAATGGAGAATAGCATCAAGTGGCCCATCAATGAACATATAGTTGGTCACGTCGTAGTGGATGAATGAAAACCGCTCGTGCCCCATCAAATGGGCAACATTGTCGGTATTCCCGGTAATGAGGTTGTCAATCGCAATGACCGTATGCCCTTCATCCAAAAGCCGGTCGGATAAATGGGAGCCGAGGAACCCCGCTCCTCCCGTGATTAAGATACGCATATGTTCCCCCAAAATCGTTTCACAGATGAGAAGCTAATAGGCTCCCCTGCCAATCAACACCACCGGAACTGTCTTCAGCAAGATGTAGAGATCCATCCCCACCGTCCAATGTTCGGCATAGTAGATATCTAGCCGCACCATCTCATCAAACGACGTATCGCTGCGCCCAAGCACCTGCCAGAGGCCAGTCAGCCCGGGCATCACCTCCAACCGCCGCCGGTGCCACGGTTTATACTGCTCGACCTCTTCGGGGAGGGCAGGACGTGGGCCAACTAAGCTCATCTCGCCCCGCAGGACATTCCACAATTGCGGCAATTCATCTAGGCTACTGCGCCGCAGCCATTGGCCAACACGGGTCACACGCGGGTCGCGGCGAATTTTGAAGAGCGGGCCATCGGCCTCATTCATCGCGGCAAGCTCTGCCCGCCGCCGTTCGGCATCGGCGACCATCGTGCGGAATTTGTAGCAGGTGAAGATCTCCCCGCCCTTGCCAACCCGCTGTTGCCGGAAGAGCGCAGGCCCTTCAGAGTCGAGCCGAATGAGAAACGCAATCAAGAGGGAGAATGGCAGCAGGAGCGGGAGGGAAAGCACCACGGCGAAGATATCTATTGCCCGCTTGAGCGCAAGGTTCCACCCCTTGATCGACAGCTCTTTCAGGCCAATCAGCGGGACACCACTCACATGAGAGACATCTACGCGGTCAAAGCTCAGCTCGTAGAGGTCAGGGGCGATGCGAAACTCTATCCCAAGCGAACGACACGTCTGTACGAGTTGCGGGAGACGGCCATGTTCCCAAAAAGGCAGCGCCAGGATGACGTGGTGGATGTTGTAGGCCAATACCACCCGCCGTATGTCATCTACCGAACCAAGCTTGGTAAAGTGCTTTTTGTCGGCTTCTTTTGGTTCTGTATCTTGCAAACACCCAACCAGGTGGTAGCCCAGATCAGGGTGCGCGCCCAACCCTTCCATCACCTGTTTCCCCAGCCCATTGCCGCCAACTACGAGCACGCGCTCTTGCCCAATGCCGTGCGCCCAGCCCCACCGCCGAGCGGCGAGTAGTATGCCGCGCCACAGCAGCAGGAGCACGATGATATTGACCCCCGCAAAGGCAAAAATAAGGCGAGAATAATAAAAGGGGCGGTAGAGGAAGACAAGAACAATGAGCAGCGCAATGCCCGTGATGGTGCTGCTGAGAATAATGCCGAAATAGTCGATAAACCCCGCCCCGCGAGGCAATCGGTAGAGGCCTTTGGTCTCAAAGAGCAAGGTCAGTACGACTATCAGCAGGATGGTGACGGGAAGAAAAGCATCAAAGGTGACGAAATTTTGGGTTGCCACTTCGGAAACGATGAATTTGAGTGGGCCGGGCCAATCGGCAAGATAGCGCATCCAGTAGGCGAGGGCAAAGCCGCACAAAATCAAGAACCAGTCGGCACATATGAGCAATACGTGGCTCACCCATTGATGCGATTTGGTTGGAGTATAGTCTGGCACAATAGCAAGCGAGGGTCTCGCGAGAGGCGAAAGGATTCGGTTCATGACGACTGATTGAGCTTTGCTCCCTTCTTGCGGGTCGGCGTCCGACACCTTGCTATCCTTCCTACAATGCTACAACAAGCATATGTGACGTATTCAACGCAAAAGCGCTGTGTTTTTTCGGTGACTAGAGGCAATAGGACGCTTGCCATTCTACCACATTCTGACACGAGTCTTTCGAGTTTTGTTCTACTATATTTTCGGCTGTTGTGAACCCCGCCCCGTCCCGCTCTTCTGCCTGCTATAGCCTCTTTACTTCCTTTGCTCTGGGGTCATTGGCCACCTCTAAGGCTTATGGTGTATTTCCCTTCCGAAAGCAAAATGTGAGTATGTGTAAATAGAGAGGAGTGCAATGTGCAGGGGTGTGCAAGGCATGATATTCTATGCTATCATGGCGATTCGTTGTGTTGCTTTCAAAGCCATCGCGGGGTAGGGGGCATTCTGCTGATATCTCCCACTCCAATGGCCTCTATTCGTCTTTCTTTCGCCACGTCCGTGTTGTTAATTCATCATCTTGCCGGTTGTCCCCTCGGCTGAATGCGAGGGGGCGTTGGTTTGATTCCGAGAGGAAGCCTACGACACGACATAATATGATGCTATCTGTCCAGGTTCGTCCCGCGATGTGCCTGGATTCTGTTTTTCTTCCCTGATACTTGCAAGGACGTTCCAATCATGAATGTACACGAATCAGCCTTGGCAGATGAAAAGGCAAATGGATATTCGCTCACCGAGTTTTGCGATTTGCAGCGCGCTGGTCTCCGCCCGCCCGACAACGTGATAAAGCGAGATGGCCGTGTCGCTCCATTTGACATACGCCATATTGAGCATGCGTTGAACCGCTGTTTTTCCAGCCTTGGCCGTCCACCACAGACCCCCGTCTCGCAGATAGCCCGCAATGTGGTCAACATCCTGTCGGCCAAGATGAGCGGCACGCCTCCAACTGTCGAGGACGTGCAGGATATCGTTGAGATGGTCTTGCAGGCGGCG
Source organism: uncultured Chloroflexaceae bacterium (assembly GCA_964526735.1). Classification (GTDB taxonomy): domain Bacteria; phylum Chloroflexota; class Chloroflexia; order Chloroflexales; family Chloroflexaceae; genus JAAUSY01. The sequence goes on along the minus strand of CAZGLO010000007.1, from coordinate 55,466 downwards.
GGCGAGTTCGACGCTGCCAAGCACTACATCCTCTACCGCGCCGAGCACGCCAAAAAGCGTGAAGAGCGCCCTATCCCGCCAGATGTGCGTCAGAGCTTCCTCGACTCCGACCGCTATTTCCCCACTCCATTGCAAAAATTTCAGTTCTTCGACAAGTATTCACGGTTCAACTACGAGCTGGGGCGGCGCGAAACGTGGATCGAAACCGTCAACCGCTCGGTTGATTTCCTCTATGAGCTTGCAGGCTCCCGGCTGCCACACGAAACCTATGAACGTGTTCGGCAGGGCATCCTTGAGATGCGGGCGATGCCATCGATGCGGCTGCTGGCGATGGCGGGGGCGGCTGCGCGCCGGAATAACATCACCATCTACAACTGCTCCTACCAGCCCGTGGAGAGCTTGCACTCCTTCGTGGAGGCGCTTACTATCTCGATGAGCGGGTGCGGGGTAGGTTTCTCGGTCGAGAGCCACTACGTTGAGAATTTCCCCCGCATCAAGCGTCAACGCGGCGTCAAGCCAGACACCTACGTGGTTGACGACTCGGCAGAAGGGTGGGCAGATGCATTGCGCTATGGCCTTGAGCAGTGGTTTGATGGCGGCGACGTGCGGTTTGATATCTCCCAACTCCGTCAAGCTGGCGCGCCACTTAAGACAAAGGGTGGACGGGCGTCTGGCCCGGAGCCGCTCCGCCTTATGCTGAAGTTTGTCCGTTCACGTCTTTTGGCCCGTCAGGGAAGCTTCCTCCGCCCGCTCGACGCCCACGACATTATGTGTGCAGTGGGGAATGCCGCCGTGAGTGGGGGGATGCGACGCTGTTTGCCGTCTGGCACCCGTGTACACACTCGGCGCGGTGCAATACCCATTGAAGAAGTGACAACGCATGATGAGGTGATGACAGCGGAAGGGTACAAACCCGTCACGGACTGGGTTGACCAAGGTGTGCAGGACGTGGTCGAAATCGTTACGGAGTCAGGCACCATTTTCCGCTGCACTCCCCATCACCGTGTTGCTGTCCTTCGCGATGTGTGGGGTGGGCATGAATTTAAATATGCCTACGACCTCACACCAGAAGACCGACTGCTCTTTATCACACATCCCATTGATGGTGAGCCACAGGAACTGGCACCACTCCCCGTCAAACGTGCGGCTGACAACAGCGGTTCATTGCTGATTCAGCCGGAACTGAACGAGGAAACAGGTTGGTTCATGGGGAAATTTGTCGCTGATGGTCACGTTGCGATTACCAGCCATGATGAACGGGGCAAGGACGGTAATACAAGTTTTATGATAGCGTGCCATAGCCAGGAATTTGATCAGATTGAACGTATAACCTCTTGGATGGAGCGGCATGGCATTCCTGCCCGCATTGTGTACAACGATGGGAATTGGGTACAGATCTGTTCTGGTAATCGCCAAATTGCTCGCTGGATGCACACCTATAAGCAGGCACATACCCCGCTGATCATCCCCGACGTTATCTGGTGTTCTCCGGCTGGGGTGCGTGCAGCGTTTATCGCTGGGGCAATGGATGGGGATGGCTGTTACACCGACCGTCCGGTGACGGTGTTGTCAACCGTTTACGAAACATTTGCCCGTGATATGGTTAAGTTGTTGGCAACACTTGGTATCATTGCTGAAATACGGATGGTTGAACCTCAGGCTGACCAACCGAACTGGAAACCACGCTGGATTGTATCAATCAAAGATGCACTGGCTCTACAACAGGCGGCTGCTGTGTTGGGGGAACATGCGTGTAAGTCGTGGGTTCCGCGCAAGGGCAAACAAGCAGGCTATACGGTGCCGGGCTGGATGGCGAAGCGTGATGTCCCCCGTGATCGTTATAAGAATATCTGGAACCATGACTGGAACCATGGACGCGATGACAACATGAACAGTGCCACATTGACCGCACTGGTTGATGCAACGCACTATGTCCCCGTCATGGTGCGCGAAGTCCGTACGGGCAGCGCACTGCATACATACGATATTGAAGTGCGTGATGGCAGTATGTTTGTTGCAGAAGGCTATCTTGTTCACAATACTGCGATGGTTTCGCTCTTTGACTACGACGATAGCGAGATGCAGCAGTGCAAGAATGGCGATTTTGAGCGCGAAAACAGCCAACGTTGGAATGCGAACAACTCGGCGGTATGGCCAGAGGGCGGCCTCACCCAGATGGAGTTTATGAAGCGCTTCTTGGAGATGATCGAGTCGGAGCGCGGCGAGCCGGGCATCTTCAACCGCGAGGCGGCCAAGATGATGCGGCCAGAGCGGCGTATCCCTGCCGACTTCGGCACAAACCCCTGCGTGACGGGTGATACGTGGGTGGCGGTTGCCGATGGGCGGGGGCGCGTGCAGATGCGGGAGTTGGTTGAGCACGGGGCGGATGTGCCGGTGTTTACGGTCAAGGACGGGGCGTTGGACGGGACGTTGGCTATTCGCACCATGCGCCGCCCACGCAAGACCGGCTCCAATACGCCCATCTACCGCGTGGCGTTCGCGGATGGTTCGTCCATTCGGGTGACCCCCAATCACACCTTCATCCTGACCGACGGGAGTGAGAAATGTGCGCTTGATCTGCAGCCGAACGACGCGATTACCAGCCTGAATGTTGCCTCCTACCACCGCAATGGCCTCTCGCAGGCAACAGTAGAGTGCATAGAGGCAAAGAACGTTGATAAGGTCGATAAGGTCGATTATGATGCGGCTGAGAGCTACCGCGTGTTGCGATATCGCGATTTCAGCGAGGCGGAAGCGCAATTTATCTCCCGCCACCGCCACGATGGTATGCACTGTGCGACGCAGGCAAATGGCGTGACGGATCTGCCGACAGATTTGCCGACGGATCTGCCGACAGTCATCCGCAATGGGGAGACATATGTGATCAGGACATGCGAAGTCTGTGGCAAGGGCTTTGAGGTGCGGCTGGAGAGGCGAGAGCAGGCAGTGTGCAGTAATGCGTGCAGCGCCAAGATGGCTCAAAAGACGTGTTTCCCACATCGCCCACATCGCCCGCACCATCCGCATTCAGACCAGCACGATCTATATGCCCCATATGCCCCATATGCCACTCACATTCGGCTCTACAACGACCTGGTCGTGATGCTTGGGCGGCACCCCATGCAAACAGAGTGGGCCACTTTCTGCGCACAGCGCGGCATCTCTGCCAACATTCCTTCTCTGCCCTCCACTCCCCCCGCCAACGACGGCCCACATACCCCGTTCACCTGCTGGCACGACCTCCAAGAGCGGGCGGCGGTTGCGAACCATCGTGTGGTGGCGGTAGAGCCGGACGGCTGTGAAGATGTCTACACCGGCACGGTAGATGAGACACACACGTTTTTCGCCATAGGGAGCGAAACGCTTGACCACGATGGCAGGCAAGTGATGGGCTATGTCCTCAACCGGCAGTGCGGCGAGATCATCCTCCGCCCGTGGGAGCTGTGCAACCTCAGCTCTGCGATTGCCCGCGCCGACGATACAGAGGAAACGTTGCGGGAGAAGGTTGAGATCGCGACGATTATCGGTTCGATCCAATCGCTTGCGACCTACTTCCCCGGCCTGCGGCCACAGTGGAAGACCAATTGCGATGAGGAGCGGTTGCTTGGCGTGGATATCACCGGCCAGATGGACAGCCCCATCGCCCAAGATCCGCGCATCAAAGCCGGACTGCGCCAGCATGTGGTGGAGGTCAATCGGCAGATAGCACAGTCGCTTGGCATTAACCAGTCGGCGGCGACCACATGTGTTAAGCCGAGTGGCAATTGTAGACCTTGGTATAGCCTCACATCCACAACGAACGGGCTTTTGACACTTCAAGAACTTTTTGGAGATCATCCCGAAGATGCGACATGGGCTGAGATGAAACAAGACATCTCTGCATTGCAAGGTGATGGACAATCCAAAATCGTAAGAACCTATCATAATGGGGTAAGTCCAACACTCTGTATTCGGATGAACTACGGCTTGAAAGTCGAATCAACACCACAGCATCGTTGGTTTGTATCCTATCGCCACGAACGAGGGAAGGGGGTACAGCCAGTGAATGAGTGGGTACAGGCGATTGAACTTCGTCCCGACGATGTCCTAGAGGTGAAGGTTGGTGCATATACCAGTGAAACGCATACGAAGCTCCAACATGTCAACTCTCTTGCTATGAAGATGCGTGGGAATGCACAGGTCATCAAGCAACCCGCCGAAATGAACGAAGATATTGCTTGGTTACTTGGGTACCTTTGGGGCGATGGTTGTCTCTCGCCCGGCGGGTTCCGAATCCGCTTCATGGACAATCGGCAGGAAAATTTGCTGAAGGCGCAACGTATTCTGCGTGAGCAGTTCGACCTCGATGCGGCCATGTACAGTGCATCTGAGAAACGCCACGCATGGACGCTTGAAACCGCCTCGGTCTATCTCTGGCATTGGCTCATCAAGAACGATGCGTTCAAATATTATGCCGATACTATCAATCTCATTCCACAATGCGTTCGTTCATCAGCACGGAATGATATTATTGCCTTCATTGCAGGCTTACTCGACTCTGATGGTTGGTCAGGGTTGACTTCTGATACGGGAGTTGGACGGTTTACGCTTTCGACATCGGATAGGTTTTTTGCTCAACATGTCCAAGATGTTAGTTGGGCCGTTGGGCTTCCCGTTGGATGCTCTCTCAATGATACAGGCGGTAATCTCCAGAATCGCCGTGAAATGTACCTGCTCTCTGGAAATGTCTATGTTGAGGCTGAGTCATTTCGTGTGCTTCTCCGGAATAGCACAAAACTTCAAGCGACTGAAACTCATTCAGACTTTATTCGTTGGGAGTGGGATACTGACCGGAAGCGTTACCACGTTGGGAAGATCACCGATATTACACCGGGCGAGACGGTCTCAACTTACGATATAGAAGTTGAAGGAAATCACTGGTTCTATGCGGGGGCAGTTCGTAGTCACAACTCTTCGCAATTACTAAACTGCTCATCTGGCCTGCACGCGCGTTGGGCACCTTACTACATCCGCAATGTGCGCGTTGCCACGCACTCGCCGCTCTTCAAGGTGTTGCGCGACGCCGGTGCACCGATGGATCCCGAGAACGGCCAAGACCCAGAGGATGCCAACACGTGGGTGGTGCATTTCCCCGTCCGCTCGCCAGAAGGAGCAACGACCCGTACCGACCGTTCCGCGGTAGAACAGTGCGAGTTTTGGCTGCAGAATAAGCTCAACTGGACAGAACACAACCCCTCGTGCTTCACCGGCGATATGCGCTTCATCACCGACGCAGGGCTTCGTCGCTTCGACGAGTGTGAGGATGGTGCGCCGGTCATGGTGTTGAATGCAGACGGTCAGTGGGTCGCTGCGACAGTCCAAGCGCTTGGCAGCCAGGAAGTCTGGGAGCTGGAGGTTGAGCGGGGTGGGGTGAAGCACATCATTCGCACGACGGCCAATCATCTCTGGCCAATTTCGTACCCGATGCGACGCTTCCAGGGACGGCAGCCGCATCTCTTACGAACCGATCAACTGGATCGCATTGCTGGCTCATCTGAGTGGAAGTTGCAAACCATTCATCCTGTGGAGCGACCAGCCCTTGATCTTGACGGGGTGCTTCATGGAATTACCTTTGGTGATGGCTCACGACACAAGTCCAGTCAAGGACGGCAAGAGTATTGCCAAGTCTACCTCTGCAACGACCCAAATGGCGTCGATAGCCGCAACTTGGCTGAGTTGTTTGAGGAAGCAGGCTACCATACGATTGATCGGCAGGATTGTGATCAGATCCGCATCTACGGGCTGCCGAAACACTGGAAGACACTTCCGAGTACCGACGCAAGCCCCGAATACTTGCGTGGTTTTGTTGCTGGCTGGTTTGCGGCCGATGGGCATGTCGACGGGCATACTGACGAGCGTGGAAGCCTATCAACTCTGTCATCAGTAAACTACGAAGCACTCGAATGGCTCCAAGTGATTGCGCCACGAGCTGGGCTTGCCGTTTCGACACAGATTCAGGAGCATACGAGCAACTCATCGGCATGTGGCCCAACTCGCTGGTATGCATTGAGTCTCGTAAAGAAAACGCTGGACGAAGATTTCTTCCTCCTGGACGAAAAGCGCGCTCGATTTACCGCCGCTCGATTCTCCAAGCACTGGAAAATTGTGTCGGTTCGGAATACCGGACAAACCATGCCGGTTTACTGTGTCCAGGAGCCTGGCGAGCATCTGTTTGTGATCGAGGGAAACATTCTGACCCACAACTGCACTATCACCTACCGCCCGGATGAGGTCATCGACCTGATGAAGTGGGTGTGGGAGCACCGGGAGCATTTGGGGGGGATTACCTTCCTGCCCGCGTTTGACGCCAACTATGCGCAAATGCCCTACGAAGAGATCACCAAGGAGGAGTATGAGCGGCGGATCGCGGAGTTCCCCTATATCGATTTCTCGAAGATCTACCGCTATGAAGACCGCGATCTGACGAATGTGGCGCAAGAGGTGGCGTGTATATCGGGGTCGTGTGAGCTAGATGCTTGAAACACGGTAGGCTGTTGTGGTATCATGAAGGGCCACAGTAGTAGAGAGCGATTTCTCCGATTTGTGGGCATTCGCGCTGATGAGGCTTGATTAAGGCTGGTGAAGGCTGACGAGGATTGGGGGCCGCTTGTTTGCGATCCACAAGAGTCTCAGCTATAATCACGACAACGTTGGTGAGAGACGAGGGTGATCTCAAGCATATGCGTTGGGCACGCCCTTTGCGACCCCCCCCAACAGAGCTAGAAAGTGGCGGATCGTAGTTATCGAACGAGCAACGATTGCGCACAAGGTAGTGGAACTTGCCGAAAGTCGTCAAGCGCACGATATCATGCTGCTTGACATTGGGGAACTCACTACCATCGCAGAGTATTTTATCATCTGTTCTGGAGACAACGAGCGCCAACTGAAGGCGATTGTTGAGCATATAGATGAGAGTATTCATACAGACTTCGACATACATCCACGTATCGAGGGGTCTGCAGCCACGGGCTGGATAGTGCTCGACTACAATTTCCTTATTGTTCATGTCTTTGGTGCAGAACAGCGGGAATATTATCAGCTGGAACGGCTGTGGAGCAAAGCGACGCCGGTGGTTGTGGTTCAATAGACCGCAAGAGGAACCCGTTGTCCGCCGCCCGATGTGGCCCGATTGCGGGGCGCGGTGGAGTGGCGGGTTTCTCCCATACATTTGCCCATATATGTAGATATATTTGGAGTGTTTGACAGGTAAACAGATGGAACAGATGGGCGGTGTGGCAATACGGTAGTAAGCTGTAGCAATGGCCGTAGCAATATGGTGGCTTTGGCGTTGGGCCGAGGCCGCAGAAGCGGGGCACTCCCTCCCACCACGAGAGCCGGTGGGTTCTGTGCCTGAAGGAAAGGATCTATGAGCAATGATCTATCACAACAGACGCACTACCTGCTCTTTGCCCTGGGTGCAATAGTAGGGAGTGCATTTGGGCTTGTGATTGGAGCTGTATTGACGTTTTGGCTTGGCGAGGGAACGCTCCGTTTGGTTCAGCGCACCTTGCGCCGTATCGGCGGGGGAGACGACCAACCAAGCTTTGAACTACTCTTGCAATAGCATCATACCTACGGATCCCTCACCATCTGTCGCTCCCCTCCTCTCGAAGACCGGGCCGCGGGGGAGGTGAATAAACCGCTTTGTAGACTGGGGCGGGTTCCTCTCCAGCTCGCGCGGGCCTAGAGGACGTCGTCGCAGCTGCTGAAGGCAACCAATGTGACAGCATACATTCTTGTTGTCGAAGACGACATCAATTTGCAAGAAACGATCATGACTGCGCTGCAGGATGAGGGGTATCAGGTACAGGGGGCCATGGGTGGGCAAGAAGCGATTGAGCTTATCACTCAGGGACAGGAGAACTTGCAGCCTAAGTTTAGTGTGGTGCTTACCGACATTCGCTTGCAAGATGGCTTCGATGGCATCGCCGTGTTAGAAGGTGTGCGGAAATATTCCTCCACCACCCAAGTCGTGATGATGACCGCCTATAGCTCAACCGACAGTGCTATCGATGCGATGCGCTTGGGCGCGCACGACTACCTCAGGAAGCCCGTCCAACTGCAGGAGCTTCAAAGCTGCATTGCGCGGGCAGTGCGTAAGCATCAGGAGGAGCTGCGCAACGAAAAAAACCGCCAGCTTGTTCAAAACCTCTTGACGGAGATGATGGCAAAATATGGGAGTTTGCTGTTCTCTACTTCATATGCGCGCTTGCTTTCTGAGATGCAAGAGCGGGGCAATCTTTTCAACACACCCAACGCAGACAAATCGTCATCTCCCCCTATTTCTCCCTCCTCCGACAACCACCAGCAGGAACAATACGACCAACCAACTGCTCAAGCGTCCCAAAATGGTACAGACTCTGCCGAGGTCTGCCGTTATCACCATATTGGCCACCTAACAATCGACACGTGTCGCCATGAAGTCTTTTTCCGCGAGAAACGGGTTCAGCTTACTCCCACCGAATACCGTATCTTGTACTTTCTCGCCGAAAGTCCGGGATATGCTGCCTCATTTGAAGATATCACTGCCTACGCCCGCGGGCACAACCTGGAGCGGGGCGAAGCACGTGATCTCCTCCACGCTCACATGCGCAATCTCAGAAACAAGATCAATATGCGTTATATTGTCAGTATCCGTGGGTTTGGCTTCAAATTGATTAATCCAGAAGAAGAAGCGGGTAGCCACTAGAGCGTTGCCGCTCAAGAACCTCAGGGATACACGCAGATGGCCGATCTTCGTACGGGCCGCCTTATTCATGCTCATCGCCCGTTAATTTCGGCAGCATGATGGTAAAGAGGGTGCCTTTGCCCGGGTCACTTGCCACTTCGATCTTGCCTTTATGCTCACGGATGATAGTTGATGCGATGAAAAGGCCGATACCAGAGCCTTCTTTCCCTTTTGTGGTAAAATAAGGACCGAAAATACGGTCTTTGAGGGCTGGATCGATACCGATTCCCGTATCTTCCACCTCAATAACGAGCATGTCCTGGCCTTGTTGTTGCTCTTTCCTTGTCCTAAGAAAGAGCGATCCGCCATCTGGCATCGCATCTATGGCATTGAGTACGATGTTGAATAAGACTTGGTGGAGTTTCCCCTTCTGCCCCTGTGCATAGGGAAGGCTTGAACAGCAGGTGACCTGCGAGTTGATACGGTGAAAGTGGAGCTTGGCGCTCATGAGATGGAGCACACGCTCAACCAGTTCATTGATATCGACTTCGGATGAGGGGGAGGAAGTGTGATAGAAGGTTTTGCATTCATCAAGATAGGTGCTGATGCGTTTCACTTCGGCCAACGCAATGGAAAGAAATTTTTGTCGGCGTTCGGGCGAAGCACTGTTCATCATCTCTATGGAGAACATAATCGTCTGCAGAGGTGAATTGACCTCGTGAGCCACCACTGCCATCAAATCCCGCCCGGATGAGAGCGAAGCATAATAAACGGTATCTTTTTCACGCAGTAAGCGGCTCGTATCATCGGTGATATGGAGCACAAGCCGCTCAACCACATACTCGCCTCGCACCTTATTGTTGCCAAAGATAGGAAACACCTTGATCACCAATGAGGAAGTGGTCTGATCAGCCCGCGTAAAGCCAATATGCTGCTCTTGATATGTACCACTCTCCAGCGTATCGAGCACCCATAGGAAGGGGAGTGGTTTCTGCCACCGCTTGTCCTGGCACACTGCATGCCACGATTTGTGTGCAAAGATTTCGGCTGAGGGCGACCCAAAAATATGCAAAATGCGTTCGTTTATGGTCTGCACCTGCCCCTGCCGATCCAGCAACACAAACCCATCGCTGATCGAGTTCAGGATGGTGTGCAGCATATCACGATGATATTGCAAATCGTGGTTTATCTCGCGGAGCATCCGGTCTATTTGGCTTCCTTGGCTTCCTTGGCTTCCCTGGCTTCCCTGGCTTCCTTCCGCCTGATGTTCCTCTCTCATGCCACACGCTCTTTGTTTATCATCCTCATCGGGGTGAAACGAAGGAGAAAGTGATGCTCGTGTGTGTTGAGCATCTTGTGTTTCTATGATTTCGGTCAAAGTGACAAGACACTCCCATTGATCTTCTTGATCTTCTTGATCTTCTTGATCTTCTTGATCTTCCTCCTGAGCAGGTAGCGTATCACCGATCTCGCTTGCCATCCCTACATGAATCACCATGCAGACGAGCCGAGCCGTGAATGTACTGCCGCCATGCCGCTGCATGTGGACAATCAGCGACATGTTTGGAGAGCTTGGCGAGGTAGGGTTGTCAAAAAGTGCACGATGTGCGCGCTCAAAGTGGGGATGATCGTGTGGGGCCAGGTAGTGCGTCATTTTGTTACCGCAGAGCGAGGCAAGAGGCTCACCGATCAATGCTGCACTTGCATGATTTGCATCTATGATAATCCCTCGTTTATCGAGAGAAAGATAGCAAAGTGGGGCATGAAGATAGAGCGCATGGTAACGATGGCGTGGTTGTTGCTCACAATGGTATGAGGTATTGAAAGAAGAAGTTGCTTGAGGTGTGCTTTTGCGGTCTTTTTCGGCGATTTCTTCGTCCATTGAGACGGCCTCTCTGGTACATGTGATAAATCTTTAGGAAACCTTCAGTGTTTACATACTACCATTTTTTCATAATTCGTGTATCCTTAATAACCAGAAGGGAGAAGGAAAGAGAGAGAGGAGAAGGATATGTAAATGGGAGGGGAAGGAATAACAAAACATGCTAACTTATGCATGTTTGTCCGCTCCCATAGACTATCCTTTATACACCCTTCGAATGTTCTGATATCTCGAAACATTCGTAAGGTGTGGAGGATGTATTATCACGCTATAGGGGAATGTGGAAAAAAAAGCAGCCAACGTTCGGTGCCCTTATCCCGAACAGGCCAAGAATACTACGACATCGGCCATCAAATAATGCATTCCTACGGAGAAGGAAGGTTTATCGTCGACTTAAACGAAACATACTTCGCAGAGAGGAAAGTAGACGATCAACCCCGGGGCAAATTTGCACCTGGGTTTTTGCCTTTCCCTTCCCCCAACACGTGCGATTCTTCCCTTTTTTCCTGCTCTTACCAATCACCAGACTATTCACCAAACTATTCACCAAACTATTCATCAGACTATTAGCCACTACCTTGGCTATCAAGAACGTTCAAGACCACCCCTGCTCATCCGCAATGCGCTCCAAATCGTGCATCAACTCCTGCAACTGTTCTCGCAACGTGCGGAACTTCTCTGGAGCTTGCTCATCCTTCTTTAGCCACTTCTCAATATCGCCTTCTGCTGAGCTACGCGAGAGCCGCTCCACCTCATCGATCATCTGATCGAGCGAACGGATGCGGGCCATTCGTTTTGGTTTACGGCGTTCCCCAAATGGCTCTTCACCATTCAGTGGGCCACCCCCTCGCGGGTGATCTCCCACCCGATCCCCCGTCCCCGTCAATGGTGCACCACTGCCACCCATACCGCCAACACTGCCTTCATCCCACGGCGGACGATCATCATTATCATCACTCCACCCGCCGCCACCACCACCTTGTCCTTGTGGTGATTCAGCTCCCTCTGTTTCGGAAAGCGGATGGTGTGGGAGGTGATTGGGCTGCTCAAACGATTGCAATGCCGATTCGATGGTCAGGGAGGGGTTGGCGATGAAGTAGCCTACCAAACGGTTCATGTCCGCAGCCGACATCCCTTCCTCCACAACCGCCTTGGCTACCTCTATCTGCGTTTCTGGGTTGGAGATGCGGCGGAGATGCTGGGCTTGGGTAACATTCAGTTGCTCGCGCCGGATGAGGTCTTGCACCACCTGCGGCAGCTCAAGCAGCACGGTGTAGCGACGAACCGTGCGCCCCGTCAGCCCAACTGCCTTCCCCACTCCCTCATCAAGCTCGCTCTCGGATGGTTTCTCAGAGAGGTGTTCGTGCGTTTCGGCGATGCGCTGGCGGAGGCGGGAAAAGGCGCGTGCCTTCTCCATATCATTCAGCTCTTCGCGCTGCACATTCTCAATCAGTTGGCGCAGCAGGAGGTCTTGATAATCGCCGTCCAGCAGGATACAGGGGATTTGGTTCATACCCAGCTTGAGCGCGGCCTCGCGCCGCCGGTTGCCATACACCACGCGGTAGCGGTTATCGCTGATGGGAACGACCCCAAGTGGCTGCAACATCCCTTGTTCGGCGATGGTCTCTGCCAGCCCTTCAACGTCGCCCGGCTCCTCGCGGAACCCTTCGGGATCGGGTTCGACATCGTGCGGGTCAAGATAGAGGAGTTTCATAATGCTCTTTTCCTATGCTCCAAACACACCTGCAGCTCCTTACGAAGCCCGCTCAATCTTCTTGCCCAATGCTTCGGCAACAATAAAGATATCTTTATCGCCCCGCCCAGAGAGGTTCACCAAGATAGTCTGATCAGAGCGCATCTTGGGGGCAAGTTTCATCGTTTCTGCGATGGCATGGGCACTTTCCAGGGCCGGTATGATGCCCTCTACCTGTGCCAGCGTCTGGAAGGCGTCAAGGGCTTCATTGTCGTCTGCACTCGTATAGGTGGCGCGGCCAGTATCGTGGAGCCAGGCATGTTCCGGGCCGATGCTCGCATAATCAAGGCCGGCGGAGATGCTATGCGTCAGGGCGATTTGGCCATCGTCATCCTGCAGCACATAGGAGTAGGTACCTTGGAGCACACCGGGACGTGGGTCGAAGAACCGCGCCGCGTGTTCGCCCAAACGGCGGTTGCGTCCCCCCGCCTCCACGCCGCGCAGCGCGACGGTTGTATCGTCGTAGAAGGGGTAGAAGATGCCGATGGCATTTGAGCCGCCACCCACACATGCAACCACGACATCAGGCAACCCGCCGGTCGTCTCTTGGAACTGCTGCCGTGCTTCGTGGCCAATCACGCTTTGGAAATCGCGCACCATGGTAGGGTAGGGATGTGCGCCAAGCGCCGACCCAAGCAGGTAATAGCTATCGGGGTGCGAGACCCAATCGCGCAATGCTTCGCTGATGGCGTCTTTCAACGTCCGGCTGCCGGTGGTGACGGGCCGCACCTCTGCCCCCAACAGGTTCATCCGAAAGACGTTGGGGTGTTGGCGGGCCATGTCATCCTCACCCATATAGACGACGCACTCCAGGCCGAGCAGCGCGCACACGGTGGCGGTGGCGACGCCGTGTTGGCCTGCGCCCGTCTCCGCGATGATGCGTTTCTTGCCCATATACTTGGCCAGCAGCCCCTGCCCCAGCGCGTTGTTAATCTTATGTGCGCCGGTGTGGGCAAGGTCTTCGCGCTTGAGGTAGATGCGCGCACCACCGCAGGTGTCGGTCAGCCGCTTGGCGAAGGTCAATGGGGTCGGGCGGCCAGTGTAGGTGCGGTGGAGATGCTCCAGCTCTTGCAGAAACTGCGGGTCGGTGCGGTAGGCGTTGTATGCCTCTTCGAGTGCCTTGACAGCCGGAATGAGCGTCTCCGGCATATAGCACCCTCCGTAAGGGCCAAAACGCCCTCCAGATGATTGTTCGTGTGGTGTCTTCATAGGTTCCTGTGTTCAGGGAAAGTGTCGTCCTTGCGTATGGCCTGCATAGTAGCACGACGAGGGGCTTTTTGCAAGGAGCAGAATCCCCTCCCAATCGGCATAAAAAGACCCACAAGCGAACTTGTGGGAAGAGTGAGCTTTTGGCTGGGCAAGGCTGACTAGCCCGCGGCTAGCCCAATTCGTCTAGCTGTTGCTGTCGGTTACTTTTTGCCAGCGTGCCAGTGCACCGCCGTCAGCGAGAGGAACAATATCGGCACAATTGACAGGGTGAAGCCGTAGGTGAAAGCCGTGTCGGTGTTCATCTGGCCCTGGTAGACCGTCACGTCAAACGCGGGCACCATCCACAACAACCACGTGAAGAGCGTCATCAAGCGCCGCTGCCAGATAGTCAGGTCGGCCATGTCGATGAGGAGCTTGGCCGTCGCCGCCCATCCTATCAACCCTAAAAGCAAATTCGGTGATTGCAAAATATCCATGTCATCCTCCTTGCCGCTTCGTTGCAGCTACATACCGCTCCTATCATGGAGCTTTTTTTCTATCATAGCGGATTATCTGGATCATTTCAACAATTAACGAGGGGATAGCGTTGTGTGTTCTGTACAAATATCAAGGGGAGAGGGCAGGGGGTGCTAAGTTAGCAGGAACGAGCAAGGCAAGAAAATCAACCCTGCCTCCTACGATCCACCGGCCTGGTATCTCGATATCCAAGAACTCCGGTGGATCGCGGAAGAAGTCTACGGGGTGAACATCGCCGAGCTACTCACGATGTGTCAACGCGACGGCTCGTGCTGGCTGTGGTGGGGCAGAGCAACGAAGGAAGCGTACCGGAATAAGCCGCAGATTGTGTCGTATGACTAGTCGTCGTCTGCAAGGTAGATGTCATAGCACCTCTTCTCGCTTAGCGGCCATTTGTCTACGCATTTTTCGTAGCTCTCCTGATGGGAACTCTCTATTACTCTTTGTACTAGTTCATCTAATTCCTGTTGGCGTTGTTGGTGACTGTACACCCCATATATCGAAACGGAAACAACAAGAACAAGGGTGACAACAAGGTAAATACGTAAGAAAGGGTTTTTAGTCTCTTCCATAGGAGGTTCTCTTTCTAGAGGATGTTAAAAGATGAATATACTCAATATTAGCATAGGTCTGGTTGGCCTGACAAGTAGTTTGACCGGCTTGAACGCCCTTACAACCTCAGCGCTTCAGGCGTACGCTGCGAATGAGAACCTCGTGAGTTCCTTGGATTCGCTGGTTGCCAAGCAGATCGCGGTGAACAAGGAGATGGAAGTCTCCGAGGCCACACATCCGGCAAGGAAGAGGTCACAATGGTGGTTTGGGGCCGGATAGCGCCTCCCCCGCGGTTGAAGTATCACGGTGGGGGAGAAGCATGCTATAATGGGGGATACGTTGGAGGTTGGTACGAAGCGGTGTACGTGGTACCGTGCGCCTATTCGTATGGCAAGGTGCTCGAATCAGTCTACGAATTCGTTTTGAAGGATAAGGGGAGTGGCGCGTCCGCCATCCGTTGCGAGGGTAGTGCTAAGCTATGAAGTCCGTGCCCATTGCAAGCGACCTAGACATTGTGACGGCCCGAACGGCGTCTCGGCAGATAGCGAAGGGAGTGGGGTTTGGTGCGGTAGACCAAGCCCGTATCGCGACGGCGGTGGGGGAGCTGGCGCGCAATATCTTTATCTATGCGCAGACAGGCCAAGTGACGATCCGCGAAATAGAAGGGGCGAGTGGCCAACGAGGGATCGAGATTGTGTGCGAAGACCAGGGGCCGGGGATAGAGGATATCGAGCGGGCGATGGAGGATGGGTATAGCACCTCTGGCGGGATGGGGATGGGCATACCGGGTGCCAAGCGGCTGATGAACGAGTTTACCATTCACTCACGACGTGGGGAAGGAACAACCGTCACGTGCCGCAAATGGAAGCAGTAGCAAGGCGATATGAGCAGCACTGACGGCTGTTCCCCGTCGGCTTAGGCTAGGCGAAGTAGGCGTATTTTCGCCAGACATCATTCCGTTCAATCTCTCCCAACAAAGCAAATGCGATATACTGTGGCTGCCGCGGCGTGGTCTTGAGAAGCATATGTGCTTGCTCAGGCGTACGACCGCCTTTTTTACGGTTGCACTCGCGACACGCGGTCACCACGTTTTCCCACACGGTAGTGCCTCCCTGCGAGCGGGGGAGGACATGGTCGATGGTGAGATTCAGTCGGCCAGGCTGCACGCCACAATATTGGCATGTCTCGCGGTCGCGGGCGAATACTCCTCGCCGCGAACACGGTAGCCGTAACCGTCTGGGGATCTTGATATACCGGACGAGGCGGATGACGAGAGGCACGTCAAATGAGAAGCGGCAGGCACGCAGCTGTTCTTGTGCTGCTTCTACCACTTCGGCCTTTTCCTGAAGCAACAACACGACCGCTCGACGGACGGGTATGATTTGGAGCGGCTCATAACTCGCGTTTAAAACAAGAACTCTTCCCAACGTAAACCCCCTGAAAACCTGTTGCATACGCACAACATGGCTCCTGTGGGGGTTCACTATCCCCCGCTAGAGAGCCACCTGATGACAGCTTGCAGATGAAACCGCTTGTACCGCTCGCATGTCCTTGGGATGCCAATAGCCGCTGCCGTAGGCACTCGTACCTATGCAGCGGGAAGTAGGCCCAGAGAAAGCAATCTGTTGTCTAGCGACAGTCGTAGCGTTAGTCAAAGTCGTTCCCAAGTTCTACGGCGTTTGTACAAAAAGGACATCAAGGTACTTACAAAAACGAAACCGCCACTGAGTTGTTACACACACCGGGGAGTTTCGCTTTTTCTCTGGCAACATGTCATGCAAAAGACAAAGACATGATAGCACAGGGGAGACAGTTCAGCAAGATATTGATAATCATGTCACATAACAATACACATCACCCCAATTCGAGGTAGGTATCGGGCAGATCGTTAGCGAAAAGCACTACATCCCCCGCCCCCGCCAGCTGGCCTATCAACCTGGTCACCTCATCAAGCGTCTCCACAACGTGGAGGTGTTCTGGCGCAAGACCACCCTGCCGCGCGCCTTCTTGCAGGGGGAGGGTTTGCCGCGCGCCCACCAAGATAACCTGGTCGCACACGCGGGCGGCATGCTCTCCAAACCGCCGATTTTCCTCATCCTGCACACTGCCAAGCTCCACTAACCCGGGCGTCACCAAGATTTTCGTCCGCCCTTGCATCTGCGCAAGCACCTCAAGCCCATTATGCACCCCAACCGGATTGGCATTGTAGGAGTCGTCTATCACCGTCACGCCGCCCGGACTGCGAATAAGCTGCAGCCGGTTCGGGATAGGCGCAAGGCGGGCGGCGGTATCAACGGCCTGCTCCACAGAGAGACCAAGGATGTGGGTCATCGCCAACGCCGCCGTCACATTGAGGATGTTGTGAGCACCCAATAGCGGGATGCTGACGCGATACTTAAGCCCCTTTTCATCCCACCGCCACGTAAAATGCGTCGCGTCCTGGTCTACCACCACCTCAGAAGCGGTCACGTCGTGCGGGGTGGAAGGGAAATCCTCTTCATTGCCGTTGTTGCTATTGGCAAGCCCATAGCGCACCACGTGATAGCCAGTGCGCGCCGCCCGATCAGCCAACCGCGCGGTTTCGCGGTCGTTGCAAGATATCACCACCGTGCCACCCGTGGGGATACTCTCAACAAGCTCATAGAGCGCATCGCCAATGCGGTCAAGTGTCCCAAACCGCTCAAGGTGCTGCGGCCCAAGCGACGTAATGATGGCGTGGCGGGGCGAAACCAGCTCACACATCTGCCGTATCTCGCCAACCGCATAAGCATCCATCTCCACCAGGAAGAGGCGATGCTCCCGTTCAAGGTATTCGTTGATGGTACGGGTGATACCCATCAAGGTGTTGAAGCTCTTGGGCGTGGCAAAAACCGCATGTTGCGGTTCGAGGAGCTGTGCGGTGATATGCTTCGTGCTGGTCTTGCCATAGCTCCCCGCAATACCAACCACGTCCGGTCGATATTCCTCAATGCGTGCTTTCGCCTGCTTGACAAAGCGTCGTTGGATATGCCGCTCAACGGGTGTCATCGCCCAATCGCCGATAACAATGCACAGAATGGCAATAACCGGCATCAGCAGCATCAACCCTGCCCCGCCAACGAGCGTAAACAGAGTTGGCAGCACATTGGCGACAAGTATCAAGACGATGACCAACAGCGCAAGGGTAACTGCTGCACTGCCAAGTATCCGCCGCATACGGGGCGTGTAGACAATCGGTTTTTTGGCGGGTGTGCGGTGCCACCATCGGTACATAATCGCCACCCCCGCCAGCAAACTCACCCCGCTTCCGGCGAGATACCACGTCGGCGGGAGGAGCAGCGACAGCAATCCAATGCCCAATGCCACTCCACCGGCGATGGCGTTGGCGCGGGGGAGGAGCCATTTGCGTTGGCGGCCCCATGCCACCAAGCGTGGTACCTCATACTCTTCGATCTGGAACATCTGCGCGGCAACCACGCCAATACGCCCTACCCACACTGCCCACCCCACAAGCCCGATTACTGCCACCAAGATATCGCTACGCACGTATGATTTCCCTTGTTGCTACGACTGGAAGAATGTCTCTATGATACGACAAAATCGGACAGGCTGTTCAAGGTAGGCATAGTGGCCAGCCCCCTCAAACACAACCAAACCGGCATCGGGGATGAGGCGCTCCATCATTTTGCCATCGGAGAGGGGCGTATCTGCATCGTTTTCGCCCCAAATGAGCAACGTCGGAGCGGCAATATGAGGCAAAAGCCCCCGCAAATCTTCGTTGACCACCCGCACCAACGATTGCCGTACGGTGCCGCTTGCCTGCTGATAGTCCGCCGACCCACGTTTTGCCACTTGCGCCGCGGCCCATTCGCGCACTGGCTTGGGGATAAGGCCAGAAAGAGGGAGAGAGGGAGGGGAGGAAGAAGAATCGGAGGTGGATGATGGCCGTTGTGCAAGCACCCGCAAAAGTTTATAGCTGTAGACCTTCAGGTAGTAGGCGAGCGTACGGCGCGGGCGAATACCGGCGCTGTCTGTCAACACCAGCTTGGCGACCCGCTCTGGATGCTCATTGGCAAGCACAATCCCCACTCGCCCGCCAAACGAATGCCCAACGAAGTGCGCCCGTTCAATGCCAAGCTCATCAAGCAGGGCAACGAGCCACGCGGTATACTCTCGCACTGACCACGGTTTTGGGGGAGGGGGCGTGTGTCCAAAGCCGGGAAAATCGGGGACAATGACATCAAATGATGATTGGAGAGGGGTGGCGATAGGCTCAAAGAGGCCACTATGTGCCCCCCACCCGTGCAGCAGAACAACCGGAAATCCCTGCCCGCCCCGCTCAACGTGGGCACTCTGGCCAATGCGGTCAGGAGGGGTGTGTGGGGTCATCGACTCTTTCGTTACTTCCATGTGGGTTGAGAGGTGTTGCTGATTGGTCTGATTGGCCTGATTGATCTGACAGATCTGACTGGTCTGGTTGGTCGGCCTCGTTGATCATACGCTGCAGCAAGGCAAGAAGTTGTTGCCGCCGCTCTTCCAACAGATCGTGCCCCGCCCCCGGCAATACCATCAGCTGTATATTGGGAATATGGCTTGCGAGGGCGCGTACGTTGGGTAATGGATTGAATGGGTCGTTATCGCCTGTCACGATGAGCGTTGGGCAGGTGATGCGCGCCGCCTCATCGTCGTGAAAGATGCCTCCCTGCGCGGCAACCTGCTCCATCGCGGCAACCCAACACGGGAAAAGGTCGTGTGCGGCGGCCTTGCCGTGGAGCGCATACAACTCCGCCTGGAACTGCTCCCAATGCGGGATAGACTGCGACGGCTGGGCATAGACATTGACGACGGGCGCGGGCGGCACCCGGCCACTCACCCCCCACACGCTGAGCGAACGCGCTCGTTCGCCAAGCATCGCGGCGAGGGCGATAGCCGTCTCTCCGCCATCACTATACCCAATAAGATGGACATCGTCAATGTGGAGCCGATTGAGGAGGGAAAGAACATCGTTGGCGTAGGTAGAATAGAGCGTCTCGTCACACGCTGGCCGAAGATGACGCGACTTGCCGTGCCCCCGCAAATCTGGGGCTATCAGCCGGTAGGCAGGTTGCAGGGTTTCGATAACCGGCAGCATATGGGTGAGGGCCGTACCGGCCATGCCGTGCAGAACGACCACTGGCGTCCCCGCGGCATCCCCATACTCTTGATAGACCAGATCACGACGAAGACGAGACGCACTCCATTGATACAAGTGGTAAAGTTGCCTGACTAACACGAAATGCATGCTCCAGACAAGACGTTGTTCCGTGAGTGATATGAGTAATATGAGTGATATTGATAGTGTCGATTGTGCTGTTTATTCGCCAATATCGTGCCTCATAGCTCATTGCCGCCCCCGATTGCGGTTGCGCAGGAAGGGGGGAATATCCAAATCGTCGCTCCCGCCAAACCCCGATGGTGACCGCGATGGCGATTGCGGAGATTGGGGTTGTTGTGGCCGTTGCGGCGGCTGCGCAGGGATGGGGTCGGGCCGACGTTGCGTGGTCGTATTGTGGCCTGTCGCCGTGGATGGGTAAGAGCGTGAGCGGTGGACGTTTGGCTTGTTCATATCAAAGCCGGTCGCGATCAGTGTCACCTTGACTTCGCCTTCACCCAGCTCCGGGTTGATCGTTGCGCCGACGATGATATTGGCCTCTGGATCGACGGCCTTCGACACGATATCTGCCGCTTCGTAGACCTCCAAAATGCCCAAATCTTCGCCGCCCATCACGTTGAAGAGCACACCCTTTGCGCCATCAATGCTGACTTCAAGCAGCGGGCTGGCAATCGCTTGGTTGACGGCATCGACGAGGCGGCTATCGCCCTTGCCCTGGCCAATTGCCATCAAGGCGGAACCGGCTTGCGACATAATCGCCTTCACGTCGGCAAAGTCCGCGTTAATGAGGCCGCGCTGCGTGATCAAGTCGGTGATGCCTTGGATACCGTGCCGCAGGACGCTATCTGCCATCTGGAAGGCCTGGATCATGGTCGTGTTTTTGCTTGCGGTTTGCAGCAGCCGGTCGTTCGGGATGACAATCAGCGTATCAACAACAGGCCGGAGCTGCTCAATGCCTTGTTCGGCGGTCTTGCGGCGGTGGTTGCCTTCAAAGGTGAACGGCTTGGTGACCACACCAACGGTCAGCGCACCTAGGTCGTGGGCGATGCCCGCGATGACCGGCGATGAGCCTGTGCCCGTCCCGCCACCCATCCCCGCCGTAATAAAGACCATATCCGCGCCGCGCAAGTGGTCTGCGGAAGATCCATATCTGTATACCCTGTTGGTTACGTTGCGCGATAACGCTGGCAAGATGATTCAGGTGGAGCGCAGCCGGGTCGGTTTCCGCCAGGTTGATAATGACAATGGTGTAT
>CAZGLO010000007.1:0-34453 GCA_964526735.1 uncultured Chloroflexaceae bacterium | reverse complement strand
CTTAAGCTGCTCGTAGAGGTCTTCCTGATTTTCTTCAGCCGCCTTCTGCCCAATGACCGGATTGCCGCCGCTGCCCAGCCCACGGGTGAGTTTGTCGCCAACGCGCACCCGTATCGGGGCCAACGAATGCATCAATGCTTGGGCGTCGGTGTTGACGGCAATAAAATCAACGCCCTGCACGCCCTCCTCTATCATCCGGTCAACGGCATTGCAGCCGCCCCCGCCAGCCCCAATCACCTTGATTTGCGCAAAATTTTCGAGCGCAAAGGAATTTGAATTCTGGTCAACCATCTAAAATACTCCTCAACTGATCGTTTTTTGGTATCTTAAGTCGAACACGTACCCCTTGGGATCATAGCATAGTTTCAAAACCATAGCGAATCTGCATATTTCATGGCAAAAATGCCTGTAACCATGTTTTAAATCTATCGTAAATCGACCCCCACGCGTGATCTTCTTCTAGCTCGGTGTGGCGAGGACGGCCTATCATACCGTGGCGCGCCCCCCACCGCAATAGCCCCACACACGTGGCGTATGGTGGTGTGTCAATCGCATCTGCAAGGCCTGTCAGCCCACTCGGCGCGCCCACCCGCACCGGCACTCCAAGCATCTCGCGGGTCAGTTCGTCGAGGCGGGGGAGTTGCGCACTACCGCCGGTCAGCACGACCCCCGATTGGAGTAGCCCTTGATAGCCACTCTGCACGACCTCATTGTAAATAAGCTCAACAATTTGCTCTGCCCGCGCCTGCAAAATCTCATTGAGCAGGTGGCGGCTGACGTAGTGGCGCTCCCCATAGGCAAGGCCATCCACCTCAATATCTTCCTGTGCATCCCACTTATCCCGCTCATCATCGGCAATCGCGCTACCATACCGCAATTTGAGATATTCCGCGGTGTCGTAGGGCGTCTGGAGCACGTAGACAAGGTCGTTGGTGAGGTGGTTGCCGCCAACGGGTATCACACTGGTATGCCAAATACCGCCCTGCACAAAAATCGCGATATCCGTCGTTCCTCCGCCGATATCAACCAGCACCACGCCGCGTTCTTTATCTTCGGGGGTTAGCACCGCTTCACCCGATGCCAATGGCTGTAAGACCAAATCTTCCACCTCAACTTCGGCACGCTGGACGCTCTTGATGAGGTTCTGGATGGCCATCACCTCGCCGGTGACGATATGCGTCTCTACCTCAAGCCGAAAGCCGCTCATCCCCAACGGGTCGCGGATCCCTTCATTGCCATCAACGATGTAGGCGCGCGGAATCACATGGATGACTTCGCGCTGCGTGGGGATGGCAACGGCCTGTGCAGCTTCAACCGCCCGCGCCACATCTTCCCGGTCGATCTCATACTCCCGCCCGCCAATCGCCACCACGCCGCGGCTGTTGAGCGAGGCGACATGCCGACCGGCCACACCCACAAACGCCGCGTCAATGCGGTAGCCGCTCAACCGCTCTGCTTTTTCCACGCTGGTCGCAATCACGTTCACCACATCGTCGATATTGACGACAACCCCTTTGTCTAGCCCTTTGCTGGCTGTCTGGCCAACACCGAGCACATTGAGCATATTTGTGGTGGTGTCGCTCTGCATCTCTGCCACGATGGTGCAGACTTTTGTGGTGCCGACATCAATGCCGACAAGCGTTCGTCGTTGGTGCATAGCGCGCGTAGGGTGCATGATTTCTACTTACCTTCGCCGTTAACGGAAATATGGGCTGTCTGGCCGAAGATCGAGGTGGGTGAAGGGAACATTGTCCGCAAGCAGCCGCCGCAGCACGACCAACTTCCGCTCCATGTCATCCTGCTGCCCAAACACAATCGTTTGCCCCGCCTGCGTCGTGACATAAACCCCTAACCCATAGTCCCACCCAAACGATGCCGGTGTCAGCCCCACCTCCGCCGGAAGCCGCAATGAGAGATCCTGCGCCACCCGCAGCGCATCAGGGTCAATGCGGTCTTCGGGCTGCAAGAAGGGGTGCGAGTTGTCAACAATCGTGAGCGTGTTGGGATCGGCAGGCGTGTCTGCCACATCCAGCACCATCCCGCTCGAATCGACCACGTACTGCACATTCCCCGCCAGCCAGCGCACTTTCGGACGGCGTTCGAGGACGGAAAAGGTGATTTTGTTGGGCAGCGAAACCGTCGCCTGCACATGGTCAATGTAGGGGTTTTGCTCAATCCGCGCGATGACATCAGCCATATTCACGAACCAAATGGGCGTTCCGGCGGCTTGGGAGAGGCTGATAATCGTGTCTGGCGAAACAACCTGATTGCCCTCCACCGCAAACGTCTGGATTGTGAAGCGCGATGAGAGCAGTAAATAGCCTAGGGCAGTGATAGAGACCAGAAACAGTATAAGACTGACCAGCCGCCCATTCTTTAGCCACGCCGCCAGAAATTGGCGAGCATTGTTGGATACCCTCACCTGCCCCCGCCGTCGCGCCGCGGGAGATGTGGGGCGAGAGGAGCGCTTCTTGGGGAAGGGGAATGAGGGCGTTCGCCCGCCCATCACGCGGTCTTTGAGGGGCGTAATGCTCACGGCTTGCCCCACTTCAAAGGCGGGCTGCATAGCAGGGAGGGGCTGCGAATGAACCACTTCCTGTGCGGCTTCTTCTTCCTGCGCAGCCTGTTCGGCGGGGGAAAAACGTGGCTCATACGTCTGCCCTTTGCGGTGCCGACGCCGTGCATCAACACGTGCCCGGGTATCTGGTTGATTATACAGGAACCGTTCCATGGCATATCCTTCAAAAGTACTTCAGGCGGGACAGCGGGGGCGCTTGTGAACCCTGTTTGAGGCCATCTAAGGCCATCTAAGGCCATCTAAGGCCATCTAAGGCCATCTAAGGCCTATCTGAGACCTATTGACCTCTTTTAAGATCGACCACTTCGACCTCCAGCGTCAGCGTGACCCCATGATAGTGAGCCACCCGTTCTCGTATCAAGTCAATGAGCCGCAAAATATCGTCGCTGGTTGCATCGCCGCGGTTCATGATGTAATTTGCGTGGTGTTGGCTTACTTCCGCGCCCCCAATGCGCTGTCCTTTCAGCCCTGCCTGTTCGATAAGCTGTCCGGCACTGTGCGCACTGCCGGTCGGGTTGGTTGGGTTACGGAAGACACTGCCACAAGAGCGTCCAACGGGTGTTTTGGCTTTGCGCTGCGCCATAATCTCGTGCATCCGTTCAATGAGCGTTTCAGGTGTTTCAGATGGCCGCCGTTCCAACCACAGCGCCACAGCCGTGATAATCGGTCGGTGGCGGGAGGCGGCGGAGTGGGCATGTTCCATCTTCAAGCTGCTGCTGCGGTAGCCATATGCCATCCGGTCGCGTGGCCATTCTTCGGTGATGGTTTGGCCACCTTGATCGACCAAGAGCCACGCCCGCTCAAATATCGTTGCGATATCGCCGCCGTAACAGCCTGCATTCCCATAAACGGCCCCACCGACCGTTCCTGGGAGACCAGCCGCCCATTCAAGGCCGCCCCACCCTTCTTTCCCCACTTCCCACGCCAACTTGCTGATAGGCATTCCCGCCTCGGCGATGAGCAGCGCACGGTGGTCGTCTTCCGGCTCGATGCGCCACGCCCGCCCGCGGTATTTGATGACCAGGCCAGGAAAGCCGTCATCGGGAAAGAGGAGGTTCGTCCCCCCGCCAAGAAGCAGGATGGGGAGCGATTGGCTCTCCTGTTGACTCTCCCGTTGACTCTCCCACCAGTATAACCCCTGTTTGAGAGATTCCGCGGATCGCACAGAAACGAAGAACCGTGCTGGCCCCCCTACTGCCCATGAGGTATGCCGAGCGAGCGGTTCATACTCAACAATATTCGCCATCCAGTTGTCGAAAAACTCGGTTTGGCTCACATGCCTATCTCAGGTCTGGCTCACATATCTATGTCAGTCTTTGTCCGCGTGCCATCTTGATACCCTGCTGACGCATTGCGCTGATCTTCCGGGATGCCCTCAAGCCGGTAGCGCAGGTTTTGGGCTTCATCAAAATGCCCCATCTCATCACGTATTTGCAGGGCGTGCCGCCAATAATCTTTGGCTTCTTCCTCGTTGCCATCTTCGTGGAAGGCATCTCCCATCCGCTCATAGAGCCGCGCCATCGCCACTTGGTCGCCGATGCCCCGCGCCAAGACAAGCGCTTCTCGGTAATATGAACGTGCCCGCTCATAATTCTCAGTCACGCGCTCTACATCGCCAAGGTTTGTCAGGGCGATGGTCAGGCCGCGGCGGTTTTGCAGCTGTTCTTCTAGCACCCGCGCATGGTCGAAATATTCCCGCGCAAGGTCGAATTTCTTCAGCCGGTAGTGGATTGTCCCCAAAATGCTGTATGAGCGCGCCTGCCCCAGTTTATCATCAAGGTTTGTCCGCAAACGCAGTGCCTCGTTGATGCAGTCAAGCGCTTCGCCAAGCTCGCGTATCTCCATATGCGAGAGGCAGAGCTTTTCATAGAGCATCGCTTGGCCAAGACGGTTTTTCGAGCCAATTTCGAGCTTGAGCGCTTGGTGGTAGAGCCGCAACGCCTCATCGCCCGACCCCAATACCCGATAGATATCACCAATGCCGGTGCACACCTGCGCCACTTGGTCGCCCTCGCCCACCGAAGAAACCCCCCGATGTGCCAAGTCGAGCTGCTGGAAGGCCTCTAGATGACGCCCTTGCAATTGATGCACTTTGGCGAGGTGAAATCGTGCCTCCCACTCCAGTTCGCGGAGTTGATGGCGCTCGGCGAGACTGAGCGCCCGCATCAAGTCCGACTCTGCCAGCGACAATTGGCCCAATTCACGGTGCACCCGCCCAATCGTCAAGTAGCTGCGAGATTGCGCGTTGACATTGCCGTGGACTTCGGTGAGGCGGAGGAGGAGTTGCGCATAGCCCAACGCTTCGCGGAATTGCCCCTCAAACTCAAGCACCGCCACAATAAGCGCATAGGCCCGCATCTCATACTGCAACCCAAATGACGCCCGTTCTGAGGCGGGCATGCGGTCAAGCAGCGCCAAACTTTGCTCAATCCACTGCCGTGCTTCGGTAAAACGTAGGTCTTGGATCTTATTGTGCGCCACATCGAGCGCCACATTCATCGATTTTCCGCATTGTCCGGCCTGCTCCCAATGCCACATCAAGGCGTGTTGCCACCCTTCAGGTGCTTCTTCGTCGGTGGCGTAGAACGTCTGAAGGGTTTCCGCCGTCTGTTGATGAAACGCCATTCTATCCATCGTGGTACCACTTTCTCTACACTGTTCCTGACAACCCGCGCAACACCAGCTCTCCAACCCGATAGCCATCTCCCGCCCCCATCGTGATAAAGACGTCT
Organism: uncultured Chloroflexaceae bacterium; assembly: GCA_964526735.1. Taxonomy (GTDB): domain Bacteria; phylum Chloroflexota; class Chloroflexia; order Chloroflexales; family Chloroflexaceae; genus JAAUSY01. The sequence continues at coordinate 29,143 of CAZGLO010000007.1, read as the reverse complement.
CCCGGCTGGAGCTTGTCAAGTATGACCGTGGCCGCCTGGTCGATAGTGCCGCCATACCACACCGCGTCGTGCCGTGTCGCAATGCGTTGAACCAATGTCTGCGAAAGGTGCTCTTCTAGGTTCTCAAATGCACCGTTCTGATGTTCAACCATCTCCCGGAAGGCTTCCGGGTTTTCGCGGGATGGGTAGACATTGCCGATGCAGATGGCGTGCGCCCGGCTGAGCACCGACGGCCATACGTCAAGCAACACCAGAGTACGGCTAAAGGTGTGCGGCTGCATATAGATGAACAGCCGACGGTCGGGATAGTGCATGAAGGCGGCATCGATGGTTGCCATCGCCTCCGACGGGTGATGCGCATAATCATCCACCACCGTCACGCCTGCCACCTCGCCCTTGACCTCAAACCGTCGCGATACGCCACGGAAAAGCGCAAGCGCGTGGATGGCGGCTTCGACCTCAAGCCCAAGCATATCAACGACCGCCAATACGGCCAATGCATTGCGGACGTTGTGTCCCCCCGGCACCTGTAGTGTTAATAAAGAACGACCACGTGGCGCTTCTTGGGTACCCTGGACGATTTTCCACGATTGCCGGGTCATCTGCTGGGCCGCCTGCTGGGCCGCCTGCTGGGCCGCCTGACGGCTCATCTCTCCTTGATTACTATAACCTGTCGTAGGAAGACTGTCCAACGGGGGGGGAGGGGTGACATCAGCAGGCTCAACCGGAATAGCCCGATAATCGCACGCGGGGCCAAATCCATAGAGCACACATCGCCCCCGTGCATACGGCTGCATCGACTTGACCTGTTCAGAGAGCACGACGGTATCGCGGGTTTGTTCAAGAAATTGTGTGAATGCTGTATTATAGAGCGCGCTTGTCGGGTAGATGTCGGGGTGATCCCACTCAATGTTGGTGACGACGGAAATAGCCGGAAAAAGCCCCAAAAACGCGCGGTCATATTCATCGGCTTCAATGAGCAGCGGTGCGGAGGGGTGGCCCCACCACGCGCTCTTGCCAAGCTGCGGGAAGGTTGCCCCAATGAGGTAGCCAGCCCCAACCTCCATCTGCGAGAGAACAAAGGCGAGCATGGCAGTCGTCGTCGTTTTGCCGTGTGTCCCAGCGATAGCGAGAACCGATCGCTCATACGACCACGCCTGCCATATATCTACTCGCCTCAAGACGGGAATCCCCGCCTCCCGTGCTGCTGCCACTTCGGGATGGTCGTCCCGAACGGCGGAGGTCGCTACCACCGCATCGGTATGTGCCACATGTACCGGATCGTGCCCGGCTACCACCGTCGCACCGCGCATCGCGAGCGCATCGGTGTTATGGTTCAAATGCATATCCGAACCACTGACGGTGTGGCCTTGGTCAAGCAAGAGCGTCGCAATCGCGCTCATTCCGGCACCGGCAATGCCTACCACGTGATAGCGCATAAGCTTCCTTCCCTATGCCTTCCACAACTTCGGTACATTCGTGGCGATCCCAACGGCGATAATGACGAAGAGAATAGAAATGAGCCACGGGGTGATTGTGGTCACGTCAGGGAACGTACGCACAACCGACCCAAACGTGCCCGCCGGTGCGCCCCCCACTGCCGCCGCCTCGCCCCAGAACGTCGTGATGGCGCTGATCCAGATCAAGGCAGTCAATGCGCCGCTAAACGCTCCCAGCTGCTTGGAGAGGGGATCGCCTTTTTGGGCATACCATTGGGCTTTTTTGTTGAAAAAGAAGGCGAGAGCCACCATCATGATAAACAAAATCACCCGTACGGCCAACGGTAGGTTGAGCGCGGTGCCGAACAACGGCTGCCACGTCGCCACGGTATTGGGGTTGCCGCCGGTCAAAATGGCGAAAATCTTGGGCAGGTTGCTATAGAGATTGTTGATATAGCCGACAAACTGCTCGCCCCCGCTGATAAATATCAGGTAGGCAAGCGCACTGGCAACGGTCACCGTCAGAAAGGCACGTATCCCCCGCTTCCAACCGAAATACCCACCAACCACCATCAAAATGGTGATCAGGGTCCATCCACTGAGTTGAATGGTAAGCATCTTGAGACCTCTACTTTGCTGCTAGGCCACGGAGTGCTTGCGCCAAGCGATGCGCCGCATCTGGGCGAGCAAGCATGCGGCTCCGTTGCGCCATCTCCAATCGCTCGTGACTATCTTCTATCAAGTGTGCTATCGCTCGGAACAACGGCCCGTCTGTCGGGTCGCCATCGCCGACCATCGCACCGTCCGTAACCATCGTGGCTGCCCCGTGTCGTGCCAAATACGCCGCATTCTCGTCCTGATGGACGTAGGGGTAGGGCACCAACACCGCAGGCAACCCGAGCATAGGAAGCTCTCCTAATACCGACGCGCCACTACGACATACTGCCACATCTGCCGCGCAGAGGGCAGCGATCATCGTTCGTTCCGTCGTTCGTTCCGTCGTTCGTTCCGTCCGTTCTGTCCGTCCGTTCCGTTCCGTCTGGTCGCCGTGGGCCTCCAAATAGGGAAAGAGGTGGTACCGCGCACGTGCGTCATCATCAAGCATCGCGGCGGCTTCCCGGAGCCACTGTTCATCTCCTTCGCGGCCACATACGTGTATCACCTGTGCGCGGGCGACCAGGGCGGGTAACAAGGCTTCCACCGCCCGATTGATACTCCTGGCCCCACGGCTGCCACCATAAATGATAACAACCGGAAGATCATCCTGCAAGCCGAAGGCCGTACGACATGATCCGCGGTCGAGGCGGGTGAGGTCGGGACGGGTCGGATAGCCCGTGACAACGGCATTTGGCAGGTGCGCCAATGTGTCCTCCACACTACACGCCACCTGCGTCGCGATACGGGCCAAAAACCGCACCGCCAAGCCAGGAACCACGTCGGGCAGGTAGACCAACGTTGGTATTCCCACCACCCGCGCGGCGATGATCAGCGGCACACAGACATACCCGCCGGTTCCTAGAATAGCCGAAGGGCGCAACTCTCGCAAGAGACGCACCCCTGCGATAATCCCTCGTACCATCGTGATGCTATTTTTGAGCACCGCGAATGGGTGTCGCCCACGGAGTGCTGCTGTTGGGAGTGCATGATAGGGGAGAGTGCTCTCTCGTGCAACAATCCGCTGCTCCATTCCCTCCTCACTCCCGATGTAGACCACTGAAACGGGTTCACTTTGGCCGCTGGTAGATGGCTCAACAGATGGCTCAGTTGAGGGAGGAACGCTGCTCTTTGGAGGGGCGTGGGGAGGATTCGCTGGCTCCTGCGGCTCCTTTGTTTCCTGTGTTTCTTGGTGATGAACGGGAGCGGGAGGAGCTGCGTGGGCGGGGTTGGGAGGAGCGGGCGGTACGTTTGGGGGGGCCTTGTGCATCCCGTGCCCCTGCTGGCCCTCGCCGTGAGCGAGTGGTTGGCTGCTGTGGTTGCCCTTTTTGCTGCTTTGGTGAGAATGATGCGAACCCGGAGAGTCGGTCGAAGAGGGCGGCAACGAAGAGGAGGAGGTGCGATGTTCGTGCAACTCCATATTGTTGAGGCGTTCGCGATTGCGATTTTCGTGATTGTGGGCGGCGCAGCTTGGCAGGAAGAGGTGTACGAGTGCTTCGGCGACGGCGAGGGAGGGATAGACGTGCCCACCCGTCCCGCCCCCGCTCAAGCAGTAGAGCGGCGGTGTGTTGCCCACGGTGGGAGAGCTGTCCGACGGCGTCGGAGAGGCGGGAGACGGCGTGTGAGACGACGGTGGTTGACCCTGAGACTCGTGTACCATAGCTCCTTTCCTTTGCTGAAAGCGCAGTGCGTCGGGAAGACCGTGGCGATGGTTGCGAAACGTGCGGCTTTGAGGCCTTGGAGGCCTTAGAAACCGTGGAGGCCTTGGAATTTGCCAAAGGTGTCGTTGGGGAGGCCGCGCCTGACGACACTGACGGCACATCCGTTGACGCTGATGACAAACTCGTTGACACGGCCTCTTCCTCAGCGGTATGACGGGAAATATTGAGCAACACGCCCATACTCACCATACACATGATAAGCGATGTGCCGCCATAGGAGAGAAACGGCAGGGTAATACCCGTAAATGGGAGCAACGACGTGGTCACCGCAATATTAATCATCGCCTGGAAGAAGATCCACGTGGTGATACCCACCGCCACCAGCGATGCAAAGGCGTCTGTGGTGCGCAGAGCGATGCGATACCCCCGATAGGCAATCAGCCCAAAGCACAGCAAGACTAAGAGCGTCCCGATAAACCCCAATTCTTCCCCGATAATAGCATAAATTGCGTCGGTGTGTGCTTGCGGCAGCCACTGAAACTTCTGCCGCCCTTGGCCAAGCCCCGTCCCGAAGAACCCCCCGCTTGCCAGCGCATAGAGCGCGTGGACGGGCTGATAGCCATAGCTGCTGTAGTATTTCCAGGGGTCTTTGAAGGCGGCAATACGCGCATTTTGCTGCACGATGTTGAGCAGCGCCCAAAACGCCGTCACACTGACCCCCGCCGCGCCCAAAATATGCAGCAGATTTGCGCCTGCAGCGAAGTAAATTCCCCCCGCAATCACCAGCATAATCATCGTGGTACCGCGGTCAGGCTCAAGCATCACCAACCCACACACCACACCAAGGATGAGGGCCAACGGGATCAGCCCACTGGTCGTGTTGCTGAGGCGGTCGCTGCGGCGGGAAAGCCAATCGGCAATGTAGATAATCAGGGCGAGCTTGGCGATCTCAGAGGGCTGAATACTGAAAAACCCGCCTCCAAACCGTATCCACGCCCGGGAATTGTTCACTTCGGTGATGGACGCGGGTAGGATGAGCACCAGGACGAGCAAAAGCAGTGCGCCGCCAAGGATGTGGACAGAATAGCGCCGCCACGTCAGGTAGTGGATGCGCATCATCACCAGCAGCCCCACCCCGCCAATCAGCGCGCCGATAGACTGCCGGATGACGTAGTAATATTGCGTGCCGTGGAGGATATAGCCCTCAACAAAGCTCGCACTGTAGACCATCACCAACCCAAGCGTGACCAGAAAGCCAATGGCCGCAAAGAGAATGTAGTCTGGTTTGCGTGTGGTGGTGTCAAACACGATTGGTTCGTTCTTTGTCGGCTGTCATTATCGGATGGGAGGGGTGATAAAGAGCGTCATCACCACTAGCACAACCACAATTCCCGCCACGCTTGCCCAATTTGCTTGCGCGGTATGCCGCTCTAGGACGGGAGGCATAAACCGCCGGTCGATGGAGTAGCGCGGGACGAGGAACCAACCACTCGCCACCCCGCCCAGCAATCCACCAATATGCGCATAGTTGTCAATCACGCCGCCAGATCCCATCCCAAAGAGCAGGTTGATGATGATGATGACGATCATCGATTGCAGTTGCTGGCGGCTAAATTCGCCAAACACATCGCGGGTGGTGTAAAAGAAGACCGACAATGCCCCAATCAGGCCAAAAATCGCCCCGCTTGCCCCCACCGACGGGGAAGGCGTGAACGCGTATGAGGCGATACCGCCCGCCAACCCCGCCACAAAATAGACCCCAAGGAATCGGGCCGTGCCGTAGATGCGTTCGGTTTCGGGGCCAAGGACGTAGAGCGCAAACCCGTTGAAGCCGATGTGTAGCAGGCCGCCGTGGAGGAACATCGCCGTGAAAAACCGCCAATATTCGCCATAATAGAGGATGCGAGCGTTTTCTTTCCAGCCAAACGACAAGAGCACTGCCCGCGAAAGGCCAAACGACTCATCAATGGCCATCGAAAGGAAAAGTGCTCCAATAAAGATGAGCACATAAACGCTGATGTTCATCCCCAGCAATATCCACGTGGCGGGGGTATTGGTTGACGCAATTGGTAGTCGAAGCATAATTTAGGTTCTTTTCATCTCTTCTATTCTTCTGTTTCGCTTTGGGAACCTGCCAATGAGGTCACGATATGCCGAAACTCTTCGCCACGGTGAAACTCATTCCGAAACATACCAAAACTGGCGCATCCGGGCGAGAGCAATACGATATCCCCCGCCACCGCCATCGCCCGTGCTTGGGTAATCGCGGCGGCAAAGTCGTTGTACGGGCCGTAGATGGGCAGTGGCTGGGTGCGGTGGACGTGGTGCTGCTCTGCGTAGATGACTTCCTGCCGCAATTGTTCCGTCGCGCTGCCCGCCAACAAGATGAGTGCTTTCACCCGCCGGGCAATCACCTGTGCTGTCTCCTCAAACGCCAACCCTTTATCGGCCCCACCCGCCAACAGCACAATCGGCTCCTCAAAGCTCGCCAACGACGCTTGCACGGCAACGGGGTTGGTTGCGGTCGTGTCGTTCACATAGCGCACATCGTCAAGGGTCGCGACGGGTTCAAGGCGGTGTTCGACCCCGTGGAATGACCGGACGCCGCTCTTAATCTTCTCGTGGGCCACGCCAAAGCACTTGGCAAGGGTGGCCGCGGCCATCACATTGGCGAGGTTGTGCTCGCCCGCAAGCCGAATATCGTCCAGCGCAAAGAGAATGTTGTCCGCTGTAGCTGGACTATTCAAATCGTCGAGATTATCGTGGTAGATAATGTGGGCACTGTTCACTTCCGGCCCGATGGTGACCGCACAATTGGCGTGTGCTCCCGGCTTGGTAGAGAAGGTCTTGACGGTGGAAGGTAGAGGAGAATCTGCCCCCTCAAGCCAAAATGCGGCCTCTTGATGCGGCAGGACGACGATATCACCCGGCTGCTGGTGGAGAAAGATGTGCCGCTTCGCATCGGCATACTCATCCATCGTGCCGTGGTAGTTGAGATGGTCGGGGGCGAGGTTGGTGATACACGCATAGGATGGGCTATAGCCGCGTTCGCCCAACCCCATCAGTTGGAAGCTACTCAGCTCAAGCACGACCGGCGTCGTGGGGGTGATGCGCTCTAACACATCCAACGCCGACACCCGCAAATTGCCTGCCAACAACGTATTGGGGTCGTGCTGCCGCAAGATTGCCGCGGTGAGCGTGGCGGTGGTTGTCTTGCCTTTCGTCCCCGTGATGCCCAATATCGGCCCAGGGCAGTAGCGGAAAAAGAGCGTCATTTCCGTCTCAATGCGCGCGCCTGCCTGCCGGGCGTGGGCGATCCAAGGCGAGTCGGGCCGCACCGCCGGATTGACGACCACCACCTCGTGGTTCTGGAAATCCTCGAATCGGTGTTCGCCAAGCACATAATGCATCGTGCCGCCGTTGGGCGAGCCGACCGCCACCAGCTCATCAAGCTGAGCAAGGGGGATGGTGAGCGCTTGTGCATCGGCCATATCGGTGATAGTGACATGCGCGCCGTAGTGGTAGAGCCACCGTGCCACCCCAAGCCCACCTCCGTGGACACCAAGCCCCATCACCAAGACCCGCACCCCTTGAAAGGCGGCGCGTGGGTCATCTGGCTCATGATGGAGGGTGCTATCGTCTCGGGTTGCCAATCTCATCCCTTTCCGAAATGCTGCATTCTACTCAATGCCCAATATCGGCCCGTACATCGGGCGAGAGCGGGGTGGGGGCCGGAGCTATCTCCAAGACAGGCTTCTCCGCAGCGAAGGTCAAGGCCATAGAGATGCCTATCATCGCCGCGACCACGCCCACTAAGGCAAATCGTTGGGTGACTTGGGTCTGGCTCCACCCGATAAGCTCAAAGTGGTGGTGGAGCGGGGCCATCTTGAATATCCGCCGACCTTCGCCAAACCGCTTCTTCGTCCATTTGAAGTAGCTTGTTTGAATGATAACAGACAATGCCTCGATCACAAAAATAACGCCCACAATAGGCAAGAGGATCCACTGCTGCGACTGGAGGGAGACCACGGCTAATACCGCCCCCAACGCCAATGACCCCGTATCGCCCATAAAGACCTGCGCCGGATGCGCGTTGTACCAGAGGAAGGCCGCACACGACCCCGCCAACGTCAGGGTAAAGACCATCAGGTTGGTCAGGAAGGGCGTGGAGAGGAAGGTCATCACGCCGTAGGCTCCAAATGCCAGCGTCAGGTTGATCCCCGCCAAGCTATCTAGCCCGTCCGTGAGGTTGACGGCGTTGGCCGTCCCTACGATGAGGAAGGTGGCAAGGGGGATGAAGAGCAGCCCAATGTCGAACGTCCCCACAAAGGGAATACGCACCAGACCAGAGTGGGCAAGACCAAACGGTGCGGGGAGATAGAGAATAAGGCTGGCGATAAAGGCGATTAAGACCATCAGGAAGAACTTATTCTTGACGGTAAAGCCATAGGTCTTCGATTTTGAATTGGTGAGCGACTTCCAATCGTCAACCGCGCCTAAAATCGCAAAACTGACGAATACCCCAATCGGCAGCAACATCGACCAGCGGTCAACCAGGTTGAAGAGGGCCGTCAGCACCACAACCGTCGCCACAATCATCACCCCTCCCATGGTTGGGGTACCCATCTTGGTCATATGGCTCTGTGGGCCATCCGCCCGTATTTGCTTGCCAATCTGGTGTTTTCGGGCAAACTGAATCCACCACCCTTCTGCCATCAGCATCAGCAGGAAGGCTGCCGACGCCAGAAGAAGTGCACGGGCGACATCGTGAATAAGAACTGCTCGCAGAAGATTCACAGGTGGCAGGCGCGACCCCCCTCCACACAGCAAGGGTGCGCCATTTCCTTTCTACACTACAAACACATCCACACTTGCTTTCTCCTCCCCCTTCGTGAGCGGCATTGTAGCACAAAAACAAACCGAACGATATGTTATCGTACGTTATCGTACACCTATTGTGCGTCTATGATGCATCCCCGTATCTCCTCGTGGGAGATGTGAAGAGACTTAGCGCTATAACTGCTGTCCCGGGCTGAGACAGGCCGGGTTGGGGGCGATCCGCCCATACCGCATCAGCCGCTCGACGACCCGTTGGAAGATAGGTATCGCCGCCTGCACCCCCCAATTATCCTTCTCTGGACGGTCGATCTTTACCAGCACCACATAGCGCGCCTGTTCTGCGGGGGCAATGCCTATCACCGAGCCGATAATATAGCGTGGGTCGTAGCCGCCCTCCGGCAGGGGGATAGACGCCGTGCCTGTCTTGGCACACACCTCATAGCCGGGCACCAGCCATTGGTCAGCATAACTCCCCGTCCGCGGCTGCCACACCACCGGCGCATAGTGATTGGCGGCATGCACCAACATCCGCCGGATTGTCCACGCCACCCCCTGATCAACCACGCGACCAACGGAGGTGGGCGTGGTAACTTCGCACTGCGTCCCGCGATTGTGCTCAGGGTCAAATGATTGGCAACGCTCTTGCACCACGTAGGGCTGCATGAGGACACCATCGTTGGCAATAGCCGCAACCGCCCGCACAAGCTGCAGTGGCGTCATCGCAATGCCCTGCCCATACGAATTACTCACAAAAACGGCCTTGTCGTAGGAGGGCGAGGAGAAGTCGCGGACGATGCCTTGCTCTTCGCCACCAAGATCGATGCCAGTCGGCGCGCCAAAGCCAAAATCGTAGACCGTTGAGTAGAAGTTTTCTGGGCCGGTTATCTCGTTGAGCTTCACCGCGGCGACGTTGCTAGAATGGTAGAGCATCTCCCCCACGTTGATCATCCCATTGCCCAGCGAGTTCCAGTTGTGGATTTCCAGCCCATAGCGCTCAATCACGCCGGTATCCTGCACGACGGTGTCGGCGGTAAAGGAGCGTGATTGCAGCCCTGCCGCCGCCGTGATAATCTTAAAAGTACTGCCTGGCTCATACAACTGACTCACGGCGGGGTTGCGGCTGTAGACCTCGGCGGGATATTTGGTGTAGCGGTTGGGGTCAAACGTTGGCCAGCTTGTCATCCCACGGATTGCACCAGTTTGCGGATCCATGACGATAATCGTGCCGCCTTCGGCCTCTTGCTTCTCAATACCCGCTTTCAGCTCCTCCTCAATCACGTTCTGTATCAGCGAGTCGATAGTCAAGCGCAAGTTTTCGCCGTCACGGGCGGGTTCTGTCTCAAGCGGGGCGATGGCAATCGGGTTGTGGCCGCTATCGAACTCTGCCTGCAATGTCCCCGTAATGCCTTTAAGCGCGGTGTTGTAGAAGCTCTCCACGCCGGTAATGCCATCGCCGTTATCGTTGACCGCCCCAACCACGTGGGCCGCAAACGTTGACTGCGGGTAGAAGCGGCGCGGTTCATACACCAGATATAGCCCCGGCTCATCCAGCAGCGCAATCTGTGCAGCGACTTTCGGCTCTAGCCAGCGCGCCACCGGCACCCATTGGGCATCGTGGCGGGTCAGCGCCTCCAAGACGTGCTCAATCTCTTGATTGACAAGCGGCGCGATGGTCAGGGCAAGGCGCGGAGCTTTCTCTGCAGAGAGCTGAGTGGGGTTGGCCCATAAGCTCTGCCGTTCAACATCCATCGCCAGAATATTGCCCTGCGCATCGACAATCATACCGCGGTTGGGCTGCAGGACAATCTCCTTGGCAATCTCGCGGCTGGCCATCGCGGCGAGGCTTTCCCGCTGGATAATCTGCAAATCGGTCAAGCGCAGGACGACCCGCGCAATCAACAGCAGCGCAACCCCAAAAATCGCGATGATACGCCATTCGGGGATAACCACGTTGCTGGTGGGAGGAGCGGGGTCTGGCGGGGCAGATCGCCGCCGTCTCGGTTGCGCAGAAGGGGTTGACATAGAGTTACCTTGCAGAGAAATCGTGTTTTACGTGCTTAATCGTGCTTATTCGTGTTTATTCGTGTTTATTTGTGGTCGTTACGGTTGTCTACCGGCATTGGAATGCGGCATGATGGTGGGCGAGAGCGGCATCGTATCAAGCAGATTGGTCGTTGTGATGGTCATATAGCGCACTTGGCTGTGCGACGCCGGACGGAGGCCAAGCTGCTCCGCCCGCACCCGCACGCGGTCGAGCGATTGCGACATCGCATATTGCACCTTCAGCTGATCCTGCTTGCGGATCAGCTCAACCCGCTGTTTTTCCAGCTCTGCAACGGCATATCCCCGCGTGGCCACTTCCCCCGTCTGCCGCAGGGTGATAATGCTCATCAGGCCAAGCACCAACAGCACATGAAGGAGATATTTTCCGCTATCAAAAGCCATATACCACGGTTGTGTTGTGGGTGTCATTGGCTGCTGAGATGCTTTGACATCTTGCGACGACAGCGGAGGCGATGGAGGTCTTGCTGATGGCGATAATGGCGACTCCGGTTTTGACTCCGGCTTTGACGCAAGCTTTGACACGGGTTTTGACACGGGTTTTGATGCTGGTTTTTTGGTTTTTGGCCGCGCCCGCCGACGAGATGATTGTTCTGCCATCTAGCCCCTCGTCTTTCCTCCTATATTTTCTACCGTTTTTGGCCGTCTTTCCGCTACATTTCCACGTCCCCACATTTCCACGTTCCCACGTTCTCGCATTCCCTCGCTATGGGAGCCGTTCTGCCACCCGCAATTTTGCGCTCCGGCTGCGGGGATTATGTGCCACCTCTTCCTCGCCCGCCACAATCGGCTTTTTGGTCAGGATGCGCAGCTGTTCACTCCGCGGTTGGGTCTCATTGCCGCGGTAGCCCGACTCGGCGCGGAAAAAGAGCTTCACGGCACGGTCTTCAAGCGAGTGAAAGCTGATGATGGCAAGCCGTCCGCCTGGCCGCAGCAGCTCAACCGCTTGCGGAAGCACATTCTCAAGCTGCTCAAGCTCCCGATTGACAGCAATGCGCAGGGCTTGAAAGGTGCGCGTCGCAGGGTGAATGCGTTGGCGGGTGTGTTTGGGGCGACCGGGCATCGCTCGCGTCACCACGGCAACGAGATCATCGGTCGTGGCGATGGGCGCGGTCTGCCGCTGCTCAACGATGCGGCGGGCAATACGGCGCGCATACCGCTCTTCCCCGTAGTGGTAGATGATATCGGCTAAGCGCTCTTCACTCAGTTCGGCAAGCAAATCGGCGGCAGTCTGGCCGCGGGTGGGGTCAAGGCGCATATCAAGCGGCCCACACGCCCCAAAGGAAAAGCCCCGTTCCGGCGTATCAAGCTGGTGCGAGGAGACGCCCAGATCGAGCAATACCCCATCGAAAAGCCCCTCATCGACAAGCTCATCACCCATATTGCCTCCATCACCCATGTCACGGATAAGCGTCTGCATCGTGTCAAAGGAGCCGTGCAGCAGGGTATAACTCTCGCTAGGGAGGCCAAGCTGCTCAAACCGCTCCCGCGCCGCCTTCAATGCGGCAGGGTCGGCATCTATGCCTATCAGGTGGCCATCGGGCTGGATTGACTGCAGGAGCGCGGCAGAGTGGCCGCCCCCGCCCAATGTACCATCGATGAAGCGCTTGCCTGGCGACGGCTGAAGGGCTTCAACCACCTCGGCAAGCAGGACAGGAGTGTGGGCATAGGAGTGGGTGGGTGTGGTGGATGTCGTGGATGTGGTGGATATGGTGCTCATAGTGCATTCTGCGTAGGGTGCTTTGGATATAGGTTGGCCGCTTGGCCCAATTATTATGTTTACCGCGCCCTATTATAACGTAGTTGCATGGCTCTTTCAACTGGATGGTAGACTCCCAAACGGTAAACTATCCCCAATTTCGTCTATCTCGTCTATCTCAATCCTATCTCAATCCTATCTCAATCCTATCTCAATCCTATCTCAATCCTGATGTTTCAGGAGGAGCAGCAAGACCATCCCCCCCAAGAGCATCAGCGCGCCCAATTTGGCGATTGGTGTCATCCCATCTACCAGCGCCACCCCGCCAAAAGCCAGACTGACCGCATAGTAGAGCAGAACGACCCGTTGCTGTGAGAGACCGCTATCAATGAGGCGCGTGTGGAGGTGATCACGCCCCGGCTGCGCCACCGAGTCGCCGCGAAACGCCCGTCGGAAGATGAGCCACGCCATATCTATCACCGGCACGCCAAGCACCAATAATGCAGTTGCGAGCTTCGCACCGCCGATAATCGCGCTCACGGCAAGCAGATAGCCAAGCGTCATCGCGCCGACATCGCCCATAAACAAGCGCGCCGGATGCATATTAAAGGGCAAAAAACCGGCACACGCTCCCGCCAATGCCAGCGGTAGCAAACCAATCGTCCACTGCCCCAGCCGGATGGCGTGGATCGCCAAAATAAGCGACGCAATCAGGGTAATACCCGCCGCAAGACCATCAAGCCCATCCACCCAATTGAGCATGTTTTGCAGCCCAACGACCCAGAAGAGCGTCGCGCCAATCGCAAGCCACGGGTTGAAGTCGTGAAGATGAATTTGGCCAATAAAAGGGAAATTAAAAGCGGTGAGGATAATGCCGTGAGCTTCGGTCAGCTCTCCCATGAGGTTGGGGTAGAGGGTTTGCTCCCAAAGATATGGCCCCACAACTACCAACGCCGCCGCGAAATGGCATCCAAGCCGCACCCACGGCGACAATTCACGGATATCATCAATCAAGCTCACCCCCGCCACCAAGACCATCCCGACAACGAGCAGCGCCAAGCGCAGATGCTCATAGGAAGTGCGTTGGAGAAGCGGGGAGAGCGATTCAAGCGAAAGAGAGAGGAATAATGCGCCAAGAAAACCAATGAGGATCGCCAAGCCACCAAGCATTGGGGTGGCGACGCGGTGGGAGTGGCGCGGGCCGGGGTAGGCAAGCCATCCGCGGGCGAAACAGAGCCGTATTACCAGTGGGACGCAGAGCGCGGTAAGAGCTGCTGCTGTCCCAAATGTGGCAACCAGAACAACCGCTACCACGCAGTCCCATACAACCGATCACCTGCATCGCCAAGGCCCGGCACCACAAAGCCATGTTCGTCTAGCCCCTCATCGACTGAGGCGACATAGATAGAGACATCAGGGTGGGCATCGATCAGGGCGCGAATGCCCTCAGGGGCCGCCACCAAGCCCAATAACTTGATGTAGGTTGCGCCCCAAAACTCCTTGAGGATATCGACGGCGGTGATGGCCGATCCGCCCGTCGCCAGCATGGGATCCATCACAATCGCCAGCTCGATGTCGGAGCGCGTGGGCGGGTTTTTGTAGTAGATGACGGGTTCGAGCGTATCGTGGTCGCGGTAGATGCCCATGTGCCAGACGTGGACGGTAGGAAGAATATCAAGAACGGCTTCGGACATGCCCAACCCCGCCCGCAAAATGGGCATCAGCCCAATGCGCAGGGCGACCTCATACCCCCGCGCGCTACACATCGGTGTTTCGACGGTCAGCGGGGCGACAGGGAGGTCTTGGGTGGCCTCGTAAAAGAGAAGGAGCGAGATTTCGCGTAGCAAGGTACGAAACTTCTTCGGCTCCGTAATCTTACTCCGCATCAGGGTGAGCTTGTGCAGCACCAACGGATGCTCAGAGATGGTCACTTGTTCAGGTAGGTTCATCGTTTGGTTGCTCAGAGGACGCTAGAACTTCTACACCTTTGCCTACGACTTTGGTTCTTCAAGTTTATACCCCACTCCTCGCACCGTCTTGATGAATTTTGGGTGCGATGGCTCTGGCTCAATCTTCTCTCGCAGCCGCCGCACACATACATCGACGAGGTTGGTCTCGCCAACATAGTCATATTTCCACACTTCGCGGAAGAGCAGCTCGCGTTCGAGTGCTATCCCCGGGTTGGCCGCCAAAAAGTAGAGGAGTTCAAACTCCATTGGGGTCAATGAAATCTCTTTGCCGTGCAGGGTAACACGGTGGCGCGGTTCATCGACCTCAAGCGGCCCGACCCGCACGACGGGCGGAGCAGGACGGGTATTTTGCCCCTCCACCCGCCGCAAGATAGCCTCAAGCCGCGCGATGAGTTCGGGAATGCGGAACGGCTTGGTGATGTAATCATCCGCCCCAAGCCCAAACCCATGAACAATATCGTCAGTGCCATCACGCGAGGTCAACATGATGATCGGGACGTTGCTCGACTCGCGGATGCGTTGGCACACTTGGAAGCCATCAACGTACGGCATCATCACGTCGAGGATAAGGATATCGAACGACCCTTCCTCAAATGCCTTGATTGCTTCCACCCCATTCTCGACTGCAACGATTTCATAGTCATACCGCGGATCTTTGAGCGTGGCCTGGATGAGCCGGGCAATGTCGGGGTCGTCGTCGGCAACCAACACCCGCCGCGGGACATGCTCTTTGGGCGTCCGTTCGGAAATCGTCTTGTATGGATGGGACATAAGCGTACCTACGACCCTCTCAACTCTCTACACCAAAAATACCCGATATCGCTACACTTGCCTCTACACCGCTTCATCAAAGCAGCGGCGGTAGTCTGTCCGCGGGACAAGAATAGGATGCCCCCGCTTTTGCACCACCTCGGCATTGATGATACAGCGCCCAATGTGCTCCTGGGAGGGGATTTCATACATCACGTCGAGCAGCACCTCTTCGACCACCGTCCGCAATGCACGGGCACCTGTGCGCACCGCCATCGCCCGGTCGACAATCGCCTCAAGGCCATCGTTGGTCACTTCCAGCTCAACGTGGTCAAGCGCCAGCATCTTCTTATATTGCTTGACCAAGGCATTGCGCGGTTCGGTCAGGATGCGCATCATCATCGCTTTGTCCAGCGGGTTGAGTGCGGCTGTCACCGGAATACGGCCAATAAACTCAGGGATAAAGCCATATTGCAGCAGATCATCGGGGATGACTTGCGAAAGCAGTTGCGAGGAAAGTTCCTCTTCTTTGCTCTCAAGCTTGTGGAGGATACTCTCTTCCTCTTTATTCAGCTTGCTTTCGCTCTCCTGAGCTGATGGCGTCACGTGTGGTGTCGGTTCGCCTGTATGATCCTTTTGTTGGGTATTTTCAGGCATCAGCAACCGGAACCCGATCCGGTGATTGTTGCCCACCCGTTGTTCAATGATTTCTTCAAGCCCCTCAAACGCTCCTCCACAGATAAAGAGGACATTCGTGGTATCGAAGGGGATGTATTCTTGTTGCGGGTGTTTGCGGCCAGGCAACGGCGGAACGTGCGCCGTGCCACCCTCCAATATTTTCAGGAGCGCTTGTTGCACGCCTTCACCCGACACATCCCGCGTAATAGAAGGGTTGTCGGTCTTGCGGGCGATCTTGTCTATCTCATCAATGTAGATGATGCCCGATTGCGCCCGTTCGATATCGCCGTCAGCCGATTGGATCAAGCGGAGCAAGATATTCTCCACATCTTCCCCCACATACCCAGCTTCGGTGAGTGCCGTTGCGTCTGCAATGGCAAATGGCACATCTAAGATGCGAGCGAGTGTCTGTGCGAGCAGTGTCTTGCCTGAGCCGGTCGGGCCAATGAGCAAGATATTGCTCTTCCCAATCTCCACGTCGTCGATTTTGGAACCGGCACGAACCCGCTTGTAATGGTTATACACCGCGACCGAGAGAATAACCTTTGCTCGGTCTTGGCCAACCACATGAGCATCGAGTTTCTCACGCAGCCGCCGCGGGATAGGGAGATGTGCCGGGCCAGAGGTGGGAGATGGATGGGGTACTGGGAGTTGTTGCTCGCCTTCCTCGGCAATAATGGCGCTACACAACTCCACACACTCATCACAAATAAAGATCGTGCCAGGGCCAGCAATCAATCGTCGCACCTCATCTTGACCCCGGCCACAAAACGAACAGACATAGGCTCCACGACTGCTGCTGTGAGAACGATTCATGTTTCACCCCAACTTACGATTCGGTTCCACTGTTGTTATTTGCTGGGATCGAATCGTCACGATTTAAGATCTCGTCGATGATCCCATACTCTTTGGCCTGTTCTGGATCCATAAACAGGTCTCGGTCAAAGTCTTTGGAAACGCGCTCAAGCGGTTGTCCGGTGTCGCGTGCCAGCAGCTCACGGACCATCTGCTGCTCACGGAGCAACTCCCGCGCAAGGATTTCCACGTCTGGCGCATACCCCCGCGCCCCACCGCCGGCAGGGTGCATATGGATGGTAGAGTGGGGCAGACTATAGCGTTTGCCTTTGGCACCGCCCGCCAACAACGGGGTCGCCATACTCCCGGCCATCCCAAGGCAGAAGGTCATGACATCAGCGCGGATAGCGCGCATGGTATCGTAGATAGCCAACCCCGCCGTGACTGACCCACCCGGGCTGTTGATGTAGAGCGAAATGTCGCGCTCCGGGTTTTCGTGGTCGAGAAATAGGAGTTGTGCCACAATCAGGTTGGCCACCTGGTCATCAATGGGTGTCCCCAAAATGATGATATGTTCCTTCAGAAGACGGGAAAAGATATCAAACGCCCGCTCACCACGGTTGGTGTTCTCAACAACCATCGGGATGAGCGAAGAAGCGGGTTGTGTTGCTCCCGTCGGGGAGATGCGGTCGCTTCGGTAGTGAGATACCCAGTCAAACGTAAAAGGAGAAGTCCAGTCCATAGGGTTCGTATTACTTTCTATCATACACCTTGGGACACGTTTGCTTGAAGGCTTGGCCGAAGCTTGGCCGAAGCCTGGCCGAAGTAAAGATCAAGCTGCTGTTCTTTGTAGTGTACCACACGGTGATAACGGGTTCAACCTTTTTATTCGGCCTATTGTATCCGAGCCGTAAATTCCCCTGCCGCCTGAAGACGGCAGTCCCCTGCGCCTAGTTGATGTTACAACTGTTACAACTGTTACGACTGTTACAACTCGCTCGCCACATCCGATGTCTCTACCGTATCTGCTTCCACAGCCTCTTCGGCGGGCAGTTCTGGAGCCTCGCCAATTGCGATAGCGATGATGCGCTCGCGGATCTTATCATCCAACGCGCTTTGTACCACTTGCTCGCGATACTCACTCATCAAGATCTGCCGTGCATCCTCAACCTCTTCCAGGTTGTTCTCGCGTATCAACTGCCCTGTCTTCTTATCGATGTCCTCCGCCGTGATATTCAATGCCTCTTCCGAAGCGATATTCATCATTGCAAGGCTGATTTTGAGGCGTCGCTCTGCTTCGGGGCGAATTTCATCGATAAAATCTTCTTGTGTTTTGCCCTGATATTGCAAGAACTGCTCGATAGTGACCCCAAATCGTTGGAGTTTTTGTGTCTGCTCTTGCATCATATCTTCGGCCATACTCCGCACTGATGCCTCGGCAATATCGAAATCAGCCTTGTCAAGCAGTTGTTCTAGGAACCCATCGATAACGCCATTTTCTGCCGCGGCGCGTGCGGAGTCTTCCAGCCCTTGGTAGACGGTCTGACGCCATTCATCGGTGGTGCCCTCAAACGACTCGTCTTCCAGCCGCGGGACTTCATCCCAATCAGGCAGGACGCGCTCTTGAATGCCGGTCAGCTCAAATTTGAAGGTAACTTCTTTGCCGCGTACCTGTTCATTTTCGTGGTCTTCGGGCATGGTGACCGTAATCTCACGAACCTCGTTCATCTCTATGCCGTTGAGGCCTTCAAATAGCCCCTCCAACAGCCGGTTGGGTTCAAGCACGGCGTTGGTGGTGGTCACCTGCTTGTCTTCGTCCTCTTCGACGTGCTTGCCATCTACAAAGACTTCTTGCTTGAGCGTGAGTTGATCGCCCTCCTTGGCCGGACGCATCTCCTCAAGCTCGCGCAGCACGACGTGCTTTTCGCGGATCATGTCAAGGGCGTGCTGCCGCATCTGATCGGTGACGGGTTTTTCCTCAAGCGGGACACGGATATCGCGGTAGTTGTTGAGCGTCACCGTGGGCGGGAGAGGGATGGTCACCCGGAAACGGAAGGCCTCCTCCGTCTCAATCGATTCGACACTCGGCTGGCCTGCCGGTACAATCTCCTGCTCCTTGACCACCTGCTTGAGGGCGCGGTTGATTAGGTCGCTGGTGGCTTCTTCAAGCACCGTCTCCCGGCCAAGGTAGTTCTCTATGATGAACCGTGGTGCCTTGCCCTTCCGAAAGCCGGGTATCGTGTATTTTTGGGAGATACGCTGCGCGGCGCGGTTCAATCCCTTGTCTACCTGGTCTTGATCGAGTTCTATGTCTAACGCAAGGGTGCTGTTCGGTAGTCTCTCTGTCGTAACCTTCACTCGTAGATTACCGCTACTTTCTAGATATTGGTCTCTAACTTATAGTCTTGCCTGCGATGCGGGCTTTCGTGTGAAATGGAACGGTTATTCGCGGCTGTCATTATAGCACGGTTATAAGAGCGTTGTCTACGGAAAGCAAAACGGCCAGGGCAATCGCACTACTCCCCCCCTCAAAACCACATGAAACTCCTCATTATTCCACTCTCCCCGCTTGCGCTTGGCCGTAGTCTATGGCATCATGGAGTTCTGATTCCTATATCGTTGCGATATCGTTGCGATCATCGTTGCGATATCGTTGCGATATCGTTGCGATCTCTGATCGAGAGACAACCAGAAAGGAAGAGCTGCACGGTGCAAACGGTACAAACGGTGCAGAACGGACGCATGCAAACGATTGACCCGCGCACGGACGCCACTATTTTGGCGCAGCGCAATCAAAAATTGGCCACCTTGTTCAACGAAGAGGAGCGGGTGTGGCTTGTCGGCGAATCGTTTAATGAAACCGAGTTGATTTGGCGGATGGACGTGGTGAGAATGGGCAAGTTTGGGCAATGGGTACGCCAGCGCTACCTTTACGACATTGCCAAGCAAATTGTCTACTTCTTTGGCGAAAGCCCGCTTGATGATGACCAAGCCGCCGCCCTCCGCCGCGAGGGGACGCGCTTCCCCACCAAGACGGAACGCAAATAGAGATAGGAAAATAGGGAAACTGTTGGTATGACTACGAATACAGAGGGGAGTGGACTCCTTCGGGATCGCCGGGTCATTATCTCTGCCGTTGCGGCAGTTGTTGCCTTGGCAATCATCTCGATGGTGTTGTATGGAAATCGGGGCACAGCGCCCACGCAGGCTGGAGGAGCAAGTGTTTTGGTGCTGGCGGGGCCTGCCTTTTTGGCGGGTATTTTGAGCTTTCTTTCGCCCTGCACCCTCCCCATTCTTCCGGCCTACTTTGCTTTTACCTTTCAAGCCAATCGGCGAAATATTGTCTTTATGACCATCGCCTTTTTCCTGGGGCTTGCCACCACCATGACGGCTCTTGGCGCAAGTGCGACGGCAGTAAGCTCAGCGCTCTTCACCAACAAATCCGCCTTGACGTTTTGGGGCGGCATCATCGTGATTATCTTTGGGGTGATGAGCCTGCTTGGGAAAGGATTTTCTGGCCCGCAGGTGGAAGAACGCCCAAACGCAAGCATTGTCGGCTCCTACTTCTACGGGGCGACCTTTGCGCTGGGGTGGACGGCGTGTATTGGCCCGATCTTGGGGGCACTTATGACCCTTCTCGCCGCCCAAGAAGGCATCGCCATCTTCCAAGGGGCCATTCTCTCCTTCATCTACTCACTTGGCCTAGGCATGCCGCTCATCCTCCTGGCGACCTTCTTCAGTCGCTTGGGGAGTGGCTCACGCTTCTGGACGATTATCCGCGGACGCGGGTTTGATGTTCAGGTTGGCCCGTGGACGCTCTACCTCCACACGACAAGCATTGCCAGCGGCGTATTGCTCATCATTATGGGCGCGCTGCTTGCCACAGGCCAGCTTACCAACCTCACACAGTGGGCGCAGGGCAACCCGCTCACACAGTGGTGGGTAGGCGTTGAGCACAGTGTTTTTGGGCCGTAGGTAATAACCAAGTCCTATGGTAAAGGGGAGCACGGGTGTGTATCTGTACTATTTCTGTACTATTGTGGTCACCCCGTGCTTTTCTGCGTGTCCAGCTACGAGTTTATATCGATACGCGGCAACACAATCCCCTCTTGCGACTGATATTTCCCCTTCTTGTCGGCGTATGAACGCTCACACGGTTCATCGCCCTCGAAGAACAGCACTTGCCCAATCCCCTCATTGGCGTAGATGCGGGCGGGGAGCGGGGTCGTGTTGCTTATCTCAATCGTCACGTGGCCACTCCACTCTGGCTCAAGTGGCGTTACATTGACGATGATGCCGCAATTTGACACAAATACCCCCGCGTCGAGGGCAAAATTCCCCGCTTCCGGCACCGTCAAGCAATAAACATCGTGGTCGCCCTTTAGCTCGGTGACCTTGACCACCTTGTGATTGAGGGTGGTAGTGGGGTGGTGCGTGGCAAAGACATGTACTCGCTCTTCATCTATCGTTTGGTCAATTGTTTGGCCAATTGCCAGGCAGGTTGTCTGCCCCATTACCTGGTCGGTGGTTGTCGCAACCACATCGTGGTGTCTGCTATGCTCCCGCATAATGTTCTCTGGCCGGTTGTTGCGGTGATTTTCATCATAGTGGAGCCGATAGGTGGTTGGCGTATCGTGGTAGATGTTGTGTCGGAGGTTCCACTCATCCGCCAGCCAATGCGTCGGACGGTAAGTGCCCGTGAGCGGTTGGTGGACATACTCAAAACCGTGGCTGACATTGCGGTAGAGGGGCATGAGGGAGGTGCCAGCGCGAAGCTCATTTGCCATCACCATCGTGCCGTCGCAGAGCATCATCTGGTGGTCTGGCGTACAGGTGATTTCTTTGCCGTTGTCAAGCTTGATGCGTAGGAGCGCGTCGCGGCCAATGTAGCGTGGTTGCTCCAAGCGCGTCACCAGGAGATGGCCATCGCGGCCAATGCTGTAGCCCCAAAACGTCTCCCCCTTTTCTGCGCGGGTTGCCATATCTTCCAGGGTGGCTGATGTTCCGTCAACGAGCGCCACCCGCGTATCGCCGCGGAAGCAGCGTGCGTAGGTCGATTTGCCCATCACGATGCAGGAAACATTTCTGGGGATACGGAAATACTCAACTGAGCGGGCCAACGCAAATGAGTTGGGCGGGATATCGCAATAATCAGCCTTGATATCGACAAATGATCGCTGATTGAAGTTTTTGGGGTCAACAATCACATTAAACACATTGGTAAATACCTTAAATTCATCCGTCACCCGCATATCGTAGCCATATGACGAGAGGCCATAGGAAATCACCCCCGAACGTACCTGTTGATCCACAAACGGCTCAATCATCTGGTGTTCGAGCGCCATATTCCGTATCCAGCGATCCGATTTGATACTCATAACGTTTTTTTATTTCCTCTTCACATTCCATGTTCGGACAAACACTTCCACGTCCGCGGAAAAAGGCCTTCCATAATCTGCCCAACCTCGCGGGCATAGACCTGTATCTCTGCCTGGGCATGCGCGTCGGTGCGGAGGCGGTAAAAGTGAAACCAGGCCTGGAGGCTCGCACTAAAGATAAACTGTGTCATCGTGTTGAGGCCAAGCAGGGTGCGAGCCTGCTCCTTGCAGACGCCATATTCATTGATGAGGCGGTGGTAGGTCTCAACCGCCCGGTCGCACGTTTCGCGGTAGAGCGCAAGGGCTTCCTCATTTTGCTCGATTGGCTCGTCAAGCGACCCTTGCTTGATAGTTGGCGTCCCTTTGCGGAAATACTCTGGCATCCAGTAGCCAAAGTCATACTGCACGTAGCGGCCAGAGATAGAATTGACCGCCGTCCCCACCTTGTGGGTGAACCATTGCCGCTCAACGAAGATCGGGCACGTCACCCGCAGCGTGGCGAACACATGGCGAAAGGGACTCATATGCTCATGGGTGATGAGGTAGCGCAATAAGCGCTCGTCGTCGTCGTCAAAGACCTCCTTGTGCTTGCCAAAGCTGACGCGGGCGGCATTGACAACCGAAATGTCGCTGCCCATGTGGTCTACATATTCAACACTTCCACTGGTTCGTGGTTCCAAAGGCATAGTAAAAGGCTCCCAGCACTGATTCTGTGGCGACCCTACCCAAAAGGATTGCCACCTACTTCCCAATTATACTCCGCTCGGTTATCTTCTCTTCCCGCCCACTACTGTACCATATCCTTGCTTCTCAGATTTGCCTCTGTCGCGGGGGTATGGTACAGTTATCGCCGCAGAATAAGCAACACGACCTCAATAGGGGTTTGGGCGCACGGTAGCAACACGAGGAATGGCAGTATGGTCATAGAATTTACCCTTACCAAAGAACAATTTCAGCGGTTGATGATCCCCCGCCACTTTCAGCGGCCTAGCTTTTACTTCTTTGCACTCGCAGCATCAGCCATCACGGTGTATGCCATTATGCACGGGCCGCTTATCCTGTTGTGGGCCGCATGGCCACCCTTTTTCATCTACCTGGTCGTCGGCGTGGTGAGCGTGATACGTGCCTCCAACCGCGACGATCTGCCATTCTTCCTCCACACGCGCTACGAGCTATCTAAGAACGGGGTTGATGTCCAGACGCCGGTTCACAACACCAACCTCCCGTGGGATAGCTTTGTTGATTGGGGCACCATGGCGCAGTGCTACCTCCTGATGCTTGATGGCGGGGCGTTCCTTGCCATCCCCAAAGATGCCATCGCCGAAGCGGATAAGATAAAGTTTGAGAGCTTCCTGAAGGGGTATATCCGCTCTTGATAGCCACGTGCCCCGCCCCTTGCTATCTCCCTTTTCCTGCGCTTTACTCGTAGGCAAGCACTTCGCGGATTGTCACGCGGAGCGCGCTGTGGGCAGGCACCATACTGGCAACGGCAGAGACCAAAATAATCAACACCAACCACGCCCCTATTGCGTAGTATGCGTAGGTATAACTCAGTGGCTGGTTGAGCAACTGCTTGCCGATTTGCCCCGCCATCAGGCGGCTCATGGGGATCGAGAGGAAGATCGAGATCGCCCACGAGAGAACCCCAATAATAATACCCTCTGCCACCACGATCTGCTGTATTGCCCCGTCTGACGCGCCTATCGCCCGCATAATGCCAATCTCACGGGTACGCTCGATTACGTTGATGCTCATGGTGCCGGTCAGCCCAATACCACCCACAATCGCTATCAACAACGCCATAATCGAGAGCAGCATCGTCAAGACATTGAACCGCTCGCTGAGTATCGCACGGTCTTGCGAAAGGCTGGTAATCAGCCGGACACGGCGGTTCATCTGGTCGGCATAGTGCTCAAGCGCGTGTACCATCTGCTCTTGGTATTCCGGGCTATGCTGCTCCGTCGTGATCTGTAGCGTATCAGCCAGGCCCATCTTGCCCAACGCCCGCGCATAGGAATCGTAGGTGACATAGCCGCGTGCGGCGTCTGTTGGCGGGCGAAGCTCCATCGATATCCCCACAATCCGCCACGCATACTCTTCACCGTTTATCTTGAGCACAATCCTATCACCAATTTCTGTCCCCGGCTCTTTCACATTGACATAGTTTGAGCTGAGCACAATTGCCCGACCGTCCCCCGGTATCAGCCAGCGCCCCGCCTCAATCTTCAGGTCAAGCATCTCTGTGTCGATAGGCGGGGCATAGAGATCCACCCGTTCGCCCTCGCTGCCGTCGTCGCGGACGGGGTAGGCGCGGGCAAGCCCCCAACTCTCCACCCCCACAATACCAGGGATATTCGTCACCTCCTGCTCCACCTTGGCGCTGCGGTACGGTCGGTTGAAACGCACTTCCACATCGTAGAGGTTGGAGTCGACCGACTCATCCAGCGTCAGGAAGAGCGACGCTCGTACGGTCAAGATGCTCATAAAGATGGCCCCGCCAAATGTCAGCACCGCAAGCGTACGGATAAGCCGCGATTTGCGGCGGAAGGTGTTGCGCAGAGAGAGCATCAGTGGGCGGGGGAGGAATGAGAGAACAGCCGTGATACGGTCGAACAGCCCTCCTTCCGCCAAATTGCCAACGCCCGTATCGCTGACCGCCTCCCGCACAGTAATACGGGCCGCGCCGTAGATGGGCGGGATGGCGACGAGCAGGGGGAGGACAATCGCGGCAGTAGTCTTGAGGACAATCACCAGGGTAGGGATCGTGAAGTCGTGGATATCGAAATTCACCTGGTTGGCGATGAATTTGGTCAGCCCCAACGCCCCCAATCCCCCCAACGGCATTGCAATCAGCAGTGCGAGAATGCCAAAGATAAAGACCATCCCAAAGTAGATGCCCATAATCTGGCTACTGCGCGCACCAACAGCCTTCATCATGCCGATTTGCCGTACCTGCTGCGTCAAAATAGACTCAATCGTGTTGATAATCAGGAACATGCTCAGCACAAGCGCCAGAATACCCAACGCCCCAAGGATAAGCAAAATCGTGGGGATGATGGCCTCGGCGGGGTGTTGGCGAGGCTCCGGCACGTCAGTCACCTCCACCTCGCGGCCACTGCGCTCAATCTTGTCGGCGACCTCGTTGGCCACATCCCAGATATGTTCTTTATCAAGTGGCCGCTCTGCCACGACAATCTCAACCTCATCGTAGGAGCGGTCGCCCCCAAACCATACCAGCGTATCGAAATTGATGTATCCAAACGCTTTGCCAGCGATGGGAGCGGGAGGGGTACTCATATCGTGGGTCAGGCCAACGATGGGAAGTGTGCGCTTTTCGCCACCCGTCATCTCAACCGTCACCTCATCGCCCACCTTGGCCTGCGTTTTGGTAAGGGAACTCCGCTCAATGAGGATGGCGTGTTTGGGCGGGGGCCATGCACCGCTCTCTGGCCGCACGACATTCACATACATTTCACCGTCGTCGGGGATGACGAAGAGCTGCATATCATACCACTCATTTGGGCCGGTTTGGATGCGCGCAGGCACCGCACGTCGTCCATCTGCCGCTTGCACGCTCTTCATCCGCCGAATATTCTCAACCAGCGGCTCGTTGAAGGGCTGCTCTGTGCTGATGATGGCGCTGGCGGGGTTGATGGAGAGGTAGGAGGTGCGTAGCCCTTGCAATACATTGGTACGCGCCGAGGCGACCGTCCCAAAGGCCATCACGCCAACGGCGATAGAGAGCACGACGAGGAGCGTGCGCGTTTTGTTGAGCCAGATATCGCGAAAAACCTTTTTCCAGCGTGGTCGCATGATGTTCATAGAAGGCCCCTTGTCTTGCGGTTTGCCCGTGGTTATGCGATATATCGATGGTCGTGGCTGGTGTGCTTTGGCCAGGAACGTTCCTCTATTATAGCACCACACGAAGGGCTAGGCGTAGGGAGCGGGAGGAGATCGAATCGAAGAATATACACAATATGTTGGTTACCCCCTTGACAAAATGAAAATTATCAACTAAAATACTGGACAAGATACAGAGACATTCTTGTAGCACACCAGGAAAGACAGATTGTGTCTGAAGAACACACAGCCAAATCCCCCCGAATGGGGCGACGCCGATGTCGCAACCGCCCCGCCTCCCACCACGATAGGGCAGACATGACGGACATGACAGTCTACGGTGGCCAGGCAGCGGACATCAATGTAGCACGGCAGGTGCGGTTTCTTCGAGAGGAACGCGGTCTTTCCATCCGGGCGCTCGCAGAGCTGAGCGGGCTGGCAGTCAATACGTTGAGCTTGATTGAGAACGACAAGGTCTCACCCAGCGTCAACACGCTGCAACAGCTTGCCATCGCCCTTGACACGCCGATTACGGCCTTCTTTGAAGCGCCCAACCCAAAGCGTCGTGTGGTTTACCAACGCGCTCACGAACGGCAGGCGGTGCCCTTTCAAAATGGGACAGCAGAAAACCTCTGCGCAACCTTCACCAGTATGGGGCTACAGGCATTCGTAATTACGTTGCCGTCCCCGCCTCTCGCCCGTTGTGACAACGAGGAGGGAGAACAGCAAGAAGGCAATATGCCCTACAACCCTCCCACGGTTCATCAGGGAGCAGAATGTATCTTTTGTATCAATGGTTCCGTTGAATATTATGTCGACAATCAACCCTACCTGCTCTCCTCGGGAGACAGCCTCGTGTTTGAGGCCACCCTCCCGCACTCGTGGCGGAATGGCGGTGATGAGACAGCAACCTTTCTTATCGTATTCTGTCCATTCTCCGAAGCCGACCAACGAGGAGAGATGAATTTCTTCCGCCGCGCCACCTGCTGCCGCGAACACCGGCACCATCGAGAGCGCGCAAACCAAGAATAAACACAGGAAGCACGGTAGGTAACGATATCTAGTAAAGGATAAACAATTATGCCAGCAGGAAATCGCAAAGGCCCCGAAGGACAAGGGCCACGTTCCGGTCGCGGTGCCGGATATTGTGGAGGCAATAACGCTCCCGGACGAGAAAACCAAGATGTTCCACGACGTGGGCAACGATGCGGACATGGACACGGGCACGGTGGCCATGGCTGCGGCGGGCACGAGCACGGCTCCGCCCACGGCGAAGGACATCACCATCATTGTCATGAGCACGGTGACCACGGGCACGGTGGCCACGCTCATGAGCACCACGGTGGTCACGGGCACGGTGGCCACGGTCATGGTCGGTGTTGTGGTGGCCGCGGACGCTCCGGCCGGTCTGGTCGGGGTGGCGGTCATCACCACCACACCCCTCAAAAGCCGTAAATCAAGAGCAACATTTCGTTCCAAGGTATCCTTCCAGTCGAGAGGCCTGTCCCTTCACACAGGGGATAGGCCTTTTGCTGTGCTGCGTTTTGAGGTATAGGTACGCAGGATGGCCAAATGTGTGGTATGCTGAAGGGCACACGAATGGTTGGCCGAGAACAATCTCTCTCACGGTCTTGAATTCATGGTTTTGAACTCATGATCTCAACATGATCTCAACATGATCTCAGCATGATCTCAAACTGTACTGTGTGTATTCCCAAGAAAGGAGGAGCGGTGCGTCCCCTCATCTCTTCCCGACGAGCAGAGCCAACACAGGGTGCGCGCACTGCGGTGCTATGAAAGATATCAAAGTCAATCGCCCGACTCTTGGGCCATGGATGGATGTTGTCTGTTTTCGATATCTGAGCGAGGATTCTGAGGAAATGGCGGGCCGTGCGCTTGTCGTCGATGCAGGCCGACAGCGTGGGCAAGACCTCATAGAAGAGCACGGGCTGACAGGGAGCCACCAAACTGCCGATGCCATTCAGCAAGAGCTTGACAAGGCATTTGGCATCAATGGGACACGACTGTGCCTCATCCAGGAGATCACCCAGAACGACGACGGGGGCTTTACCGTCCGGGCGACCGAATGTGCCTGCCCCACCTACACGCTTGGGGTGCTGATCGGGGCGATTAGTGCTATCACCGGCCAGACCATGCTTGGCAAGGAAATTGATGCACCACAGGAAGGTGCGGAAGGACGCATCTACCACATCAATCCGTTTTAAGCATACCGGAAGGCACAGATTATGTCTACATTTCGAGCACTTGTCCTGGAACAGCACGACGGCGGGGTACAGCCAACATATCAAGACCTTGAGCCGCAAGCGCTTCCCGATGGCGACGTTCTGGTTTCTGTTGATTATTCGAGCGTCAACTACAAGGATGGGCTTGCCGTCACGGGCAAAGGGAAGATTATCCGCTCCTACCCGATGGTACCCGGCGTTGATTTTGTCGGCACTGTCGTCGAATCGCAATCTGACGACTACAGCGCAGGCGATCCGGTTATCCTGACGGGGTGGGGGGTTGGCGAACGGCATTGGGGCGGCTATGCACAGATGGCCCGCGTCAAGTCCGATTGGCTTGTCCCGCTCCCCAAAGGCTTAACACCACGGCAAGCGATGATTGTCGGCACGGCTGGCTTCACCGCGATGCTATGCGTTTCGGCGTTGGAGGAGCACGGCGTGTCGCCGCAGGGCCAAGAAGTCCTTGTGACTGGTGCGTCGGGCGGGGTTGGCAGTATTGCGGTCGCTATCTTGGCCAAGCTCGGCTATACGGTTGTCGCAGTGACTGGCCGTCCCGAAAACCACGACTATCTCCGCAACCTTGGTGCTGATTCGTTCTTGCGCCGCGAAGATGTTGCCACTGAGTCCTCCAAGCCCCTCGAATCGCAGCGATGGAGTGGCGCGGTGGATACCGTCGGCAGCGAGATGCTTGCGGGGGTATTGCGGTCTACTTCCTACGGCGGGAGCGTGGCGGCATGTGGTTTGGCGGGCGGGAGTGATCTCCCCACCTCCGTCTTCCCCTTCATCCTGCGTGGCGTCAACCTACTGGGCATCGACTCGGTGATGTGCCCGCTGCCGCGGCGGCGCATTGTGTGGGAGCGGATAACCAAAGATATCCCCTTTGACAAGCTTGAGGCGATGGTACAAGAGGTTTCGCTTGACGATCTCCCCACCGTCGCGGAGGATATCTTGGCCGGGAAGGTTCGTGGCCGGGTGGTTGTCAATGTGCGAGATTAAGCCCAACAGATAATCCTCCATGCATTGCCATTGCATAGGGGCAATATGCGATATCACTGCGTGGCTTGTCTTGCATCGTGTATCTTGTGTCAGCTACCCAGAGCTAAAGCACCTGGGCTTGTGCTCGCTCCTCCACCCGT
>CAZGLO010000006.1:0-66779 GCA_964526735.1 uncultured Chloroflexaceae bacterium | reverse complement strand
GTGCTCTACGATGAATTGTGCCGCCGCGGGTTGTTGGGCGAGGCGGGGTGATGAGGTGGCCTGAAAGACTGTCCGAAAAGGTGACGGTCGGATCATCGGGTGTGATACATTTGAGGTATGCAAACACAAACAGACCCAAACAATCGAGAGCTTATTATGTACTTTGGGCGTTGATCGTGATACACTCAGACTATGCACAGAACACCCTATCCCAGTGACTTCAGTACCTGCATGGTCGGAAGCGTATAACAGGCTCAGAGACGGAAAAACAGAAGGATAACGAGTGACCACCCCGGAACGATACCCCATACCGGCGACATTTGCCCGCACGGAGATACGAGTTATCAATTCGCGGTTCATTGGCAGCGCTGACTACACGCCGACGGTTGATGATGCCAAAGCGTTCATTGCGCGCATCCGCGAGGAATTTCCTGATGCAACGCACCACGTTTATGCCTTTTTGGCGGGGTACGGTGCAAGTGTCACGGCGGGGATGAGCGACGATGGCGAACCATCGGGGACGGGTGGCCGCCCGATGCTGGCGGTCTTGCAGGGGAGCGGCTTGGGCGATATCACGGTCGTGGCGACGCGCTATTTTGGCGGGACGCTCTTGGGGACGGGGGGCTTGGTGCGGGCCTACAGCGATACCACCAAGGCAGTGCTTGATATTCTCCCCCGCTCCGAGCGCATCCCCACGCACACCATTCTGCTTGCCATCTCCTACAGCGACTATACCCCAACCTGCCGCCTTCTGGACGAACACCACGCGACGATCCTCAGCGAAGAATTTGCCGCCGATGTGACCATCACGGCGTCGATCCCCATCACCGACTACGAAGGCTGCGCGGCGGCGCTTTCTACCCTCACCGCCGGTCAGGCAGAGCTAACTATTGTTGAATCATCATAGGATAGCCCAAACAGACACTCCAGTGTTCAGCGAACCAATGCTATAATCGGGAGAATGGCATTATAGCACGAAAGGGAAAGAACGTATGGCACTGGTTATTATCGCAGGGTTTCTTGCGTTGATTCAGCTGTGGTGGGCGCTCGCCTACCTCTACGGCTACCGGCAAACGCAGGAGCCTGTGCTCCTCTTCCAAGTCTCGCAGGGCGTCGTCTTTGGGATGCTCTTCATCTACATTGTCGGTTCAATCGCGATGAACCAACAGGCGAGCGGTTTTGTTGCTGGTACCCTCCTCATCATTGGGGTGGTGTTGGGCTATTTCTGGCGGCGGCGCAATGGTATCCACCTCCTGATCGACTACTACCCCAACGCGATGTTTGACGTATTGATGTTCCGCAAGCCGGAGAAAGACCTCACCCGCCGACAGCGCGCCGAACAGTCGTTGGAGGAGGCAGCACGAGATACACACAACCAAAAGGAAGGAGACAAAGAATGATGTCCGACGATCCCCTCTCCAAACGCCAACAACGCGCCGCAGAAGCCATTCTAGAGGATGAGCGGCTGACCGGCGATTTGACCGACGAACGCGCAACGCTCTTGATCGAGTGGGCCAGCCAACGTGCCGTATTTGCCGCCGCCAACCCCAACGACTCCGACGAGGAGATCGACCAGCGGGTGCGGGCTATCCGGTGGGCCGTGCGCCATGCCGCCCGCACCGCTCTAGAGACCGACGATGCTAAGCGATTAGTTGAGCGGGCAGAGGAACTGCTCACAAAGGAGATATAGAAGTGACAACTCCGCATTACCATACCCACCACAACCGCATATGGTCGCTCCTTGGCAGCTTCCTCCTTATTATCCTGATTGGCGTGGCGCAGGGGGGATGTGCGAGAGCCACCCAACCATCTACCGCGCCCTCCAGCCCTCAATCGGGTCAGCAGTCCCAACAATCCACTGCCATCGATGTGGTTTTCACCACGCCTTCGCTGGTCTACCCCGACAAGGCGGAAAATCGTACCCCGCCACCCATTGAGCGGGAGCTGATTGCCGATATCGATGCGGCTAAGCAGTCGGTTGAGGTGGTGGCGTTTGAATATAACCTTCCGGCGCTGGCGGATGCACTGCTGCGCGCCAAAAAACGCGGCCTTACGGTGCGCCTTGCTCTCGACCGCGAACAGCTTGAAGACCCCGAAGATGCCGAGTGGGCGGGGCGGATGGAAGATGCTAATATCCCCATTTCGTGGCAAGATACGACCGCCTTCCTCCACAGCAAGTTTGCGATTATCGACCGCGCGGTGGTGTGGACAGGATCGTGGAATATGACGATTAACGGCACATACCGCAACAATAACAATATTTTGCGTATCACCATACCGGATATTATTGAAAACTATGTCGCCGAATTTGAGCAGATGATGCAGGGCAACTTCGGCAATAGCAAACGGTCGCTGACCCCCAATCCAGTCGTCCAATACAACGGTATGACAGTCGAAAACTACTTCTCGCCGAAGGATGGCGTTGCCGATCATGTGGTTGAGCGGGTGCAAGATGCTCAAAAAAGCATCAAGTTCCTTACCTTCTCCTACACGAGTGACCCCATTGGCAAAGCGATGATCGAGCGGCACGATGCAGGGGTGACGGTGCAGGGCGTCTTTGAGAAGCGCAACGCCCGCGGCATTGGTTCGGAGTATGAGCGGCTGCAGGAGGAGGGGATGGATGTGCACCGCGATGGCAACTGCTATACGATGCACCATAAAGTCATCATCATTGACGATGAGACGGTCATCACGGGGTCGTACAACTACACCCAGCGCGCAGAGGATACCAACGACGAAAATCTGCTTATCATTGATGACCGTGCGCTTGCCAGCCGCTACCTCGAAGAGTTCAACCGCGTCTACCAGCAGGCGAAAAACCCCACACAATGTGGGCGATAACCAGCAAACGATCACATAACGTACAATAACGTACCATCTTTCTTTTGGAGACAAAAGCATACGAGCAGATAGAGAAAGTGCGAGGTTGCTTGCATGAGAGTGCCATTACAATGGCTGCGAGAATTTGTTGATATAGACCTCCCTGCCGACACATTGGCACACCAAATCACCATGGCGGGGCTAGAGGTCGCCAAAGTCGAGTATATTGGGGTGGAGGGCGCAGAACTCCCGTGGGGGCCAGAGCAGGTGGTCATCGGGCACGTGCTTGAAGTCCGCCCGCACCCCAATGCCGACAAGCTGGTGCTTGCCGATGTGGATTACGGGGCCACAGAGCCGCATGTCGTCGTGACGGGTGCCCCCAACCTCTTCCCCTACAAAGGCCAAGGGCGACTAGAAACCCCATTGGTATCGGTGTTTGCGAAGGAAGGCACTCGCCTCTACGATGGCCACAAAGAGGGCAAGGTCATCATGACGCTGAAGGGGCGGCCAGTGCGTGGCGTGATGAGCAATGCGATGCTCTGCAGCGAAAAAGAGCTTGGCATGAGCGATGAGCACGAGGGGATTATCCTGCTTGACGAAGATATCCCCGCCGGAACGCCCGCCCGCGACGTGCTAGGCGATGTGGTGCTTGATATCGACATCACCCCCAACCTGGCACGGTGTTTATCGTTGGTGGGGGTTGCCCGCGAAGTGGCTGCTATCACCAACAAGCCGCTCCACATCCCCACTCCAGAGGTGCAAATGGATGGCCCGGCGATAGAAGGGCGGGCCAAGGTCACGATTGAGGATGAGAACCTCTGCTACCGCTTCACGGCGGGGCTGATCGAGGGGATTACGGTCAAGCCATCGCCCTCGTGGATGCAACGGCGGTTGCGCTATGCGGGGATGCGGCCCATCAACAACATTGTTGATATCTCCAACTACGTGATGCTGGAGTGGGGCGAGCCGACCCACGCCTTCGATGCTGACAAGGTGGAGGGCCAACACCTCATCGCCCGCCCCGCAAAGCCAGGGGAGCGGTTGACCACCTTAGATGGCAAGACGCATGACCTCTCCCCCGCCACGCCCGACCAACGATCGCCATTGCTTGTCTGCGACCCGACTGGCCCCTTGGCGATTGCGGGGGTGATGGGCGGCGAAGACAGCGAAGTCCGCGACACAACCACGCGCATTCTCTTGGAGGCGGCTATCTGGGAGCCACGGCAAGTGCGCCGGACGGCCCAACGGTTCAAAATTCCCAGTGAGGCATCGCGGCGCTTTGAGCGCGGGGTTGACGTGAATATCGCCACCGCGGCACAGCATCGTTCGCTTGAACTCATGCGGCAGTATGCGGGTGGGACGGTGGCGAGAGGGCTGATCGACGCCTTCCCCAAGCCGTGGCAGCCGATTACGCTTGACTTCTGCCCAAGCGAAATCACGCGCCTTATCGGCATCCGTCTCAGCGCGGATGAGGTCGGTGGTATCTTGCAGTCGTTGGGCTTTGAGTGCGAGATATGCCGCGATTCGGGGATGGGCGACTTGGCTGGCTATGCGGTGAGTATGGGCCTTGACCCCGCCACCGTCCGCGTGACGGTGCCGTCCTTCCGCCAAGATGTCACGATGCTGGCAGACCTGTGCGAAGAGGTCGCGCGCATCTACGGCTATGATGAAATCCCTGCGACGCGCCTTGCCGATAGACTCCCCCCCGCCGACGTTCACCCCGATGTTGAGCGCGAATGGCTGGTGCGCGATGTGTTGGTGGGGTGCGGGCTGTACGATCTCATCACCTACTCGCTGACGAATATGGAGAGCGTTGCGCTGCTCAACCCGTCGGAGGCGGTGGAGGAGCGGTATTTTCGGCTGAGCAACGCCATCTCCCCCGAACGCCAATATCTCCAACGCAGTATGCTTCCTTCCCTTGTGGAGGCGGTATCGCAGAACCTGCGGGAGCGGGATCGGGCCAAGGTGTTTGAGATTGGCCACGTCTTCCTGCGCAAGGAGCAGCACGTTGATGAGGAGATCGCCGCCGCCGCGGACGATTGTGATGAGGGGTGGCTGCCAGAGGAACGTCGGCGGCTTGGCATCGTGATGGCCGGGCCGCGCCAATCGCAGGTGTGGTGCGATACGAGCGAAGCATCCAAGACCCCGCTCGACTTCTTCGATATGAAGGGCGTGATTGAGACGTTGCTTTCCCGCCTTGGGCTGGAAACCGCCGCCGTCTTTGAGCCACTCACCGACGACGAGCGATTTCACCCGGGCCGCGCCGCCAAACTCTTCATTGAATGGCCGGTCGATATCGACCCAGCGCCCTCTCGCAAGAAGAACAAGAAGGCGGTTGAGATGGTGCGGGAACAGATAGGTGTCTTTGGCGAGCTTCACCCTGATGCGTGCGAACGGTTTGAGATTGCCATTCCGCGGGTGGTGGCGGCAGAAATCGACCTCGATCTGCTCTTCGGCCTGGTGAAACCGCAGACACACGCTCACACAACCCTTTCCCGCTACCCCGCCACGGTGCAAGACTTGGCGATTGTGGCGGCACACGACATCCCCGCCGAGCAGGTGGCAGCACTTATTCGGCGCGGCGCGGGCGATTTGCTTGAGCAGGTGACGCTCTTTGATGTCTATACTGGCCCGCAGGTGGGCGAGGGCAAGCGGAGTTTGGCCTACCGGATCGCCTTCCGCTCTCACGAACGCACGCTTAGCGACAGTGAGCTTTCAAAGGTACGCGCCAAGATTATCAAGGTGCTTGAGAAAGAACTCCAAGCGACGATTCGGGCATAACGAAGCGTCACGTGCATCGTGATAGGTGCATAGACGCAACGAAAGAGGCGCACTTCCCCGTCGGTTGCCGTTGATGAGGCCTGACAAGGGAGTGCGCCTTTCCGTTTGTGTTGGGAGATACCGTACGTCCGTATGTCCGTACGTTTTACAGCTTCTGCCAGCGGTGGAAGATGAGGAGCATTTCGGGGTACATCGTCAAAAGCTCCTGCCGCTCCTGCCAAAACTGTGATAGGTCGCGCCCAAGCATACGCAGCACTTCCGGCTCCACCCGTGCCCGCAATCGCTGGTCGGTTTGGCGCAATTGCGAGCGGATGGTATA
Organism: uncultured Chloroflexaceae bacterium; assembly: GCA_964526735.1. Classification (GTDB taxonomy): domain Bacteria; phylum Chloroflexota; class Chloroflexia; order Chloroflexales; family Chloroflexaceae; genus JAAUSY01. The sequence continues at coordinate 60,859 of CAZGLO010000006.1, read as the reverse complement.
GCGCCCGTGGATTTCATACTCGGCGATGATGGGCAGCCCTTCTTGGTACATCTGCAGTGCTTCTTGGTAGCAGCCGTCGCAGATGGCAAGATCACCGATTTTGCGCAAGCACGAGCCGCGTAGCCGCAACGCGTCGGCCCCCGTCCGGTGGCTATAGAGCCGAGTGTGCTCCTCTCGGAACTCCTGCCATTGCGAACAGCCATCGCAATCCCACGCCATCTCAACCAAATCGGCAAAGCTCTTGTAGTCGTGGAAGGTGTCGCCAAAGGCTTGGCTGATACTTCGGCACGCCCGCAGCTTCTCACACCCTTGTCCGATATTGCCGCGGCTCTGGTGGATAATCGCTTGGGAGTAGAAGATGCGCGGTTTGAGGTAGGTGGGGCCGTGCTCAAGCGCCCACTGCAAATCCTCCTCCGCCTTATCGAGTTCGCCGCGCTGCTGCAATACATACGACCGCCCGCACCTCACGATGCTGACCCATTCACGGTCGTGCTCTGCGTCGAATATCTTCAAAGCCTTGGCATAGGCGGCAAGCGCGTCGGCGGGTTGGTTGAAGCGCGTGTATATCTCCCCAAACGTGGTCTGGACTTGCGCAAGGCCGCGCAGCCCACCAATCTCGTTACGCAGCTCCCACGCCGCAGAGCTACACTCCAACGCCGCCTGCCGCTTGCCCCGCAATACGTGGACATAGCTCATATTGTCGAGGACATAGGCGGCCTGATCAAAGTCTTCGATATGGAGCGAATGCTGGTAGACGGCAAGGTAGTCCTCCATCGCGGCCTCGTAGGAGCCTTGGCTAAAATACACCCACCCACGGGAGTGCCGCGCCCGGAAAAACCACTCCACCAACCCGTGTTCTTCGGCCATTTCGGTGGCGCGCTCAAAGTCGCTTTTGGCCTCGTCAAACCGCCCATCCCGTGCTCTTGCATTGCCGCGGAGGTTGAGGGTCTCGACCCGTCGCTCTGGATAGCCATCGCGCAACTCTTCACGGTTGAGAATGTCGTTGGTGAGCGATTCGACCGTCTTATAGTCAATATTGTCAAGTGCAACCTCCGCCCGCCGAATGGTCATCTCATAGGTGTCGGCAAGGGATATCCGTCGTGCATACTCTTCCATCTCCCGTAGCAGCATTTTGCGCAACCGGAAGCGGTATGCTTGCGTGGCGGCGTCAAATCTGGAGACGAAGGTCTGCAACCCTTCATCCGTGTCAGCAAGCAGCGAATAGCCCAAATGCCGCACGGGGAGGCGTTGTACCTCTAGCTCAAACCCCGACCGCATAAAGAACGACTCGCAGGCCATCTCGGTATCGTCGCGCTCATAGGCTTGGCGCTCTTGGTCACGTAGCTCTTCAATCAGCCGGTTGAGCGCTTCGACCCGCTGCTCCACATGCACCGCCGCGGCGCGGAAACTCTGCCGAAACTCATCCTGCTGCAGGTCGATATCTGGCCAGATATAGGTCTTGATGAGAGAGCGCACCGTTTCGTGCAGACAGATGCGGTCGTTGGGGAGGGTCTTGACGTAGGGGAGGCTTCGGATAGAGTGGAAAAATGCATCGCCGGTCTGCTGCGAGACGCGGAAGAGTGCCGCGACCATCTCCCTATCCATCGGGTAGATGTGCGAGAGGAGCAATATAAGCCATTTCTCTGGGTCGTGATCCTTCCTGCTGACCAGGAAATGGGCAAGTTGCCGCTCAAATTGGCGTTGTGCGGGATGTTCCCCCTCATTTGAGAAATCTTCCAGCGTCTGCAGAGAGACATCGTGCAGCCACGCCAAATCCTCTTTTTGCAGGTACATCTCTGTGGCGATGTCGAGGTAGAGAGGGTTGCCGTGCGAGAGCAAGACAATCTTTCGTGCCAAATCGTGCGGGACAAACCCTTGACGCGCGTGCTGCTTGTGGTCAATGTAGGTTTCGGCTCCTTGATGCGAGAGCGGGAGGAGGGAGATCGTCTGTGCATCCTCGCCAAACGACCCTCGCAGCCGCTCGCCAAGATGAGCCGCGCCACGGCCCGCTACCAAGACAACGATATTCTGGATCGGCTTAATCACCTGGTCAAGGAACCAAAACGACGCATCTTGGTTCATCATTTCAACGCTATCGGCCAATATGACCATCCGCGCCGAGATGATATTGCAGCAGTCGAGGAAGGTTTGGTTGATGGCATGCGATGAGTGGGCGAGTTCTTCCTCCACCGCCCCCGCCAACTCCATCTTGCGCCAGTTGAGCAGTACGCGGGTGAAGGGGTCAAACACTCGGCCACTGACCATATGCGAGATACGGCATTCAATGTTTTGGGCTTTGTGCAGCGATAGGTTGTTGAAATCCAAGATGTCGGTCACAAGGAGGGGCATCTTTTGAAGGTGGTCAATCGTATGCCGCCGCCTGATCTCGTGCAAAAGGGATGTCTTACCAAAGCTGGGAGGGGCGTCGATGCAGATGACGCGCCGGGTGCCCCATTCTTGAATGACCGAGTCGATATACGCGAGTTCACTCTGATGGCCGACAAACGGGATGTGCGGGATATGTGAGTCGTTTGGGACGTGCGGGACGTGCTGTTGCATACACACTCCTCCAAAAGCTATTGAGCGGCTTGATACTGAATGCGTTGCCGTGATTCTACCTGCATCCCTTCGGGGGTTGTCACACGAAGCCGGAACGTGTATGTCCCAGGAGGGGTGGTGGCGCTATTCCATACGCCCAACAGCCCCCGGCGGATGGGGCTATTGCCGCGGCTCACTTGCTGCCATTGGCTAGGCGACTCTCCCTGCCCAACCTCAAGCGTATAGGGGTAACGCGCTGTGCCGGTGACATAGACCGCCGTCTGCGAGACCACGCCCGATGCGCCAATGGGTTCAAGTGTCGCGACGGCGTGGGATGGCTGTTGAGGGGGCGGACAGGGTTCGGTTGGTGGCTGCGCGATGCCATTACGTTCGGCCCACGCTTGAAACTCTGGCGGGTAGCGCACATAGCGGGCTTCTCGTACTTCTTCCGGCGGGGTGTAGGACATCGCAAGGCACGACCCATCACCGCCCACCTTCACTGATTGAAAAAAAACATCTGGCTCCACGGGTTCCTGCCCCTCGATAAACTTCTCCCGCACGGCGTAGGGGCAGGCTTCGGTGGCGAGTTTGCCGGTGGGCACGCAGACCGTGCGTTCGGTAATGCGGTCTGGCTGCTCAAAGGGTTTGGGCTCAATCCCTTCGTGGTAGGCCATCATAATATCGCGCCATACCAGCCCGGCCCCATTCGATCCCGCAATCTCGTGCATCGTAGAGTTGTCGTTATTGCCAACCCACACCCCAACAGTGACATCTGGTGTATAACCAAGCGCCCACGAATCCCGCCAATCATTACTGGTGCCGGTCTTGACGGCGGCGGGACGGCCATCAGGTAGTTCCATCACGTTGTTGTAGCCGAACATCATGCGGCGGGCTTGGTTATCGCTCAGCATATCGGTAATAAGATAGGCGATCTGCTCGCCATTCCGCCCAAGGGTCTGCTTTGGCGTGGTCGTCCCCCACCGCTCCAGCAATTCTCCCTCCGCATTTGCGACGGTCAGGATGGCGTTGGCGGGGCGGTAGTGTCCTCCATTGCGCAGGGTATTGTAGACATCTGTCAATTCAAGCAGCCGCACTTCATTGCTGCCCAACGCCATTGAGAGGCCAAAGCGAGAGGGGTCGTCGAAGGTGGTAATGCCCATTTGCCGCGCCACATAGACAAAATACTCAATCCCCGCAAACTCCAACGCCTTGACCGCGGGAATATTAAGCGAATTGGCGAGGGCTGTCCGCATTCGCTGGGGGCCATGCCACGCATGGTCGTAGTTGAGCGGCACATAGGCCGTCCCGCCGGAGGTGAATTCAGTTGGGGTGTCCCAGATGACGGTGGCAGGCGTCCAACCGCGCTGCAAGGCGGTAGCATAGACAAGCGGTTTCAAGGCAGAGCCGGGTTGGCGGCGGGAAAGCGCAACATTCACCTTGCCACCGATTGATTCGTCGTTGTAGTCAACACTCCCCACCATCGCCAAAATCTCCCCTTCGGGAGAGAGTATCACCACGGAAGCATTTGTCGCATTGCGCTCCCGCAGCGCCGCGATATTTTCCTGCACAATGCGTTGCGCTTGGTTTTGCCAGTAGAGGTTGAGCGTGGTGGTGACATTTAGCCCGCCGCGGTAGAGCCGTTCGGGGCTGTAGTGCTCTTCAAGCAGATCGCGCACATAAAAGGCAAAGTGAGGTGCGACTATCTTGGTCGTGGGGGTGATGAGGGTGATTGGCTCGGCGCGGATGGTCGTTGCTTGGCCGGGGGTGAGGTAGTGGTTCTTCACCATCAGGTCAAGCGTGATGTGTTGGCGGGCACGCGCTCCATCCATATTCTTGAAGGGGTTGAGGATGGAGGGCGATTGCGGGAGACCGGCCAACAGCGTCGCTTCGGCATCAGAAAGCTCCCACACGTGCTTGTCGAAGTAGGTTTGGGCAGCCGCCTCAACGCCATACGCCCGCGCCCCATAATACACCTCGTTCAGGTAGAGGCCCAAAATCTCGTCTTTGGAGTACTTTTGGTTCATTCGGAAGGAGAGAATCGCCTCCCGTACCTTGCGCTCATAGCGCTGATGCAGGGGCAATGACTGTTCATCCTCCCGCGAACGGAAAAAAAGCGTCCGCGCAAGCTGCTGCGTGATGGTACTCCCCCCGCTGACGATCCTCCCCGACTGCAGATTGAGCCAAAGCGCCCGGATAATACCACGTGGGTCAACGCCGGAGTGTTGGTAGAAATTGGCGTCCTCAACCGCTATCGTCGCGTCCTTGAGCACGCGGGGAATACGGTCGAATGGCACGACCGTGCGGTTGCCTGCATGCGGGTCGATCAGCTCGTAGAGGAGGGTCTGGCCATCGCGGGCGTAGATTTTGGTGGTCTCAAAGGCGTGGTAGTGGCGAACACGTTCGGGGTCGGGGAGGTCTTTGCCATATACGTAGTATAAGACCCCCCCGAATGCAATCAGAAACAGAAGGAAGAGGACGACGATCTTCAAAAAGGCGAGAACAAGCCTCCAGAGAAATGCAGTGCTAGAGGCGATGAGACGGTGATGCCATGGTTGAGATAACCATGATTGTGGTGATTGTGGTTGCTTCTGAGACATATGCTCAGGTTTAGGACATTACGGGCTGACCTCAAAGATATTTTCTGGCTCGCGCTCGCGGAAGGGAAGATCGGGGCCTTCCTCGTCGTCCCACATGACCGCGCTCTGGAGAGATCCATGCAACTCGAACTCGTAGGTACCTGTTCTGCCCATTGGGACATCCCACGTGACGCGGTCTTCCTCGAGGGTGGCGTACTCATGGAGGGTGATAGACTCGACCCGCGGCATCTCAAAGGTCAGGGTGACCTTGGAATCGGCGAAGGCTTCATCTTCTTCAACTTGTTCGAAGACCGTCCGAATGACAAAGGATTCGCCGTTGCGCTCAACGGTAAAGGCTTTGAATGTACCTTCGCCAGTTTCTTCGTCGGTGCCAATGTATCGGTTCAGCTGCGCGACCATCATATTGAGTTCAGTGAACCGCATCATGATTTTGGCTCCGGCGTAGGTGTCGTCCTCCCAAGGGACGATCTCTGTATTCCATTGCCAGGGCTGGTTTTGCTCCGTTCCTTGCAAATCATCGTAGGGGTTCACCCCCATCTCCTGAACGACCTCGTGGGTGTAGCCAATGATAATCTCATTCGTGCCACTTGCATCGCTGGTGATTCGGGTGGTGCTTTGTTGGGTCATACAGCCAATAAGGAGGAAGAGCAGGCCGAACGATGTGAAGAGTATAGCGAACCGTCGCATAACAGAAGATCCTTTCCGCTCATGGGTTTTGGCAAACGACACGGTGGTTTGATGCATCATAAGGCCTACTAGATACTCGCCGCACAGAGCCGCTTGCAAGGAATACGGTTTTTCGCTTACACAGACGTTCTTAAAATGTAACGTACGTTCCTCTATTTCGTTCAGTTAGTCCAAAAAATGAGGAAGATCGAGCTGTAAAAACGTTGTGTGTAGACTGTGGTCGTCGTCTACTTCATGAAACGTCAGGTTGGTACACACACGTTCGGCAAATTTACGGGTAGGTTCAAGTGGGACAACAGTGTCGTTTTGCCCATGATAGATGACGGTTGGTGTGGTGACCGGCGGTGGGAACTCTCCAGCGTAGAACGGCCGGGTGAGCGCCGGTGCGAAGAGTATGAGCTTTGCAACATGGTCTGGGTGCTGTGCCGCAAACAAAATCGCCATCAATCCACCATAACTCGACCCGATGATGACCCACGGCTGCGGTTGACCTCCACTCCCCTCTTGGTGGTCATCTGCCGTGAGGTAGTGGGTCAGCTGTTTCATCCGTTCGTCTATCGGGCCTCGGAAGTCGGGGACGAGCATGTCTGGATAGTGTTGGCGCAAGTGCGTGGCCTTGAACCCCTGGCTACTCCCCTCAAGCCCGTGAATAAAGATACTTCGTCGATGAACAGTCATAAAAGCCCTTGTATTGGAGATGACACTTCGATTCTCCAACGATATCTCAGGTATACAGCACCATGTGTGGTCTCTCTACAAAATTATAGCATACGTTCGCGAGGATGTGTCGGAATGTATCGCCAAATCTGCTAATCGTATTGCCAGGTTCCTCACACTTCCACAAACACTTCTTGTAAGCGAGAGGTGATCGGTTTTGGTTTGTTCTCCGAAACGTGTTGAAGATTTAGAAGTCCCGTGCTAAGATGGTGACTACTCTACCGCTCATTGCGGCCAGTGCCCCGCAAAGCTACGGGAGGCTTGGAATGTCAACCAAAGGTAAGATCGAACAGCTTCGTGAGAAGAAAGAACACCTCCTCAAGGGAGGAGGGGAATCGCGTATTGAGAAGCAGCACGAGAGTGGGAAATTGACGGCCCGCGAACGCATTGCATTGCTGTGCGACGCCGATACCACGCAAGAGCTGTTTATGTTCACCAAACATCGGTGTGTTTCGTTTGGGATGACCGGCAAGGATCTCCCCTGCGACGGCGTAATTACTGTATCTGGCGCGGTGCACGGGAAACAGGTGTTTGTCGCAGCGCAAGATTTCACCGTGTCGGGTGGGTCTGTGGGAGAGATGCACGCCGACAAGATTTGCCAAACGATGGAGTTGGCGCTGAAGTGTGGTGCTCCGCTTGTGGTCGTCAACGATAGCGGTGGAGCGCGTATTCAGGAAGGCATCGGTTCATTGAGCGGCTACGGGCGTATTTTCTACCGCAACGTCCTGCTCTCTGGCGTGGTGCCGCAGATCTCTATCATTGCTGGCCCGTGCGCGGGCGGCGCGGCCTACTCCCCCGCCCTCACCGACTTTATCATCATGGTGCAAGGCGTCGGCAAGCTTTTTATCACCGGCCCGCAGGTTATCCAACAAGTGACCGGCGAAAAAATCTCCGAGGAGGAGCTTGGAGGAGCGTATGCGCAAGAAAGCCAGAGTGGCGTGGTGCATTTTATCGCCGAAAGCGACGAACATGCCATTCAGATTGCGCAAAAATTGCTCGATTTTCTTCCTCCCAACAACATCGAAGACCCACCAGACTTTGGGAATGAAGATTTGGTGATTACCGAAGACCCGTCGTTGAATAAAATCATTCCCGACGACCCTCGTGAACCCTACGATGTCAAAGAGGTAATCTATCGCATCGTTGATGATGGCGATTTTCTTGAAATACAAGAACACTATGCCGCAAATGCCGTTATTGGGTTTGCTCGCATCAATGGCCGCACGATTGGCATTGTCGCGAACCAGCCTATGGTGATGGCCGGGGTGCTCGATATCAATTCGTCCGACAAAATTTCCCGTTTTGTTCGCTTCTGCAACGCATTTAACATCCCACTCGTCACGCTCGTTGATGTGCCTGGGTTTATGCCCGGCGTGCAGCAAGAGTATGGCGGCATTATTCGCCACGGCGCAAAGATGCTTTTTGTCTATTCTGCCGCCACCGTCCCCAAGATTACCGTCATCCTGCGCAAGGCATATGGCGGGGCCTACCTGGCGATGTGTGCCAAAGACTTGGGGGCCGACCGCGTCGCGGCGTGGCCAACCTCCGAAGTGGCGGTGATGGGCGCAGAAGGCGCGGTGAATATCGTCTACCGCAACGATATCAAGAAGGCAGACGACCCCCAAGCCGCACGCATAGAGTTTATCCGCCAGTATGAAGAGCAGTTTGCCAACCCCTACGTGGGCGCGGCGCGCAACCTGATAGATGAGGTGATCGAGCCGAAAGATACCCGCCGCTACCTGAGTTTGGCGCTCGAGTCGCTACGAACCAAGCGCGACCTCCGCCCGCCCAAGAAACACGGCCTTATGCCGCTCTAAGCAAAGTGAACACCGGGGTTCAGCTGAATTCCAAATCTGCAAATAGACAAAGGTGTGCGTATGCAAGATCTCGTGTTTGGTGCTCAACTCACCGTGACGGGGATGGCCGTTGTATTTACGGGTCTCTTCCTGCTGTTCATCCTTATGACCATATCGCAGCGTCTTCACCAGTGGGCCTCGACCAACTCACCCCCCGCTGTTTCTCACCCCGTGCCCTCCACCCTCTCCCCTGATACCATCCCTCCTGAGGTGGTAGTTGCCATCGCCGCCGCCGCTGCCTCTACTTTGGGCAAGCCGGTGCGTGTCAAGCGCATTCGCTACCGCACAGGCCCCGCCGAAACGGTGTGGTCAAAGCAGGGACGTATCACGATTATGGGGTCGCACACCACAAGACGGTAGAAGAGTGGGTTTGCATTGTTCGGTGGTCTGAACGCCTAGATAAGGAACACAAAAAAGGATGAAAAAACTACGCATTACGGTCAATGGGACGAGTTACGATGTGGAAGTCGAGGTGTTGGAGGACGATGATGATGTGGGGGCGTCCTACGGCTTCCCCCCTGCCACGTCCGTCCAGCAACCGCAGCGGTCGAGCGGGGCCCCCGCCGGAGCGCCATCGCTCCCCAAGGCGCAACAAGCTCAACCTGCCGCCAGCACCACCCAACGCCCCGGTAGCAATGAAGTCACTTCGCCGATTGCGGGGGTCGTCAATGAGGTGAAGGTGAAGGTGGGTGATACAGTGCAAGAACACGACCTGTTGTTTGTACTTGAGGCGATGAAGATGAATACCAATATTAGTTCTCCCTCATCGGGCACCATCAAGGAAATCAACATTGCCGTTGGTGATGCGGTGCAACAAGGGCAAGTCTTGTTAACCTTTGAATAATGCGGAGACTTCTTCTCGCTCTCAAGAGGACAGCCCTCCCGCTGATGGGCAACGTGAACGAAGCATACTTTTGAGTATATTTGAACACCTAGAAAGTAGCAGGCATACTTTTGGGGCAGCTCTGGCAGGCAATCCTCGAATATCTCCAACATAGCGGGTTCTACTTGATGTTAGACAAGCCCGGCAACCTCGTCATGATCGTTGTCGGTGGTGTCTTTCTCTACCTCGCTATTGTCAAAGAGTTTGAGCCGCTCCTTCTCGTCCCCATCGGCTTTGGCATCATCTTGGGCAATATTCCTTTTGTGGAAGGCTCAGGCATTGGTATCTACGAGGGGCCCATCGTTGAGGGGGGCCGAATCGTGTCCGATGGCAGTGTGTTATGGTATTTATACCAAGGGGTTGAGAAGGGGATCTATCCGCCGCTTATCTTTCTTGGCATTGGCGCAATGACGGACTTTTCCAGCCTCATTGCGCAGCCAAAGCTCCTCTTATTAGGGGCCGCCGCGCAGTTTGGTATCTTCTCCACGCTGTTTGGCGTCATCTTGATTGGCACCTTTGTCCCGCAGTTGGGCTTGGCAGATCCCGACGATCCTATGCGCCTCATCCGCACTGCTGCCAGCATTGGGATCATTGGCGGGGCGGACGGCCCAACGGCGATTTTTATCACCACCAAGCTGGCTCCTGACCTGCTTGGGGCGATTGCGGTGTCGGCCTACTCGTATATGGCATTGGTACCCGTGATACAGCCACCGATTATGCGGTTGCTGACATCGCGGGAGGAGCGGCTCATCCGTATGCCCGCTCCCAAAGTGGCGACTAAGCTTCAGCGGGTGATGTTTCCGGTGCTCGCGTTGTTGGTGTGTGTGTTTATCGCACCAGACGCCCTGCCGCTCTTGGGGATGCTCTTCTTCGGCAACCTGCTCAAGGAGAGCGGCGTGACCGAACGGTTGGCGCGCACCGCCCGCAACCCGCTGGTGGATAGCGTGACGATTTTGTTGGGGCTGACGGTCGGCGCAAGTACGCAGGCAGACCGCTTCCTGACCCCGCAATCCATTGTCATCTTCCTGATGGGCGCGATTGCGTTTGCTATCGCCACCGCCGCGGGGGTATTGGCGGCCAAACTGATGAACCTCTTCCTGAAGGAGGGCAATAAGATTAACCCGCTTCTGGGGTCGGCGGGCGTGTCGGCGGTGCCACATGCGGCCCGCGTGGCGCACGTCGTCGCGCAGAAGGAAGACCCGCAAAATTACTTGATTATGCATGCGATGGCTCCGAACGTGGCGGGGGTGATTGGTTCTGCGATTGCAGCCGGAACACTGCTGCAAGGCGTAAACCTCATCTTGCGCACCCAAGGGATGTAGCCAGAGAAAATTAACAAATGGGAAAAACGAGCCTCACAATGCCCAACACCGTTGCCTGCTCGTTTGCTCCTGCACACACAAGAAACGAGGTTTGGTATGACACAGACAACCCACGATCCCCAATGGGAAACGACAGAACACGGATGGCACGCTGTTGCCGCCCTCTGCAGCAAGGGGTATAAGTGGACGGCGTACATCGAATATGCCGATGCTCCCTATTGGCGCATTTGGGCGGGCTGTATGTTTGAGAGCTTGGACAAAGCGCAAGAATGGTGCCACGCTGAGATCTCCAATCAGCTTGAACGCGGTGAGCAGCAAGCCCGCCAACGCAAAGTTGCGTCGGAGATAAGCGGCTTGGAGGTGGAGCCAAAAGCGTGGCAGTGGTTCTGGAATACGCTCAGCGAAGAGCTGGGGAAAGACCGCACGGTTGCGCTGCGGACGGAGTTGGCGCAGCGGCTGCGCGAGGATAAAGAATCCTCCCCACTCCCCCCCGATTGCGGCACCACCTAATCCTTCCCTCTCCCACATATAACGATTAACGATGCACAAGTAAACATGCCGCTAGACATGCCGCGTGGCCTATCACTCAACACGATGTTCCGATGTTGGGTCTCCCACGCGGCAGATTGCCATGTTCCTTTTGTCCATATATTGCCGGTAGCCGCGGAGAGGGGGAGCATGCTATAATACTTCATATTGAGACAACGTGTTGGCAAGAGGATAGAGGCTGCATATGAGAGGTTGGAAGCGAACACTCTCCCTGGTGATCATCAATGTATTGATCTGCAGCTGGTGTGGCGCGCTGAGTGGCATCAGTGGGTGGGTGATGGGCTACGATATGGGCAAACGCGAGGTGAAGGCGGCATTGATGCAAGAAAGCGGCGTTTTGGTGACGCGCGTCGAGAGCGGTGGCCCGGCAGCGCGCGCCGGTATCAGCCAGGGCGATAGCATCGTCGCCGTGAATGGTATTCCCGTCAAGTCGGTGCTCGATCTCCGTAGCCATCTGATGAACCAGCGGCCAGGGGAGCATGTACTCATTACCTATCGGCACAACTTTGGGAAACAAGCAACTCATGTGATGTTAGAGCGGTTTCCCGGCGCTGATGCAAATATCCCCTATTTAGGTATCTACTTCACGGCACGCGCCGAAACCCCCGCCGATATCTGATTGATGATTGATGGCTGACTGATATCTGACACCGGCTGATGGCAGACATCGGCTGAGAGACAAGACGGGGTAATTTGGTTACATGATCCAAATGGTCTAAGGTAATTTTTGTACATATACACCATAGTAACCCAAAACCGAATCGGGTACAATAAGCAGGTAATGCGGCAACATATTGCAAGAGTTATAGCAAGAGTTGTAACAAGGGCGAGTATTTATAGCCACAGTGGGCACCAACTACCGAAAGTTGTCCGCTGTTTTTTGTTTGTACGGTCGGCGCTTTTGTACGATTTGTACGAGTGCCCCAACATGCAAAGCCCACTCTCGTGGCGCTCCACCTGCTCCGTGAGCACCCGACTAAGCAGACGCATTGTGTGGGTTGGTTACCCACGTTTGAGTACCTAGAAAGTAGCAGCTTCACTCTATGACACTGGATGCAAAAGGCGTTCTCGATCTCATCCAGGAACGCGACATCAAGATGGTCGACTTGCGCTTCACCGACCTCCCCGGGACATGGCAACACTTTAGCGTGCCCGCCGCGATGTTTGAAGAAAGCACTTTTGCCGAAGGGCTTGGGTTCGACGGTTCATCCATCCGTGGGTTTCAGGTCATCAATGAGAGCGACATGTTGGTGGTTCCAGATGCGAGCACGGCCTTTGTCGATCCAATGCTCGATATCCCCACGCTCGCGATTATCTGCGACATCCGCGACCCTGTCACCGCAGAGCCTTATTCGCGTGACCCCCGCTACATCGCCCGCAAGGCCGAGGCCTACCTCCAGAAAACGGGCATCGCCGATGTGAGTTTCTGGGGCCCCGAAGCTGAGTTCTTCGTCTTCTCCGATGTCCGCTTCCGCTCCGACTCCTACACCGCTTCCTACGCCGTCGATAGCGACGAAGCATGGTGGAACAGCCACCGCGAGATGGTAGAAGGTAACCACGGGCAGCAGATTGGCCCCAAGCGCGGCTACTTCCCTTGTGCTCCGACCGACTCGCAACAGGATATCCGCAGCGAAATGGTCTTGAAGATGATGGAAATCGGCCTGCAGGTTGAGCTGCACCACCACGAGGTGGCTACAGCAGGCCAGGGCGAGATCGACATCCGCTTTGGCGAGATGCTCCCCACCGCCGACAATATCATCAAGTACAAGTATATTGTCAAGAACGTGGCGCGGCAGTTTGGGATGACCGCAACGTTTATGCCCAAGCCGCTCTTTGGCGACAACGGCAGCGGGATGCACACCCACCAAAGCCTCTGGAAAGATGGCGACAACCTCTTCTTTGACGAAACAGGCTATGCGCACATCTCCGAGACCGCCCGCTACTACATCGGTGGTCTGTTGGCGCACGCACCTGCGTTGTTGGCTATCTCCGCCCCCACCACCAACTCCTACCGCCGGTTGGTTCCCGGTTTTGAGGCTCCTGTCAACCTCGTCTACTCCAAGCGCAACCGCTCTGCGGCCTGCCGTATCCCGATGTATTCGAGCAGCCCCAAGTCCAAGCGGGTTGAGTTCCGGTGCCCCGACCCCACAACCAACCCCTACCTCGCCTTCTCCGCGATGTTGATGGCCGGTCTGGACGGTATTCAGAACCGCATTGAGCCGCCAGAACCACTCGACAAAGACTTGTATGAACTGCCCGCTGAAGAACTTGCCAAGATCCGCTCTGTCCCCGGTTCGCTGGGCGAGGCGCTGGCCGCGTTGGAGCAGGACAACGCCTTCTTGCTCAAGGGTGATGTCTTCACTCCTGACGTTATTGAGGGATGGATTGACTACAAGCTGCAAAACGAAGTCATCCCCATGCAACTGCGCCCCACGCCACACGAATTCTTCCTCTACTACGACATCTAATCGTCCTTTCAGCAACTGCTGATCGAGCGGGGGGCTTTTCCTCCGCTCCTTTTTCTTTCCTATGACTGCTCTACAATCTTCCCCCCCCTCCCCAACAAACGCCTTGAACCCCATTGGGGTAGTTATCGTCTCATACAACACGCGCTCACTCCTTGCCCAATGCCTCGACTCGTTGCAGCGCGCGAGCGACGGGTATCATCTTACGGTGGTCGTGGTGGATAATGGCTCTTCCGACGGCAGCGTCGAGATGGTACAACGCAATTACCCCGCCATTTCCCTCTTGCCGATGGGGGAAAACCTTGGGTTTGCCGCCGCCACCAACCGTGGGTTGCAATGGCTGGGCGCGGGGGGAGAACCGCCATCTGCCAACCCGCCCACAAACACGGCCAATGCCCTCGCTTCGCCGCCTGACTACTACTTGCTCCTCAACCCCGACACGATTGTCCACACCGGCGCGATAGCGGCATTGGTGCAATTTCTCAATGCGCACCCGCGGGTCGGGGTGGTCTCACCGCGGCTGCTCAACCCTGATGGCAGTATGCAGCGGGCTGCTTTCCGCTTCCCCACGCTGATGATGACGGTCTTAGATCTCTTCCCGCCGGGCGAAGTGCTCCCCGGGCGGCTGTATGATTCGTGGTGGCATGGGCGCTACCCACAGGAGAGTGGCGAACATCCCTTCGCCATCGACCACCCGTTGGGGGCGTGTATGCTTGTGCGTGGCCGGACGACCTACGAAGCGGGGCTGCTTGATGAGCGCTACTTTATGTACAGCGAAGAGATTGAGTGGTGTTGGCGCATTCGGCGGGCAGGGTGGGCTATCTGGCAAGAACCCGCCGCCCATATCACGCACGTTGGCGGGGCATCAACGAGCCAATTTCGCCACCGCATGCTTATCGCGCTCTACCGCAGTCGCCTACGTTTCTTCGCACAGCATAGCTCTCGTATGGTGTTTGGGTTGCACCGGCTGATCATTCGCTTGGGGATGTTGCGGGCAATACTGCGCACATGGTGGCTCTATGGCAAGGGGGCGCTGGATCAGGATGAGGTGCGGGCGCGGGTGTGGGCATATAGTGAAATTCTTCGTTCTTGAATTGGTGTTTCTCTGGCAAGGTACTATATGCTACAATAAAGGACGATAGAACGTGCTAATAGAAAAAGCCATATTGCGAGGTTGTTTCTCATGAGTGAGTCAGCTTCTAATGGATATGAACCTGACTTTGATCCGAGTCCCGAACATGCAAACGCCGTCAATGCGTTTCGGACGCTCGGTAATTTTCTAGAAGAAGACGGGTGGAGCCCAGAACGCGTTGAGCAGCGCTATGCTTATCGTTCCTACTACTTCGGCAAACACGGAGAGTTGCGGTGCTATGCGCAGATCCGCGCCGATCTGCAGCAGTTTATCTTCTATGCGGTCGCAACATTTCGCGTTGCCGAAGATTCGCGCCTTGCCGTCGCAGAGTTTATCACCCGTGCCAACTACGGGCTGCGAATCGGGAATTTCGAGATGGATTTTTCCGATGGCGAGGTTCGCTACAAGAGCAGTATCGATTTTGAGGGAGAGCGGCTCACACGAAATCTCATCAAATATGCCATCTATCCGGTCGTCCAGACAATGGACTACTATATGCCCGGTCTAATGAAGGTGGCATTTGGGGGGATGGCCCCGCATGAGGCCATCCAAGAAATTGAGGGGTAGTCCCAGCCCTACAACATCACCCGCGATGCGTTATCTCGCCCACAGCCGCACACTGCCATCGAAGCTGGCGGATGCAAGCAGTGCGCCGCCGGGTTGAAACGCGAGATCCCACACGGAGCTGGTGTGGCCCGGCAAGGTGACGATCAGACGTTCCGTCCCAACACGCCCTTGTTCAGTTGCTTTCCACACTCTGATGGTAAATTCAGTATTGCTACTTGAGGCGATAAAGCTGCCACCTGGACTGAATGCCAAACTCGTCACGTTGCTGCGGTGCCCCTGCAAGAGCGACCAGAGTTCATTATCGACAAAGTCTTGCAGGCGGATAGTGCGGTCTGCTGTGTGAGCAAACGCAACGATGTCCCGATGTGGGTGGAAGGCGACGATGTTGTTGCCGGGCCAGGTGTGTTGCTGTTCGCCCGTTTGGGCATCCCACAACCGAATACTGCCACGTTTGCTATCATCGCCGCTCGCCGTGGCAAGCAGGTCTTTGGTTGGATGGAACTCGACATGGCGGATGGGGGCAGTGTGGTCTTCAAACACGTGCACTGCTTCAATATCCTCTATTCCCTCTACATCGCCACTGCTTGGCAGGCTGGTTATGTCCCACACCCGCACCGTCTTATCCACACCGCCCGTCGCAAGCAATGTCCCGTTGGCGTTGAAGGCGATGCTCTCAATACTGCCCTCGTGGCCGCGGAATTGCAGTTTTTGGGTGCCAGAGACAACGTCCCACAGCCGGATGATGCCATCTTCTCCGCCTGATGCCAGCATTGCACCGTCGGGGGCAAAGGCCACGTCGTGAATAGTCCCAATAGTCCCAATAGCGCCATTGCTACCGTCATTGCTACCGTCATTGCTACCGTCATCGCTATTGTCATTGGCTGGCCAGCGGGCAATGCGTTGGTGGGTTTCCACATCCCACAGCGAGATAGCGCCATCGTTGCCGGTGGCGAGCAGGGTGCCGTCGGGGTGGAAGGCGATATTATAGCTGATTTGGCTGGGGAGCGAGGCGATCTCATCCCGCGTTTCCACCTCCCACACCGCGATACTGCCGTTGCCACTCCCCGCGACGAGCCATTCCCCGTCGGGGCTGAAGGCCACTGCCTCCATTGCATCGTCACTCACATTACTACTCGTGTCATCATTCGCGTCGCGCAGCTTGCGGACTTTCTTCTCCTCGACATCCCACAGCCGCACACTGCCATCTTTTCCAGCCGAGGCGGCGATATTGCCGTCGGGGTGGAGGGCAACACCCTTTACCAAGCCATCGTGGCCCTTGAAGGTGATTATTCGCTCTTCATCCTCCAGCGACCACAGCCGAATACGGCCATCGTTGGAGCCGCTGATGAGGGTATCGCCTTGCTCATCAACATCGAGGCTATAGATACCTCCTCCGGTGCTCTCAAACGTGGTGGTCTCCTCATCCGCCTCAATATCCCATACGTGTATGGTGCCGTGCGCATCTCCGAACGCAATGTGGGTGCCGTCCGGGTGAAAGACCACACTTTGTACCGACCATGTCTCGTTCTCAATCACCTGCACGACTTCGCCGCGCTCAATATCCCATAGGTGGATGGTAGGGTCTTCAACGTGCCCCGATATAGAGGCGATCATCGTGCCGTCGGGGTGAAAAGCAATCTGCTTGATACGCATATCCTGTTGGTAGAGCAGCGCTCGCTCTTCGCCGGTCACCACATCAAGCACGCGGATAGCGCCGTCATTGCTTCCCACGGCGAGGCGGCTACCATCAGGACTATACGCCACACTCTGCACCCGTCCGCCTATCATATCGTCCTGCAGCAGGCGGGGGCCGGTAGAGGTGGTTGATTGCGGGGCTGCCGCATCGTCGGCATCTGTGGCGGAGGGGGAGGGGGCGGCGACGGGGGCGAGAGGGGCAGTAAGCGATTGAGGGTCATACTCCCACGCGCCAACCGAACTCGCCACGGCAAAGCGCTCTCCCGATGGCGACCAGACAATCTGTGCCACCCGCCCGTGGCCAAGCAGCGCTTTCTGGCGGAGGCGCTTGACGCCCGCAAGCGACAACCCACTCCCGCACCCGCCCACCGCCACGGTCACTATACTCAGCACACTGATCAAGAGGACAAGTCGGTATCGTATGTGATGCATCATATGTATTCTATATTTCCTCGCAAACCTAGCATGAGCCTAAACACCGTAGATTATAGCATACCAATAACAATCCCCCCTGCCCGCGGTGGTGGGAGGGGGGATCGATCTATTCCTGTATTCTTGTATGCTGTTCAGCGATGTTCAGTGTGGCGAGAGAGGATTAGCTGTTTCCGTTGCCGTTGCCCTCGACCGTCTTCCCGACGTTCACCGTAATGCGTCGTGGTTTGGTTTCTTCGGCCTTGGGTATCTCAACGTGCAGGACGCCGTTCTCTGAAGAAGCGTTGATAGCGTCTACCTTCACCGTATTCGGGAGCGTAATGGTGCGTTGGAATTTGCCGTAGCGGCGCTCAATGCGGTGATAGGTCTTGCCTTCGGATTCGGTTTCGTGTTTGGCTTCGCCGGTGATAGTCAGGACGTTGTTCTCAACGGTGATGTTAATATCTTCCGGCTTGATGCCCGGTACGGTTGCTTCAACCACAAAGGCGTTTTCGGTCTCGCTCAGGTTGAGTTCTGGGACGAAGGAGCGGTGTTGGCCTGCGACTGCGTTCATTGGGCGCACGACACTGTCTTCTACCAATTGGTTCATTGCCTCACGGAGTGTTACCATATCCTCAAACGGGTTCCATTGTGCCAAGTTTGCCATATGAACACCTCCTTATATATCTGGTACTATAGAGATATGTCTGAATGTCTCCAGGATGTCTCTAAGATGTCTCTAAGATGTCTCTAGATTGTCTTCTTCGTTGCTTCCGATTTACTTGTCTCCTAGTATAGCGATGTTCTGTTAGATTGTCATACACGGAGCGTTAGAACCATGTTAGCATTACCCGATCACCGACTGCGATTACGTGAAAATCTCCTTCGTATCAGCCGTGCCATTACCGCTCAGCTCGATCTCAACAGCGTATTAGACATTGTCATCAAAGTTGCCGTCGAAATGCTTGCTGGCACGTGTGGTTTTATTGCCCTGTATGAGGACGATGACAGCGAAACGCTACGCATCCGCGCCTCCGCCAACCTGCCGCAGGACGTATGGCCCGACTTCGCCCCCTTCCTCGACCCCGCCGTGCTCGACGCCTCTCGCGACGTGGCAGAGAAGATCTTGCACAATATTGCCGACACGACGGGGATGAGCTTGCGCCAGGTGATTGCCTTGCCGCTGACCTACCTTGAGTCGCATATCGGCATTATTTACGTGTTTCGGGCGGCGCTCAATGTCGGCTTCTCAGAGGACGATGAGCGGGTGTTACAGGCGTTTGCGGGCCAGGCGGCGATTGCTGTGAGTAACGCGCGTCTCTACCAGCGTGTGGTGCGTGAGAAGCAACATCTCAATGCGATTATTGAGCAGAGCGCCGACGGCGTGATGATCCTTGATGGCCGGTGGCGCATCACGACCTTCAACAAGGCGATGGAAACGCTCACGGGCTGGCCGCGGAGTGAGGCGATAGGCCGTCCCTGTGCAGAAATCTTGAACATCCGCGATCAGCAGGATGAAGATATCTGTACCAATCGCTGTCCGCTGCAGAAGGGGGCTAACGTGGTCAATAATATGAGTAATAATGCGAGCAATCCGGTGGTTGAGGGGCGCATCATCAACCGCGACAGCCGCGAATTTTACGTTCAAATCCGCTATGCACCCCAATACGGCCCTAACCAAACCTTCCTGGGAGCCATCGCCAACGTACGGGATATCACTGAGCAGAAGAAAGAGGAAGAGCTACAGAGCACGTTTGTGTCGATCATCTCCCACGAACTCAAAACGCCCGTCAGTATCATCAAGGGCTATGCAGAGACATTGAGCCGCGAGGATGCACAGTGGAGTGATGAGGTCATCCGCGATGGGCTACGCGTGATTGAGGGTGAGGCCGACCGCCTCGCCCGCCAAATCCAAGACCTCCTCGACGTATCGCGCCTGCAGACGGGGTGGATACACATGGAGATGACCGAATGGGACTTCCCGCAGCTTGCCAAAGACGTGACCCAAGGCTTCGCGACGCAGGTGGATAACCGATTCGAGTTTGAGCTGCGTTTCCCGGATGAATTCCCCCCCGTCCACGCCGACTACGAACGGGTGCGGATGGTGCTTAGCAACCTCGTCTCAAACGCCATCAAGTATAGCCCCGACGGCGGCTTGATACGCATTGGCGGGCGGGCAGATATGGAGCAAGAACGCGCTATTCTCTACGTGTCTGATCAAGGGGTCGGCATCCCGCCTGAAGAGCTAGAGCGTGTCTTTGAGCGCTTCTACCGCATTGACAACCGCCTCCGCCGCAAGACACAGGGCACAGGCCTTGGTCTCTACCTGACCAGAGCGATTGTCAAGGCGCACGGGGGCGATATCTCTGTGGAGAGCAAGATGGGACGGGGGTCGCGATTTCTCTTCACACTGCCGATTGCCTACCGCCGCATTACCGCCACTGACGGCTGGTAAAGCTATCAGCGACGTTTTTTCTTACGCTCTGGCGGCGCTCCAACCAGTTGGTTGAAATCGTCAATGGTCAGACAGCCCTCTGCCGCCGCGGCTGCAAACAGGTCGGGGCGGCGTTGGAGCGTCCGGCGTATGCGCTGTGCCCGCCGCCACGCCGCGACATTGCCGTGGTGGCCCGACAGCAGGATGTCGGGGATAGGCATCCCTTCCCACACCGCCGGACGGGTGTAGTGGGGGTATTCAAGCAACCCGTCGCTATGGCTCTCCTCCACCAACGACTCGCTATCGAGCACGCCCGGCACCAACCGCGCCACGGCATCGACAATCACCATCGCGGCCAACTCGCCGCCGGTCATCACATAGTCGCCAATGCTTAGCTCTCTGGTGATAAGCTGCTCCCGCACCCGCTCATCTATCCCTTCGTAGTGGCCGCATACCAGGACAAGCTGCTCGTAGGTGGCAAGCTCATAGGCGATAGATTGGGTAAATCGCTGGCCATCAGGGGTCATCAGGATGACGGGGGGACGACGTTCACCCTCCCCCGCCACCGCACGGATAGCGCCCGCCAACGGGACAGCTTTCATCACCATACCCGCGCCGCCACCATACGGTGCATCGTCGGCAGTACGGTGGCGGTCGTGCGCATAATCGCGGATATTGTGCAGCTGAATGTCAATGAGGCCTGCCTGCCGAGCGCGTTTGAGAATGCTCTCGGTCAGAGGCCCCATAAACATATCAGGGAACAGCGTAAGAATGTCAAACTGCATGCGATAGGTATAACGTTAGCTATAACGTTGGTTCGTTAGTTGTAACGTGTCGTGTGGCGTTATTTCTACATCCCCGTGGCCACTTGCACCTGCCCAATGGTCGTCAGCACGACGTTGGGGTAGATGCCAAGCAGGAGGATGAGCGCAACCGCAACCACCAAGACCGCATTCATCGTACGCGGCGTCTTGATGGGCGTTGGCTCCTCTGGGCCGGTGATGAACATCGCCCGCAGGAGGCGCAGGTAGTAGTAGAGGCTAATGAGCGTTGTGATGATGCTCGTAATCACCAGCCACCACGCCCCGCCTTGCCACGCCGCCATAAAGACATAGAACTTGGCCAGGAAGCCGGAAAGCGGTGGAATACCCGCCAACGACAGCACACTAATCGTCAAGAGCACGGCTAAGCCAAGATTGCGCTGCGCAAGGCCGTTGAGATCGTCAATGTCGTCGCCTCCGACCGATTGCGACACCACCGCCAACGCACCGAATGCCCCCATATTGGTGACGGTGTAGACCACCAAGTAGTAGAGCAGCGATGACACGCCGATAGAGCGATCCATAGTCAGCGGCGACGCCCACGCTATCAAGGCCAATACCACAAATCCAGCGTGCGCCACGCTTGAGTAGGCCAACAGACGCTTGGCATTCTGTTGCGGCAGGGCGGCGAGGTTCCCAATAATGACCGACGCCAAGGCCAATACCGCCAAAACGCTTGTCCACCCGCCGAAGGTCTCCAACGTCGCCGAGCCGACAAAGCCAGGGAAGGCTTCGGTCAGGACGCGGAAGAGAAGCAGAAAACCGGCTGCCTTCGATGCGGTGGAGATAAATGCCGTGATAGGGGTCATCGCGCCTTGGTAGACATCGGGTGACCAGCTGTGGAAAGGCACCAACGCCACCTTATAGCCCAACCCCGCAATCAAAAAGATAATGCCCAACATCAGCAGGAAGGACTCGTTATTGCCCGCCACTTGGGCAATTGTGGAGAATTGGGTGAGGGTGTTGGTGAGGCCACTTTCCGGCACGGTCGATACCACAATCCCATACACCAAGCTCATCCCATAGAGCATAATGCCGGATGAGAGCGCGCCAAAGAGGAAATATTTCATCCCCGCTTCGGTCGAGATCTTCGTATCCTTCTGGAAGTAGCCCGCCAGAATGTAGAGCGGGATAGAAGTCAGTTCGACGGCGAGGTAGGCAAGAATAAGCTCACTTGCGCCTGCCATCAAGCACATACCCACCGTAGAGAAGAGGATGAGCGCGTAAAATTCACCAGGGTTGTTGTCGGGCCGATGATCCAACGTCAACAACACGGTCAGGAACGCCGCAAAAATGAAGATCAACCGCCCGATCATCGTCAGATGGCCAGTCGCAAACGCGCCCAACAACGCATCTTGGCCTTGTGGCCCGCCAGCCTGCAGATTGCGCAGCATCGTGGCGAAAAAGTTACTTGACGCATCTGCCGCTATCGGTTCCATCCGGTAGATGTAGCCGCTCTGCAAGAGGGCAATGACGAAGATCAGCCCCAAACCGATGGCCGCAAGCGACCCCGATGCGGCAATTCGTTCGCGTTGGGCTTCCTCATCGCTCGCCCACCGTTCAAACACGTCGGAGCCAAGCACCAGGAGGGCGAGCGCAAGAAGTAAGATCTCTGGTAGCAGGCGTGGAATGTCACTTAGTTGAAACAGTACCGGCACAACAGCATTGCTACTTTCCAGGTGTTCATATGCCCCGCGCGGGGCATGTCACACTGAGCTAGAGGGAGACCTCCGGGGATACCCGCCGCGTGTGGGGGCACCCCCGTTCCCGTTCTTAAATTCCCGCGATGCCAGTGACCCCGTGCAGTTGCTGCACCACCGGCGCAACCCCCGTGTCGATCAGTTCCGTCAAGATGGAGGGGTAAATCCCCACGACAATCAAGATGACGGCCAAAATCGCCGCGCCCGTATACTCTTGCCAGGTCATCTTGGGGAGGTGCAAGAATTCAGGGTTTTTGACCTCGTCGAAGAAGACGTGCAAAACCGCCCGCAGAATATACGCCGCCGTGATAGGGATGGAAATCGCCGCGATGATTGCAATGGGGGGGTAGCTTTCCCACACGCCGATGAAGATATTAAACTCTGCCCAGAAGCCCGCAAGCCCCGGCATCCCCATCGACGATAGCCCGCCAATGATAAACATCACGGCTGCAAAGGGTAAGACCTTGAACATGCCTCCCAACTCTGGCAGTTGGCGGGTGTGGGTGCGTTCGTAGATCATCCGCCCCACCACGGCAAAGAAGAGGCCGGTCATAATGCCGTGCGCAAACATCTGCAAGACTGCGCCCATCAGCCCTATCTGCGTGCCTGAGGCCAGCGCCATTACCACAAGCCCCATATGGCTCACCGATGAGTAGCCGATAATAAACTTGAAGTCGCGCTGCGCCATCGCAATCGTCGCCCCGTAGACCACGTTCATAATCGTGAGGACGGCGATGATAGGCAGCCAATCACGCGCGCCTGCGGGCATCAGCCACATAGCTGCCCGCAGACAGCCATATGCCCCCAACTTCATCAACACGCCCGCGTGCAACATTGAGACCGCCGTCGGCGCGGCCACGTGACCTGTCGGCGACCACGTGTGGAACGGGAACATACCCGCCAACACCGCAAAGCCAATGAATAACGGCGGGAAAAAGACCGTCTGGAAGGCGCGGGAGAAGGTCACGTTGTTCGCTAGCTCGATCATGTTGAAGGTGCGCAGCCCGCTGCCAAAGTAAATCGCCAACATCCCGACGATGGCGAAGGCACTGCCAATCATCAGGAAGAGCGTCAGCTTCATCGCACCATACTCTTTGCGGGTGCTTCCCCATACGCCAATGAGTAAGTACATCGGCAGCACGGCAAGCTCGTAGAACACAAAGAAGAGGAACAGATCGAGCGATATAAAGACCCCGTACACCCCCGTGGTCAGCAGGAGGAGCAAAATCCAATATTCTTTGAGGCGGTTTTCGATGTTCCAACTCATCAGGGAGCCGGTGAAGATGATGAACCCATTGAGTATCAACATCGGCAGGCTAATGCCATCGACCCCCAGGAGGTACGTGATGCCAAGTTGGGGTATCCAGGGGAGCGACTCTACAAACTGAAACCCGCCTTGCGCCGGATCGTAGGCCATATAGACGAGTGCCGACAGAACGAGTGACACAAATGAGAAGCCCGCCCCCGTCCACCGAATGAGATTCGGCTTTTTGGAGGGAATGATGGCAATGAGAATGCTTGGTATCACCATACTGAGCCAAATGAGGCTCAACCAAGGCACATCGGGAGAGATCTCAAAAAGATGCATAGGTTGTCCTTCAATCGCTTGTCCAGGTTCTTAATCTGGTCAGAAGGCCGGTCACATGAACACGCCAACCATGTGCGTTGCCACCGCGTTCGTCAGCATCATAATGGGTGCGGGGTAGATCCCAAGCACCAGCAGCAGCACGATTAACGGCACCGCGGCCCAAAACTCCACCGTCCGCGGGCTGATATCCTGCGGCTTGAGATGGTTCCAGGCGGTGTTGAGCGGGCCAAGGAAGATGTGTTGGAACATCAGGAGCAGGGCGAGCGCGGTGATGATAAGGCCAATCGTGGCGAGGAGCGTGAAAAGGGGTAATGCCGCCCACGCGCCCCGGAAGATAAAGAACTCTCCCACAAAGCCCGCTAACCCTGGCAGCCCAAGGTTGGCAAACATCATAATGCCCATCACGCCCGCAAAGCCCGGCATCACGGTGCGCAGCCCACCAAAATCGCTAAGCGTGTAGCTGTTCGTACGTCGGTAAAGCTCTCCCGCCAAGAGGAACAACCCACCCGTTGAGAGGCCGTGAGCCACCATCTGCATCAGCGCACCGTTGATGGCAATCGCCCGGCTGTCGGTTGAGACATTTCCGGCCATCGCCGCCGCGGCAATCGCAAGCATCACGTAGCCCATATGGTTGATCGAGGTATATCCAATCAGCCGCTTGATATCACCCTTCACATAGGACAATGCGCCAAATGCCCCCGCCACAATCCCGACCAGCGCCAATGCACCCATCACCGGAGCGAAGAGTTGCGCCGCTTCGGGCACGAACGGCAGCATAATGCGCAACATCCCATAGGCACCCATCTTGCTCATCACCGCCGATAGCAGGATAGAGCCTGCGATAGGCGCTTCGCCATAGGCATCGGGCAGCCACGTGTGGAAGGGCCACACCGCCAGCTTGACGGCAAACGCCAAGAAAATCGCCCAGAAGGCGAGGGAGGTGTAGAGCAGCGGGTTGCCGCCAAGCACCTGCGTAATGCCAAGACTGCTCGCAAAGTTGACCATCACCTCGGCGAGGGTACCCTGCGTTCCGGCGACCGGCAACCCTTGCCCAAGCCGTCCCAATACCACAAGGTCGAAGGTCGGGAAACCCGCCGAGCGCGTGGCGAGGTAGAAGAACTCAAACAGCAGCAGCATCGCCGCCGAACCGGCCATCGTATAGATGAAGAACTTGAAGGCTGCGTACCGCCGTTTGTTGGCTGTATCCTCTGAGTCGGGGTCGTCGCGGCCCCACACCTGGATCAGGAAGTAGGCCGGAACGAGGCTGAATTCCCAGAAGATAAAGAAGAAGAAGAAATCAAGCGACACGAAATAGCCCAACATCGCTGTCTCAAGCAGCAGAAGGAGGGCATAGTGGGCTTTGGCCTGCTTGGTAAGGTGAAACGACGCCAATGCGGCTATCGGTGCCATCACGACCGTGAGCAAGACCATCGGCAGGCTGATGCCATCGACCCCCAAGAAGTAATCGACGCGCACCGCCTTGACCCACGGGATTTTTTCGACAAACTGGATGACCCCCTGGCCATCGCTGGTTGCCATCGGGTCGAAGCTGTTCCAGAGGAACACGCCAATGCCGATGGGGATGAGCATCCACGCGACCGTGCCATACTTTACGATCCGGTCGTCGAGCCGCACGATTGCCGCCAACCCAATCAGCACGATCCCCACAAGCGGCATCAGCACCAGGAGGCTCAGCCACGGGATGCCGTCTGGTGAGGCCATGAGGTAGGAGGGTAAATTCATCGAGTGCTGCTACTTTCTACGTGTTCAAATGTACTCGAAAGTACGCTTTGTCCATTTCCGAAATTCCTGCTTCGACCTGTACAGCCTTCTCAGGTGAAGGACTTACACACAGTCCACAGGCGTCTTTTACGTCCCGACGTAGCCACGACCGGGGACGGTTGGTTTATGCGGCACCAACAAGCCTCATCTGCCTTTTTTCATGAATTCCGATCATTTCACAATCCGTATAACCGTTCGGTATATTGTCGTCGGTTGCTTGGGATGCGGAGGGAAAGACGTATTCCTTCCCGCCCCCACCGCTCGAAAGTCTTTACCGAGATGCCGACCCGCTCTGAAAACGGTCGAATGGTATACATCCTCATAACGCGTCGTACACGACACTTCTGAACACGTTTCAAGAGCTAGAAACAATCTCCTGCATTGTCTCTTATCCACCGCGATCACGATTGCACCACATACATATAGATAAGCCCCAAGATAATCACGCCGGTCAGGATAAACCCAAGGTAGTCTTGCACCTTGCCGGTCTGCATATGCCGCACGCCGCGTCCCGTCGTGATTGTGCCATTGGCGATCCCATCGGGGCCATCGTTCAGCACCGTGTCATCGACAATGAAGTTGAGCCGCGACAGGAAGAGCGTCGCCAATCCTGTCCCATTGATGATGCGGTCGAGGATGTTGCGGTCAATCCACCGCCATATCACGGCCAATGCAGAAACGAGGTTGCCAATGGTCAAGGCATACAGCTCATCAATGTAGTATTTCTGATTGAGCAGCCCAAAAATGGGGAGTTTCTTGGCGAGTGGGTCGGTATCGTGGGCGCTCTTGAAGGCGTTGGCGTAAAACCACCCCGCCGCAATGCCTGCACCGGCAATCAGCAGCGACATGCCCGCCACCACGACATTGAAGCCTGCTGGCTCTTGGCCAAAGACGTGACTTAGCCAATGCCCGCCCGGTACCGCAAACGGCAAATTGATAAACCCTGCCGTCACGGCGAAGAACGCCAAGATAACCAACGGCGCGACAATCGTCCAAGGGCTTTCGTGCGGTTTATCCGGCAGTGCGTGGCCGTGGCCGTGACTATGTTCATCGTCATGCCCGTGGCCGTGTTCCTCGCCATGCTCACCGTGTTCGTCGCCATGATGATTATGATGACCGTGGCTGTGCACAGATGCTTCGGGGTTCTCAAAGACGTTCGGCTTTTCGCCGCGGTAGCTCCCGAAGAACACCACACGCCACTGGCGGGTCATGTAGAAGGCAGTCAGGAAGGCAGCCGCGCTCAGCACGACGTAGACAATCATGTGGCCGTGCTTCTGCGCATCGGCAAGGATCTCATCCTTACTCCAAAAGCCCGCGAACGGCACAATCCCCGCCAACGCCAGATAGCCCATTGTGTAGGCCCAAAACGTCCACGGCATTAGCTTCTTGATACCGCCCATATTGCGAATATCTTGCGCGGTCTGTTGAGCCGCATATTCGTCTTCGTGGTGGATTTTTTCAATCGATTTGGTCTCCTCGATGGCGTGGATAATCGACCCACTGCCAAGGAAGAGCAGCGCTTTGAAGAAGGCGTGCGTCAGCATGTGGAACATCCCCGCGACCCAACCGCCGATCCCCAGCGCGGCAACCATAAACCCAAGCTGCGAGAGCGTGGAATAGGCCAGGATACGCTTGATATCGAACTGGGCAACCGCAATCGTCGCGGCGAAGAGGGCGGTAAATGCCCCGATAATCGACACGACCAAGAGCGTTGTCCCGTCGCCCGCCGTGAAGAGCGGGAAGGTGCGTCCCACCAGGAACACGCCCGCAGAGACCATCGTGGCGGCGTGGATGAGCGCGGAGACCGGCGTTGGGCCTTCCATCGCGTCTGGCAGCCAGACGTGCAAGGGGAATTGCGCCGATTTACCCACCGTGCCAGCAAAGAGTAGCAGGGAAATCGCTGTCGCGTGGCTCATCCCCAAGACATTGGTCTCTGTCGCCAAGCGGTTGAGCGCTTCCGCATTGAAGATTTCGCCCTGCGCCATCCCAAAGGCCAAACTACCCACCTCGGTGTAGAGGTAGACCATCCCCGCCATCATCAGCACATCGCCGATACGGGTGGTGATAAAGGCTTTATTGCCTGCGCGGGCGGCTTGGGGACGCTCAAAGAGAAAGCCAATCAGCAGGTAGGAGCACAGCCCCATAATCTCCCAACAGATGAAGAACAGCAGGAGATTATCGGCCATGACCATCCCAAGCATCGCCGCGGTAAAGAGCGAGATAAACGAAAAGAACCGCGATTGTCGCGGGTGCGCGGCCATATAGCCCATTGAGAAGAGGTGAATGCAGAACGACGTAATCGTGACCATCACCAAGGTCATCGCGGCGACGGGGTCGATGTAAATCCCCATCTCAAAGACGCTAGTGCCGGTTGGTGCCCAGGCAAATCGCTGGATCACATTCGGCATGGGGAAGAGAAAGCCGTGGTCGCTATGTTCATTGTGGCTCTCAGCCTCCGCCTCGCCCTTGCCCTCGCCTTGATGCGTTTCTTGGGCTTCCTCGCCGTGGGCATCGGCCTCCATCGCGGCGACGTGGTAGTCGGCAGGGAGCGACGTTTGCCCTTGCGCCACCCCGCCCATCAGGCCAAGCGCAAAGATGACAGCGACGCCCATCAGGCCAATGGCGAGCCACCCGCTAAGCTGCTTGCTCTTGCGGATGGGCGTGAGCGTGATGATGGCAAACCCAAGCAGAGGTAGGAGTGGTATGAGCCACGCAGAGTTCAGAAACAACGCCATGAAACCATCATCCCTTCATTGATTCAAGCGAATCGACGTGTACGGTCAGCCACGAGCGGTAAATGGCAATAATCATCGCCAACCCCACCGCCGCCTCTGCTGCCGCGACCGTGATAATGAAGATGGCGAACATTTGCCCATTGACAAAAGATGGCTCGTAATAGCGCCAAAATGCAATCATATTGATGTTGACCGAGTTGAGGATCAGCTCGATGCCCATCAAGATAGAGACGGCGTTTCGGCGAGACAGCGCCCCGTAAAGCCCAATACAAAACAGGGCCGCCGCAACGACGAGTACCCATTCAACTGGGACTGCTGCGGTCATGTATCCCTCCCTGACTGCTGTTGCTGTTTCTTGCGGATGGCAACTTCCTCTGCCAACGTGAGCACCTTGCGGCGTTTCACCCGCTCCTCAAACGCAATCACAATTGCGCCTATCAACGCAACCAGCAGCACGACCGACGCGACCTCGAATGGCAAGAGGAATTCCTGCATAAAGGCAGTACCAAGGTCGGCGGCGGTGACGATTTCCTCTTCTGGCTGCTCGGCTGCTGCCGCGTTGGAAGCTTCGGAGTTTTCGGGAGCTGCAGGGTCAATGATATCTGCCGCGTCCTCCTCTGCGACGGGAGGCGGTTCAGTCGCCATCTCTTCGCTGATGATCTCCGGGGTGGATGCATCGCTGGCCCACGAGTGTTGGGTGAGGGCCGGGAAGAGAATGCCGACAAACAGCAACCCAGCGCCAAGTAATGCCAACCACCACCGTTGGAAGAGCTGTTGATCTTCCCCTCCCGTCACGTGGCGCGTCAACATGATGGCAAACAAGAGGAGAATCGACACGGCCCCCACATAGACCAACACCTGCACAATCGCAATAAACTCTGCTTGCAGGAGCAGGTAGAGTGCGCCAACCCCAAAAAATGACGAAATGAGCCACAGGGCCGCGTGGATGACATTTCGCGCTGCAACGACCATCAAGGCAGACCCTATGATGACCACTGCAAGTATTCCAAAGACGATCTGGATAACAAGTTGCATGGCATCCCCACCTACGGGAGCGTGACCGCCCCGAGTGTCTGATCTTCTACCAGTTTGTTTATGTCCTTCGATGAATGATTGATGCGCAGGAGGAGGAAGTAGGCAACGACGTTGATGGCCAACGTCACCCCAAAGGCAATCCCCCACCGCGGCCACACGCCAAGCGGGTCGAGGAAAGCGAGGCCTTGCTCTGCCCCCCACCGGGTGATGGAAACCCACACCGATGCGCTCATGATGTTCACCAGCGTCAACGGGATGAGAAATTTCCACCCAAAGCCCATTAGCTGGTCAATGCGCAACCGCGGCAAAGCTCCCCGCAACCACACCATCACAAAGAAGAAAAAGTAGGTCTTTGCCAGGAAGTAGGCCACCCCAAGCGCGCTCGCCAACACCGTGAAGAGCGGGCTGCCTGCCGGATTGGCTTCTGAGAGGCCCATCTCGTAGAGCCACACCACACCCGGCCCTTGCCAGCCGCCCCAGAAAATCGTTGCCGCCAATGCGCAGAGCAAGAAGTTGAGCACATATTGGGCAAGGTAGAACAGCCCAAACTTCATCCCGCTATACTCTGTCATATAGCCCGCAATGATTTCGGAGTCTGCTTCGGGGATGTCGAACGGCGTGCGTTCGCCCTCGGCCAGCGCGGCGATGAAGAAGCAGAGGAAGCCAAGGAGGCCGACCGGCGTGAAGAGGAACCAACCAAGCCCCAAATTCGGGATCGTTGACACGTCGTTGACGCTGACAAACGCCCCGCCCTGCAACTCAACCATCGTGGGTATAGACATCGTGCCGGTAATCAGCACAATGGCCAAAATGCTCAACACCGCGGGGATTTCATACGATACCATCTGAGCAGCGGCACGCATTGCCCCAAGGAGCGAAAACTTGTTGTTACTGCCCCATCCGGCCATCAGCAGCCCCACGGCGCTCACCGACGAGATGGCAAAGAAGAACAACAGCCCGGCATTGAGGTCTATCGCCACCATCCCCGGCCCCCACGGCAGGACGATAACCAACATAATCACCGGCACAACCACCACCGCAGGAGCAAGTAGGTGTACCCATTTGTCCGCCCGCGACGGGATGATATCTTCTTTGGTGAACATCTTGACCGCGTCGGCTATCGGCTGGAACAACCCCTCTGGCCCAACGCGGTTGGGGCCGACCCGGTCTTGCATCCGGGCGATGATACGCCGCTCCAAATAGGTCAGGAGGAGCATTTGCGTGGGGGCGACAATAAATAAGATGGTCGCAACGATGCTGTGGCGCATCATCAGTACCGACCAGTCCGGCAAATTCAAGCCCATCTGGGTATTCAGAAACTGGAGCATTTCGTACATATGCAGATGCCTCGTACTGTTATCGTTCCTCGTGATCCTCGCGATGGCCGCACAATATCACACAATAACGACCACACAATGATAATGATAACTATCACGGATGGGTCGTAGGATTGTTAGATTGGTTGGTTTGTGCGTCTGTGATGGCGAACGGCGAAAACCGGAACGGGATCTACTTCTTGGCTTTCGCTATTCTTGGTCTTTTGCTTTTTTGGCCGCGTTGCGCGCCCGTATCTCCGCCAGCCGCGCCTGCTTATCAGCCGACATCTTCGAGCCACCGCCCGCCTTCTTCTTGGGTGCGGGTGTGTCTTCTTGCTTCTCTGATTGCTCAGCCGGTGGTTTGGCCGTATCGTCTGGTTTGGCCTTCCCAATCATATGTGGCACCACGCCCGCATCGCCGGGACGACGTTTCTTTGAGCCTTCCAACTTCTTGTTGGCATTAGCCTCGACCGCGTCCCACATAGTGGGGGCGATTGAGCGGTAGTAGGAGACGGGGCGCACGAGGTCTGCTTTGCGCATCGTCAGCGAAGGATGATCATCAGTCGAAAGCTCGTAAAAATGATCCATCTTAATCGAGTCGAAGGGGCAAACCTCTGCACACAGCCCGCAGCTCATACAGGCGTCATACTCAATGATAAATTCTTCCGCGACGGGAATAGGCTTACCAGTCTCCGGGTGTTTGGCCTGCTGAATGTGGATGACTTGGGGCGGGCAGACGCGCTCGCATTGAAAGCACGCCGTACAAAGTTCGTGGCCCGTCTCATCTTCGTAGAGCAGGATGGGCATATTGCGGTAGGCTTCGGCCAGGTCAAGCCGTTCTTCCGGGTACTCGACCGTAAAAACGCCTTCTGTCTGATCCATCCGCTCAAGTTTTTTCGTCCACGACTTGCTCCAGTGGTTCCAGATGACCGCAAGCCCCTTGACCATCCCTTGACCAGCCCGCAACCGTGCTGTCCCTCGGTCAACTTCTACTACCTTCCCACGTTGTGTCGTCATGGTTGTTCCTCGCCGGTGGTTTTGTGGTTTTACCGATCTACTTCCCCAAGCACAATATCGACGCTTCCCAAAATGGTCACGATATCTGCCACTTTGTAGCCGCGGCACATATCGCGCAGTGGTGTCAGGTTGATGAGCGATGGCGCGCGGACTTTATACCGATAGGGGCGGTCGCTCCCGTCGCTGACGAGGTAGAAGCCAAGCTCCCCCTTCGGCGACTCAATGCGCGCATATGCTTCGCCGACCGGCGGCTTGATATTCTGCTTGGCTTTGGGGGCGATGTGGCCGCCTTCTGTATCTGGCAGCCGCTCAACCACTTGCTCTAAGATGCGCCGACTTTGCCGTATCTCCTCTATCCGCACCAGGAAGCGGTCGTAGACATCTCCCGCCACGCCTATGGGGATATCAAAGTCAAGTTGGTCGTAGACACTGTACGGCTCTGCCCGCCGGATATCGTAGCCAATGCCGCTTGCGCGCAACATCGGCCCCGTCACGCTGTAAGAGACGGCGACTTCTTTCGGCAGCACGCCCACGCCTTCCGACCGGATGAGCAAAATCTCGTTGTCGCGCAGCAGCCGTTCAAGCTCGTCAAGGTAGACCGGCATCGCCTGCATCAGCTGCTTGAGGAGCGGCATAAACTCATCAGGGAGGTCGCGCACCACGCCGCCAAAGCGAAAGTAGTTGCACATCATCCGCGAGCCGCTGGCCATCTCAAACAGGTCAAGGATTTTCTCACGTTCGCGGATACCGAAGGCGAGTGGGGTTTGCCACGCGCCCATATCGTTGATTAGAAAGCCCAGTGCACCGGCATGGTTGAGGATACGGGTCAGCTCAACCATCAAGACGCGCAGATATTCTGCCCGCTCCGGCACCTCTATCCCTGCGAGTTGCTCCACCGCCATCGCATAGGCGTGGTTGTTGGCCATCGAGTTGAAGTAGTCAAGCCGGTCGGTGTAGGGCATGTTTTGCAGGTAGGTGTTGGCCTCTGCAAGCTGTTCGTGGTTGCGGTGGAGGTAACCAAAGAAGGGTACTAAATCGGTGACCGTCTCGCCATCAACCGTCACCAGCATCCGAAAGACGCCGTGGGTTGAGGGGTGTTGCGGCCCGATATTGATTTGTATTTCCTGAGTCTTGAGCATAGTCCGATTCCACTTTCGGGTGCGAGGAGGCTTTGCACTTCCCCCTATTCGGCAAGATACTTATCGCCCTGCTTGGGGAAGTCCTTTCGCATTGGATGCCCCACGAACTTGTCCCACATATAGAGCCGTCGCAGGTCGGGGTGGCCGGTAAACCACACGCCAAAGAGGTCATACCCTTCGCGTTCGTGGAAGTTGGCTCCGGGCCACACCGGCGTCAACGATGGAACCTTTGCGTCATTGCGCGGCACGCGTACTTTGACCACCAACGAGCCGCCGCCTTCTATGCGGTAAAACCGATACACCAATTCAAGCAGCCCGTCATCAAGGTAGTCAACCACCCCGATATCCGACAGGTAGGTGTAGGAAAGCTTATCTCGGATGTAGAGCGCCACCTCTTTGAGCCGCGATGCTTCGACCACCACGTCCGTGTTTGTTTCCAGCATGCTGGGCTTTTTCTTGGGGTCACCGGTATCGGGCTGGTCGGGCTGGTCGGGCTGGCCAGGCGCTGATGGGGGAACGACCGCCCCCGGCAGATCGCGGTTGAGTCGGGTTCGCAGTTCGTCTGCGTGTATCTCACTCATGAGCGTCCCTGCTTTTTCTGCTTCAGATCATCGGCGGCTATCTCTGGGGCTTCGCCGACCGCTTTGTTGGGGCCTTCGCGCTCCACCGTCGCGTCGCGTATCGCGAAGGGCCGCTCAACTTGCGGGTGCTCGATGTCGCCGGTTCGTTGTTCACCCTGCTGCGGCGAGCTATAGGGGCTAACCAAGGGAAACCCACCAACGGGGTCAATCACACGGCCATCTTGCTCAAGCCCTTGCATCCCATACTCTGGCACGGGGAAATCCGTGGTTTGCGGCTTCTCGCCCTTGCCATACCACCGCACGCGGCCAAGCGATTGGGTGTCAATCTGCTCCTGCAGCGTGATGATGGCGTGGAGGAGGGCCTCCGGACGGGGCGGACACCCAGGAACATATACATCGACGGGGATAAGCAGATCGACGCCGCGCAGGACGTTGTAGCCATCGCGGAAGGGGCCGCCAGATGTCGCGCAGGCTCCCATCGAAATGACGTAGCGCGGTTCGGCCATCTGGTTGTAGAGCCGCACGACCTGCGGGGCCATTTTCTTCGTCACCGTGCCCGCGACAATCATCAAGTCTGCCTGGCGCGGCGTGGCGCGGAACAACTCCGCCCCAAAGCGGGAAACGTCGTAGCGGCTAAGGCCCCAGGCCATCATCTCAATCGCACAGCATGCTAGCCCAAACGACATGGGCCAAATAGACGAACGCCGCCCCCAGTTGTAAAAACGGTTGACGGTTGAAATGAAAATGCCCTGTTTTTCAAGATCGAGTTGGAGTTTCTCTTGAAGGTTGTTTTGAAGACTGTCGTTGCTTGCCATCATACCCCCTTCCGACCATCCTCAGTGGCCCGAATGCCTCGGTTGAGGTTGTTTGCGTTGGTTCTCACGATTACACCCACTCTAGTGCTCCCTTGCGCCACGCATAGACCAGCCCATACACCAGGATGGACAGGAAAATGACCATTTCCACGAGCGCAAAGATACCAAGCTGGTTGTAGGCGACCGCCCAGGGGTAAAGAAACACCACCTCAATATCGAAGATGACAAAAGCAAGGGCGTAAAGATAGTATTGTATCTTGAACTGCACCCAGATTTCGCCAAGCGATTCGAGGCCACACTCGTAGGTAGATTGTTTGATGGGCGTGGGCCGTTTGGGGCGTAGGAAGTATGCGAGGATGAGCACCACAATGGGCATGCTCAATCCGAAGAGGAGAAAAATCCCGATAAAAGCGTAGGTTGACAACATGGATGTGTCTGCTGCCTTTCTTCACACATCAGCCTGAGGGTGCGTGCGCATCCCCCAGTGACGACCATCATGTATCCCATGCCGAAAGGCTGTGGGTGTCTGTCTGGCTCTCTCTGGCTCTCTCTGGCATCGTTGGCCGCATACACCAGCAGGCGCTTGCTACGTGTGTCGGCGCATGTGTTGGGAGAGATATTACACCCACGCGACGAAAGAGCGATCCCTCCCCCACTCTGTACATATAGGCACGACGTAGGTGGCGGAGTAAAGCGCATCTCTTTCGCCTATAGACCATACCCAAGTATAGCATACCTTTGTGCTCTTGCCAAATAAAAATCGATCATATGAACTATCATACAAAACCACAACCAGAGCGTCATCGGAGCGTCATCAGGGCGTCATCGGAGCGTCATCAGCCGTCATCGGAGCGTCATCAGCCGTCATCGGAGCGTCATCAGCCATCATCAAATCACGACGATATCTATGCGAAACTATGCTGATGCACTTGCTGCTGCTGCATTTGGAGATTCAGATTTCTTCTGCAGCTTCATCTCGATGCGACCGATGCGTATCACGTCTCCCTCACGGATAACCGTCTCGCCCCGCACCTCAAACCCATTCACGAACGTTCCATTGGTGCTGTTGAGGTCTTCAATCTGCCACTCATCCACCTGATGCCCCTGCTCCGACTGCATAACATGGTGGCTAATGCGGGCGTGCTGCGAGGAGAGTAGGTCGTCATTGAGCGGGATATCGCTCTCCATACTGCGCCCGATGATAGTAATCGGCTCAAGCAGGAAGATCTTCCCGACGGGGTATCCCGTCTTGCCCGGGCTTTCCAGGAGGAGTTGCCCGTGGGTGGCTTGTACGGCATCGCCGGGGAATGAGTCGCCGCGTAGGTCGCTCGCCACCACTTGCAATACCCGCCATAGAAAGAAATACAGCCCAAAGATCATAATGATGCGTAGGATGAGGATGAGTGTTCCGAGCGAAACATTGGCGATATCAAACATATGCTGTCCTCTTTATGCCTCTCTATCCCTCTTTGAAGGTCAATTCCATACCGCCAAGCGAAATAATATCGCCATCTTTGAGTTCGGCCTCAATATTCACCCGATTGTTATTTACGAATGTGCCGTTGGTACTGCCCTTGTCCGTCACCCAAAACTTGCGCGCTTTGTAGCGGAGTTGGGCGTGGTGGCGCGATACGCGCACGTCCTCAAGCACCACATCGTTGTCAAGCCCACGGCCAAGTGCAATGATGGTTGTTTCAAGCGGGATGGGTTGCTTCCCCCTGGGAGTATCAAGCAGGAGCTGTGCATTACCCTGCACCGGCGCGCGGCCAGTTGGCATACTCACGGTTTGGGTCATGACGCGGGTTGAGCCTTCTTCAGGCTCAACCATCTCCGCAACCACTTGGATCGTTCGGCGAGGCACCGACGCTTCGGAGCCAAGCTCGACATGGGGGTGCGCCAACATGGTAAAATTGCGTTCGGCGGCAAGATCCATAAGGTAGTTTTGCATCTCCCGCTGCACTTCGGCCTGCATCGGCTCAAAGGCCTCAAAATCTTGCGGGTTGAGGAAAACCTTGTAGACATTGGGCACAACCACGCGCTGTACCCCGATCTGCTGTTGGCTTTCCATCGCCCGCTCGAGTCGTTTGGAGATCTCCGCCGGCTGCACCGGACTGCGGAATATTCGCCCGACCGACCCTTCGACCATATTTTCCATAAACTGCTCAAAGCGGCTGAGTGCTGACATATGCCACCCTTTCTACGGTCGTTTTCTACGCCCGTTTTTTGACTGGATCACCAAGGTAGATTGGCTCAAGACGCGCCAGATCATCACAATCGCCTGCAAGAAACCGTTTCCACCCCTGCTCCGCGAGATAGCCCGGTCGCCGGACATTCGCCACCCCGGGCGGGATGTACACCCGATGGCCAAGACGCTCCTGCAACGATGTTCGCTCTTCCTCCCCCACATCGCCGCAAACGATACATGGCCCTTCCAGCCCTTCTATTTCCGTCGCAAGCTCGGCAAGGGTCGTATTCCGGTAATCACTCGCCCGCTCATAGCTGTTCGCCCCACTGGCCCACGCAAACGTCGCGGTGGCATAGCGGGCGCGGCCCAATTGCAAGAGCGGATAGGTGGTCATATGGGGGTGGCAATGCTGCGCGGCTAGCATATCCAGCGTACTGATGCCAACCACCGCCAACTCCCCCGCCATCGCCAACCCTTTCGCCATCGCCAGCCCGACCCGCAATCCGCTCCAACTGCCGGGGCCAAGCGCCACCGCAATCACTCGGATATCCTGCTGAGTGCGGCGGATATGACGCAAAAGCAGATCGAGTTGGGGCAATGTTTGGGTCGTGTGGTTGCGGCCCGATTGCCAGAGCGCTTCGGCAAGGAGACCTGTCTCATCGTAGCAGGCAATGCCTGTTTGTGTGGTTGAAGTGTCAAGTGCAAGGAGCATATCTATAAGGCTCTATAAGGCTCTTCAAGGCTCTTTTCAGGCGTCTCTGATGTGGTTCTTATCCGAATGCTTCGTTTTTGAATATCGCTACCAGTGCTTGATATCGGTCTCCCCTCGGGGCGAAACGCAACACCCGCTTCGTCTCATCCAGATGCTGCATATGAATGGCCAGATGCTCATAGGGCAATTCTTCTTCGGCACGGTTGGCCCACTCAATCAAGCAAACACCCATCCCATCCCACATATCATCAGTGCCGATGGTGGTGAGTTCGGCAGGGTCATCAAGCCGGTAGAGATCCATATGGTAGATGGTGAGGGGGGGGGACGGTGTGGATGGTGTGGACGGTGTGGACAGTGTGGGCGAGGTGGGCGATGTATATTCGTTGACCAACACAAAACTTGGGCTGGTGACGAGGTCTTCCGACCCCATACCCGCGACAATGCCTTTGACAAGCTGGGTCTTGCCCACGCCCAGCTCTCCAATGAGGAGAAGAACGTCGCCCTGCTGTAGCGCCCCTCCCAAGCGTTGGCCGATCCGAAACGTCTGTTTCGTGCTATGGCTGATAAAGTCAAGCATATCGGATGATTGTACGGCTGGTAGAGATGTTTCCATGGTAGAGAATATTGTAGCACATTCTGGTTTGATTTCTCGATGCAGTTTGCAGAATGGTTGGTGGATATTTTGTTGGCAGCCGCGGGCAGGAGTGGGGCATACCCTCTTGCAT
The DNA here is from genome assembly GCA_964526735.1 of uncultured Chloroflexaceae bacterium. Lineage (GTDB taxonomy): Bacteria > Chloroflexota > Chloroflexia > Chloroflexales > Chloroflexaceae > JAAUSY01. Next base: position 22,855 of record CAZGLO010000006.1, on the reverse strand, counting down.
TGGAGAGGGGTGCAACCTCATCCGCGGTGGTCTCGTCGTAAAAGAAACGGTTGAGTGTTCCTCTTAATTCTGCTATGATAGAGCTATAGCGACGTTTAAAGAAATAATTCAGAAAGGAAGATATTGATGTCAGAAGAAGTCGAGGTACAAATACGGCAAATAGGCGATGAAGGCAAAGAGAATGGCGATTCAAAGTCGCAACAAACACCATTTTCCGAAGCCCTCCACCGCGTCCTGCTGGCCAGTATTGGGGCGGTTGCGCTCACCTACGACGAGGCCGAAAAACTCATCAACCGCATGGTTGAGCGAGGGGAATTGGCCCAAAAAGATGGCGACAAAGTGCTCAGAGAAGTAATGGGGATGTTCCAACAACGCAAGCAAGTCGACCAGCAAATAAATGAGATTGGCACTCAGGTTGGAAAAGCATTTGACCAGTTCTTCACGACCTTCAACATCCCCTCCAAACGAGACTTTGACGATTTGAACGAGAAGGTCGCCGATATCGCCGCGCGGGTTGAGCAGATGCGGCGAGAGCGATCTCAATCATCTATGTAACATCTATGTAACAACGTAACAACCCCAAGAGAAAGAAAGGGGGAGCGGCGCTTCCTCCGCCCAACTCAATTACGGTAGACTGCTGCGCCGCCAATTTCATGACGAGAAGACTCGCGTTCAGCAACCGATTAGTGATGCTGATGCTGCTGACTATTTTCGTTGTGTTGATGACAGGGGCTGGCGATAATAGCGCCGCCCACCCTTCGCTCGGCAACAACCGTTCGTCGGCGGAGGGGGGAGGGACTCAAGCAAATGCGTTGAGTTCCTCTCTTCACCAACCACCATCCGCCTCCGTTCCGCATCTCCAAACGATTTCTCCTCTCTCGGAGACGGTAGCCATCAGTGTCCCTCTCGGTACCACACACTCCATCACACTGACCTTGGTCAATACAAGCAGTCAAACGCTTCAACCCAAGCTCTATGAGGCATGGCCGCTTCCCTCTTCTTCTGTCGTCCCATTCTCCATCACCAAGCCGCTTGGCCAGATGGCCCTGCCGCAGCAAGAGAAGCGCATTGATACGCAGATCTACCACGATATGGCAGCGTCCACAGATGGAAGTGCCTCATTTCTCGTCTTTTTCCGCAGCCAGCCTGACCTCTCTGCCGCCTATGCGATGGAGGATTGGGTGGAGCGGGGGCGGTATGTCTACGAAACCCTCTATACCAATGCGGAGCAGAGCCAACAAACAACACGAGCATGGTTAGAAGAGCAAGGTATCGACTATCGGCCCCTTTGGATCGTCAATGCTATCGCGGTGGAAGGCGATGAAACGCTGCTCCAAGAGCTGGCGGGGCGGGCCGAAGTCGCATTGATACGGGCAGATTATACTATCACGCTTGATGATGAGCCGGTCACTGAGCCAGACTCTCCTGATCCCTCCTTATCGGCGGTCATGTACTGCCGCCCTGATGAGCGCAATGTTTGCTGGAATATCAGCAAGATAGGCGCGGATGCGGTGTGGGAACAACTTGGTGTCACGGGAGAGGGCATTGTAATCGCCAATATCGACACCGGCGTCGACTATGATCACCCCGCGCTCCTGCCGCATTACCGCGGTTATCAATCGGATGGCCAGGTAAGCCACGAATACAACTGGTATGACCCCGGAAGCCAGCAGGAGGTACCCTACGACAATAATGATCACGGCACGCATACGATGGGCACGATGGTGGCAAGGAGCGATGGCACGGCAGATCAGCCAGCGTTGGGGGTTGCCCCCGGGGCAAAGTGGATAGCCGCGAAGGGGTGTGCGTCCAATAGCTGTTCCGACTCGCACTTGATTGCATCGGCGCAGTGGTTCCTGGCCCCCAGAGACGCCAATGGCGAAAATCCGCGTCCCGACCTCCGCCCGCACATCGTCAACAATTCGTGGGCCTCGGAAGGGGCTGGCTCCGCTAAGGAGGAGGAGATGTACGAGGTGTTCACCACAGCGTGGCGTGCATCAGGTATTCTCCCCGTCTTCGCCAACGGCAATGGTGGTTCTCCAGAGTGTGGGTCAGTCGGTTCTCCTGCAAGCAACTCAAATGTCTTGGGTATTGGCGCAACGGACTATGTCGATAACATCGCGAGTTTTAGTCGGCTAGGGCCTTCCTACAACGGGACGCTAAAACCTGATGTTGTCGCGCCGGGCGTCGGCATTGCCTCCACAGAGCCGGGCAATGGATTGCAATACCGCAGTATGAGTGGCACGTCGATGGCTGCACCCCACGTGGCGGGAGTGGCAGCACTACTCTGGTCTACCGATCCAAGCCTGATTGGCGATTTTGATGCGACCTACGACCTCTTGACCCAATATGCGGTTCCCCGCACCGACGACGCCTTTGATGACCCCAAATATGAGGCGTGCAGCGCCGATGAAGTCCCTAATAACGTCTATGGCTATGGGCGGGTTGATGCGTTTGCCGCGGCGATGCAAGCCCGCGTTGATGTGCCGTGGCTTGTCATCCCCCAAGATATCCCAGAGATCGCCCCACAATCATCGCAAGTCGTCACATTGACGTTGGAATCACGCCGGATAGGCGAATTGGGCGAGCACCATGCCCGTGTGTTGGTCAGCGATGGGAGTGGAGACAATTTGGCCACTTCCTTGCACGACATCGACCTCACAATGACGACGGTCATCACCGATGCACTCGGCACCGTGCGCGGGACGGTGGTGGATGATGAAACAGGAAAGCCGCTCAATGCGACGGTGTCTATCCGCAATGGCCCGCAGGCCAAGGTCGATGAGCAAGGCGTGTTTGACCTCTTCCTCCCCGCGGGGACAACACCCAGCACCTACACCTTACAGTTCAACGCCTTTGATTACATTCCAAAGAGTACCACGATTACGCTGACCAAAGGTCTTGAGCACGACTTGAATATCACATTGTTGGCCGACCGGCCACGCATTAGCGTTGATACCACGCCGATTAGCATGACACACGGCTATCTAGAGAATGATTTCCATACCGTCACCATCAGCAATGCGGGGGTATCGCTGCTAGAGTATGAGATCTCCGTTCCCGAAGAGGCCTTTACCGTGTGGCGAAGCGATAAAGAGGCTGATGTGTCGTATGAGTGGATTACCCCCGAAGAGTCCACAATCGTTCCGCTGGGAGATGATGATCATACTGGCCCCATCCCCATCGGCTTCTTATATCCGATAGCGGGTAGTTTTTATTCCACCGTCCACGTGATAAGCAACGGGGTGTTGGCATTTGATACACCGAAGCAATTCAGCGCCTTCGACCCAATCATCCCCCCGCTGGACGAGACCGATGGCAAAGCGCTCTTCCCCCTGCGGCTTGACCTCAACCCATCCGATGGCGGTCACATTTCCTATGCATCTGTCCCTGAAGGGTTCCTTGTCACCTTTAAAGATGTCCCGCTCTTTGGCGAAAACCAGAGAACATACTCGTTCCAAGTCTTGCTGACGCCTACGGGGGTGACGCGATTCACCTACAAAGACCTGAGTATGTTGCCGGTGAATGGCTCTGTTGGGGTGCAAATAGACTCTAGTAGTGTGCAGTTCATTGGGAAAGGGGAATCAATGCCCATTGAGGAAGGTCTTACCCTTGAACTTCGCCCGCAAACAAGAACCTCTGAATGGCTACGCATCACCAGCAGTAGCGCGCTCTGTTCAGGGAGCAAGGGGCCGGGGGAAGTTGCTAGCATAATGATAGAGACCAACTGGGAGTGGCACAACGCCCCGCAACCCTACCGTGGATCGGTGTTGATTGAGAGCAACGACCTTGCCCACCCCCAAGTGCGGGTGCCTGTCAAGGTGTGGACGCAAAAACCACCCTACGAAATAATGCTCTCGCCGATTATGATAGGGAAACCATAGCCGTGTAACACCATCGCAAGCACAATCAAACATCTGCCCACAGCAAAGAGACGCGAGCGTGATGCAACCGACTGCATTCCCCGCGTCTCTTGCTATTGCTCTTGGTACTTTGTGAAGGGTTGGAGAAGAGGGTGAGAGGGCAAAAGGGCAGGAAGCACGGCCACATAACATTAAGAGACGACCGTCCCTGTCCCATTGAGGGCCGTAGACACGCACCCTGCCGCGCGCGCATCGCCAAGGATAACCCGCCCAACACCTTGCTCAAGCGCTTCGGCTGCGCCAAGCACCTTCTTTTTCATTCGCCCCTCGGCATATTGGAGATAATCCTCCACATTGGCGCGCGGGATGGAGGTGATAAGGCTCGACTCATCGGGGAAGGCGCGCAATAGGCCGGGCACGTTGGAGAGGAGCAACAGTGTGTCTGCCTTCAACGCGGTCGCAATCGCTGCCGCGGCGCGGTCGCCATCGACGTTAAGTGGTTCACCCTTTTCGCTGCACGCCAATGGGGCGATGACTGGCAGATAGCCGTTGGCAAGGAGCATCTCAATAAATGCGCTGTTGACGCCTTGTATGGTACCTGTCCAGTCGTCCCGCAAGATGCGCTGCCGCCCATTTTCGACGATGCGGATGGCAGATTTGCGTTTGGCCTGCAGAAGTTGCCCATCAAGCCCGCTCACGCCCACCGCATTGATACCGCGCATCTGGAAGCGCTCAACGATACCTTTATTTGCCGTCCCGCAGTAGACCATCTCAAAGATTTCGAGCGTGCGGCGGTCGGTATATCGGCTCGTGTAGCCGCTTGGGGAGGTGACAAACTGCGGCGGGTGGCCAAGCGCTTCGGCGAGGCGGTTGGTCTCGTCGGAGCCGCCGTGCACCAACACCAGCCGTTGGCCCGCTTTCCAGAGGGTTGCAATATCTTCACACAGCGCGTCGTAGTCGATACCCGCACTGCCACCTACTTTGACAACAATCATAGCATTTTCTCGCCCGTTATACTGCTATACTGGCTATTAAATCGGGTGAAGCCCTGGGAAAGACAGTCCAGCCGTCTCCTCATACCCACACATCAGGTTCATACACTGGACAGCGCTTCCGGCGGCCCCCTTCATCATATTATCGATTGCCCCAATGCTGACGATGCGGCCAGTCGCCTCCTCAAGCGAAAACCCAATATCAGCAAAATTGCTTCCTGCTAATATTTTCGGCTCTGGGAAGCGATATACGCCCATCCGCTCCTTGACCACCCGCACAAACGGCTCTTCCTTGGCGAAGCTGCGGTAAGCCTGCCACAGGTCTTTGTCCTTGACCGGCTGCGAAGCGAAGAGTTGGACGGTTGCCAAGGCACCACGTACCATCTCGATAGCGGTGACAGAGAGGTGTACCTCACTCAACCCCGTCACCTGCAGTACCTCGGCGGTATGGCGGTGCCCGACCGGCGCAAATGACCGCACTGCGCCAGAGCGTTCGGGGTGGTGGCTACTCTCGCTAGACTGCGCGCCGCCCTCCGACGACCCCACTTTGATGTCAACAATCACCGGACGGCTCGCGTCAATCAATTCGGCCCGTACCAATGGCAAGAGCGCAAGGTTGGTGACGGTGGCGTTGCAGCCAACCCCACTCGCATAATTAGCCCCGCGCAGCGCCTCCCGATTGACTTCGGGCAAGCCGTAGACAAACCGATCTCGCCACGCCGGAGCCGGGTGATCTTCCCCATACCACCGACGGTAGGCGTCATCATCGTGGAGCCGGAAATCGGCACTACAATCAATGACTTTGGGGGCAAGCAGTGCGTATTCATCCATTCTCTTGGCTGCCTGCCCGTGCGGGAGCGCCAAAAAGAGCAGATCACACGCTTCAAGGGTGTCTGGGTGGGTGAATTTGAGCGTAGTATGGCCACGCAGGTTGGGGTGGACTTGGTAGAGATACCGTCCGGCATATTGGCGGCTCGTGGCTTGCACAACGGTCACTTCGGGGTGCCACAGCAAGAGTCGTAACAACTCCCCGCCAACATACCCCGAAGCACCGACAATCGCTACTCGACGAGTCATACGTACCTTTTATTGTTTCCCCTGGCCAACTGCAACAACATAGTCGATAATCCGCGCGGGGATATCGACGCCCGTGATATCGATACTGTTGCGGAACTCCATCGTATAATTGACTTCGTTCACCAACAGTTTTCCGTCGTTGGTTTCAAGCAGATCGACCGCCAACACGCCCCCGCCAACCGCCTTCGCCGCCCGCACACTCAGCTCGGCAAGCTCTGGCGTGACCGGGCAGTTGGTGGCAGAGCCGCCGCGCGCCGTGTTGGTGATCCAGTGCTCGCTGGTGCGGTAGATGGCACACACACACTCATCGCCGATCACAAAGCTGCGAATATCACGGCCAGGCTTATCGATATACTCTTGGATATAGTAGATGGTGTGCTGGTAGGTGCCCAGGACGCTGCGGTGCTCAATAATCGACTCAGCCGACTCGCGGTCGTTGAGCTTACTCACCAGCCGCCCCCAAGACCCCACCGTTGGCTTGACCACCGACGGATAGCCCATCTGCTCAACGGCGTTGAGGGCCGTCTCCGGCGTGAAGGCAACGAGAGCTTTGGGCGTGGGAAGGCCTTCACGTACCAGTGCTTGGTTGGTCAAGATCTTGTCGCCACATACCAAGGCGGTCTCAAAGCGATTGACCGTCGGGATGTTCGCTTCGTTGAAGATCCTGAGCATATAATAGGCGCGGCTATGCTGAATTGACCGCTCTAATACTACATCAAACGGGTAGGTAGTGTTCTGGAGGTCGAAAATATAGTCGCGGTCGTCGATCCGTTCGTAGGTAATCCCGCGGCTCTCTAGCTCGGTCAGCAAGAGCTTTTCTTCGGCCCGGACACGCGATGTGAGGACTGCGATCCGCATCACTCCCCCCAATCCTCCTCAACGTCTGGCGCGACTTCCAGCGTGGGTGGGTCTAGATTGACTAATTCGAGTTCAACGCCACATTCGGGGCAGGTGAACACTTCGCCCGTCATCGAATCGTTTGGAATATCAAACGCTGCACCACATTCAGGACATACGACATCTAACATGCTGAGATCCTTATTCATTCAACAACCATACGTCAACGATAGGACATATCAGGACATATGAAGAGCACAATCGTATTCTTACTTCGCCCGCCAATGCAAGAAAAAATGGCGGTGGGTTCGTTTATGATGATAACAATGCCTGAAGAGCATGAGTCACATCAGTGGTGGTTGCGGTTCCACCCATATCAGGCGTATGTGGGCCGTGGCGGAGGATATGCTGCACTCCGGCGCGTAATCGGAGCGCCCATTGCTTGCTTCCCTTCATCCGCGGTTCACTCCATTCTAACAACATCGCGACGCACCCAAACATCGCCAATGGATTGGCGACCCCTTGGCCCGCGATATCGGGTGCCGCGCCGTGTACCGGCTCAAACAGCGCTGCGCTATCGCCAAGATTGGCGCTACTCGCCAACCCCAGCCCGCCCCCGTGGATACACGCCACATCCGACAAGATATCGCCAAACATATTGGTAGAGACCACGACATCAAACCGTTGGGGCGATTGCGCAAGGTGCATCGCTGCCGTATCGACGAGCAGCTCCTCAACCTCGATATCGGGGGAACGCTCTGTCACGGCAAGGGCAGTTTGGCGAAACAACCCATCAGTCACTCGCAGGACATTGGCCTTGTGTACGATGGTCAGCTTAGGGCGGCGCGGAGTAGCATCTCCACTCGTCGCCATACTCGCTGTGATGGCGGCGCGCTTTTGGGCCAACTCGCATGCAGTGCGGACGATCCGTTCACTACTTCGCTTGGTAATCACCCGTTCGGCGATGGCGGTGTTGCCATCATCTTCAAGCCGCTCCCGACCTGCATACAGCCCTTCGGTGTTCTCGCGAACGACCACCAAATCGATATCGGATGACTGCCCATCCGCCGTAGGAAGGCCAACCACTGGCCGAATGTTGGCGTAGAGGTCGAGGGCCTTGCGCAGGGCCACGATCGGGCTTCGATAGCCCTCCACCGGATGGCTTGGCGATGCGACGGCCCCAAATAACACCGCGTCTGCCTCTTGAGCAGCCTGCAATGTAGCTTCTGGCAGAGCGTGGCCGGTCTTCTGAAAGGTCTTCCACCCCGCCTCTACCTCTTTATACGTGATGGGGAGCGGGAGCGATTCTAAAATATGCCGAGCAGCATCGGTCACCTCATTGCCAATGCCGTCACCGGGGATGATACAAAGTCGCATGCGTGTATGTCGCCTCTATATTCTTTTGCGTTCTGACCTATGTGATCACTCTGTCAGCGAAAGCAGACAGCTTCTCAGGACACGCTCCGCCCATCGGCGCACGTTCTGTCCTGACGGCTCGATCCGAGCCGTAATGGCGGGAGGTGGGCTATACATAGCATATATATACCAGATAGCCCCGCTCCCGTCGGTGGTTTCCGTTCCGTTTTCCGCGCTTCCCCTGGTCACCCCTTGGTTAGGTATTTCAGGTGTCGCTACGGCTGGATAACAACCGGCATCGCCAACTCTTCAGGAATGCCGAGTTCCGTCACTTCGTCTTGCTCAAACCCCAACTCCGGGCCAGCGACAACCGTCCACGTCTCGCCCTCTCTCTGGAGGAAGACCGTTTCCGGGTTGACCTCATCGCCATCCCCTTCAGGCATCAGGATAGCGCGGGCATAGTCGCCTTCAATGGCCTGTACGTCGGGAGTAACACCGCTCAACCCTTCGGCGTCAATGAATGCTTGGAGTGCCTCTTCAACGGGAGCTTGTTCGTCCTCTGAAGGGATTTTGTCCGCATCGCCCGACTCTTGCTGAGGCTCTGGGTTGACAACAGGGCCGCTCGGCTCAGATGGTTCTTCGGTGTCGGTCTCTTCGGCCTCTTCGGCGTCCGTTCCGTCCATCTCACCGGCGTCGGTTTCTTGTTCGCTCGGCGTGTTGGCGGATTGGTCTCCGGGGGTCGTTGCTTGCTCTGCGGGAGCGGTGCCACCACATGCGACGAGCGCGAACACCAGCATGAACAATACCATCGCGTAGATGTGTTTCTGCTTCACGTTCAGATTTCCCCTTCCTAAACATTGATTTGATACAGTATACCGCGTCTATCGTGCGTTTATTACATCACAATCTACGACACGGTTCCTGTAACGCCATTATCCTTACCCTACACGAACGAACAAAATAGAATATTCTGTTATTCGCCGGGAAAACGGCCATAGGTACGGTAGTAGGTGACGATCCCCCCCGCCTGCCACACATCGCGCTGGAACGACGAAAGCGGAGGAAGCTCAATACGCTGCCCATCATCAGTGTGAATGATCCCTTGCTCCAAGTCAAGCTCTACCTCTTGGCCGTCCTTGAGCGTACTGGTCAAGTCGGCAGTGAAACACGGGATGCCAAGGTTGAGGGCGTTGCGGAAGAAAATCCGCGCAAAGAGTGGCGAGATAATCGCCCCGACTTGCACCATCTTCAAGGCATAGGGAGCATATTCACGTGAACTCCCGCAGCCAAAGTTGCTCCCCGCCACGATAATATCACCCGACTTCGTGGTCGATGCAAACTCTGGACGCGCCTCGACGAACGGGTATTTTGCTAGATCGGCCTCATCTTTGAGCATGTAGGGAGCATAGCGACCGGGGATGATTTGATCGGTGTTGATATCGCTCCCAAAGAGCCAAACTCGTGCCATAATCGGGTTATCCCTTCTACAAAACCTCGCGCGGATGGGTGATACGGCCAGTCAAGGCGGTGGCGGCAGCGACTTCGGGCGAAGCCAGGTAGATATTCGCCTCTGGGCTGCCCATCCGCCCCTGGAAGTTGCGGTTGCCGGTAAAGACACACGTCTCGCCCGGAGCCAATACCCCCATATGGCGGCCAATACACGCCCCACACCCGGGCGTCCCCAACGTGACACCCGATTGGAGAAGCGTTTGGAGCGTGCCATCCTCCGACGCGCGGCGAAGGCCTTCTCTGCTCGCTGGCACAACAATCATCCGAATGGCGACCTTGCGTCCTCGCAGCACACTCGCCGCCGCGGCCATATCTTCATAGCGGCCGTTGGTGCACGTGCCAAGGTACACCACGTCAACCGGCGTCCCCTGGATGTCAGAGATATCGGTCACATTGTCGACCAGGTGCGGCTGGCTGACTTGCGGGTCAAGCGTTTCAAGGTCAACCTCGACGACCCTATTATAGGTGGCCCCTTCCTGCACCCCAAGCCAATTTGGGATGTGCAAACCGGCGGCGGCATCGCCCGTAGGCGGAACAAGACCCGCTTTGCCTCCCACCTCGATGGAGAGGGTTGCGAGGGTCATTCGCTCGCCAATGGTCAGGAAATCGACGCCGTGCCACTCGACCGTGGCGTAGGTCGCGCCTTCCGCACGGATCTCCCGCGCCACCCGCAAGGCAAGGTCTTTGGCGCTGACGCCCGGCTGAAATCGACCACGTGCTTGCACCAACACCGTTTCGGGGACACGCATCCAGGTTTTGCCTGTGGCGACGATGAGCGCGATGTCGGTCGTGCCCATTCCCGTGCCAAATGCGCATACGCTGCCATAGGCGGTGCTGTGGCTATCGCTCCCTGCGACGACCATGCCAGGCTGGGCAAGCCCATCCTCAACCAATATCTGGTGGGAAATACCACGTCCTGCCTCAAAGAAGTGCGTGATATTCTGCTTGCGCACCCACTCACGGACGTTCTTTTGATGCGTGGCGTTTTGGATAGTGGAGGCGGGCGCGACGTGGTCTATCACCACGGCAACGCGGTCTTTATCCCATACCTCGGTTGCGCCAAGTTCCTCGTGCAATACGCGAATAATGCTAGGAGAGAGGCTGTCGTGCATCATTGCGAGGTCAACATTGACCGTGACCACATCGCCAGCACGCACGGGTTTTCCGGCGGCGTGGCTCAAGATTTGCTCAGAGAGTGTTTGTGCCATTGAACTATTTGCTCGAAGTTGCTAGAAAGCGAAAAAAATGCTCTTCACAGGTGTTATGGATACTACTCAACGTATTCGTACAACAACTCGTCAATATCGCCCAACTGCAATGGCCCTTCGTCGGCCATCGTCTTGATACGGGTTGCAGCAGCGCGGGCTTGCTGTTCGCTCAGAACGATGCCAAGTTCGCGGGCGCGTTCGGCGATGGCGTGCCATCCAGTCAGCCGGTGGCCCATGGCGACGGTGCGTGTGCGCCCAAACATCGTGGGGTCAAGCGCCTCGTAGCTTTTGGGGTCTGCCAAAACGGCTTTGGTATGCATACCCGCTTTGTGCGAGAACGCCGTCGCGCCAGTAATATAGTTGTTGAAGGGGATTTCGACCCCCACAATCTGTGCAATCGTATGATCGAGAGAAGGGAGCAGTTGGAGATTATAATGCTCAACCCGCTGCGGCTCGAGGGACGCAAGCCGGGCGATAAAGCCTCCCAATGGGGCAATACCATTGCGTTCGCCTATCCCAAGCACCGTGACATCAATATGGGTTGCGCCGTGCATGTAGGCGCAGAAGGCGTTGGCGATTGCGCAGCCGGTGTCGTCGTGGCCGTGAAACTCTATCCCGCAGGAATATCGCTCTCGGACGGTTTTTACCACCTCGGCAACCTGCAGTGGGGTGGCAATCCCTACCGTGTCGGCAAGGCCAATGCGATCCACTCCCATCGCAGTAATTGGGTCGTAGATACGGAGGAGGTCTTCAAGCGGGGTGCGGAAGGCATCTTCGCACGAAAACCGAATTTCGACGTTGTGCGGTTTGAGATATTCAATGACTTCTTGAGCCTGCTCAATGATTTGCTCAAACGTCCGTCCGTGGCTGACGTGGCGGAGTTGCTCCGACGTGGCAAAAAGGACATTGACGCCCTGTGCACCGTTTTCCACCGCCAGCTTGACATCGTTGAGATGGCAGCGGGTGTGAGTAAGTACACGAGCGCGAAGCCCAAGACCGGCAATCGTAGCAAGATCGCGGGCACTCTGTGGCGAGGCGGCGGGCGAGGTCAGCTCCAGGTACTCAACACCGAATGCATCGAGTGCCTGGGCAATTTCCTTCCGCTGGTCGCTGGTGAAGTGAGCATGAACAAATTGCTCTCCCTCACGCAGGGTGGTTTCCACAAGACTGCACCGCTCAGGGAGTTGCATAGGTGTCATAAACATGTTCTCTGGTATATGGCATGTAGGCGTGTGAACAGGAGGGCGGTTTTCTTCTGTTCCGTTGGCGACAATATGCTGGATGGTTCGATTCTGGTTCGATTTCAGTACCCGGTGCAAACAAAAAAACCGCCACACCATTCTTCGTCTGGTGAGACGGCCCCAACACCTTGCGGCGTGCAAGCAACCTTAACCAGACGCACTGTCCGGCTGTTTGGCACGCTTTTTTTGCATGGCGGGGAATACTATCATAGCGCTGAGAGTATATCAGCATTTGGGGTGGCTGTCAACATGACGAATTGCGGTGCCAGATGCTTCTTCTCCCCTCTACATGGCCTTGCATATCCTACGATTGACAGATTACCAAATATCTTCTATAATCTAGCACAGCATCGAAACGGGCCGCTAGCTCAATTTGGCAGAGCAGCTGACTCTTAATCAGCGGGTTGTAGGTTCGAGTCCTACGCGGCTCACCATTTTTCTCCTGAATGAATGGCGCAAGGGTGCGACCCTTCTCCATGCGAAACACATGAGCGCGCCACTACCTTTTTTCCTGTGGAAGAACGTTCATATGGCTCCAGTTGCCTACCTATTTAGGTGTGCACGCCCAGGAGAGATTGTGCCCTGGAGCAAGCGCTCCATTCCTTTGCGCTGTCGGATATGGTGAAAGGCATGTTCGTCTAGCATGTCTAAACATGTCTAACATGTCGGTCTCGCGTATCGGTTTGGTGTGGTTGAGATATCCTCAAAAAGCTTCAATAGCCCGCACAGCCGAACGAGATACCTTCTCACCCCTTTGGGAGAAAGCGATTGAGGTAACAGATCGCAACCGTATTGTGGTGCTTCACCGACTCTTACGCGGTGGAAGCCACGCCGTTTTAACGGCAGTGGTCGTTTATTTGCCGCCCGCAGTTCTGGGCGGGCGGTGGCGCGCTTCTTCTTCCTTTCTTGCAATAATCGAAAATCTGTATTATCATTCAATATATAAAGGTTATCGCACAGATCAAACTGAACCCAACCCCTCAGCAGCACACTGCGTTGAAGCAGACCTTGCAACAGGCCAATGCTGCATGCAACGACATCAGCCAGACGGCTTGGGACGCCAGCGCATCCCGTTTGTCTGCGGTCAGCGGCAGCGTGAACTGCTGCAATGCCGACAGGGCGAGAGCGACCTGGTTCTGGTCAGCGGCGCGGCACCAAATCGACAAAACGCCATCTGAAGAAGTTGCGCCAACAACAGGCGCGGTTCCAAAAAGACACCAACCATCGGATCAGCAAAAACCTCGTTGCGCGGGCGAAAGGCACCGCTCGCGGCATCGCTTTGGAAGACCTGAGCGACATCCGCGAACGGACACGGTTGCGCAAGGCACAACGAGCGCGGCACAGCAATTGGGGCTTCGCACAACTGCGCCAGTTTATCAGCTACAAAGCTGCGCTGGCCGGGGTGCTGGTATACATCATCAATCCGGCCTATACCAGTCAGCGATGCAGTGCGTGCGGGCATACCACCTCTGCTGATACGAATGCGGCGATACACATTTCCAGGGCGGCTGTCATACCGCCTATTGTCTCGGAGACGGCTTTGCCGTCGCGCCAGGGACAAGCCGCCGCTCTTGAGAGCGTGCGGTATATGACACCAAATGGGTGCGTGTATCACATGCGAAAGGAGGACGGCGTCTCTTCCTCCACCCGCTTTATGTAGGTGGTTTCCTGCGTCGCCATTTCTATGAAAGAGTTTTTTCGCCGAACCAAAAAGAGTTTTACGTCCGGCCGGGGCAAGCAAGAAGCACAAGTCCCCGACAATATGTGGGCGAAGTGCCCCGCCTGCCGCGAAATTATCTATCAAAAAGAGCTTTACGACAACCTCCGGGTATGCCCAAAGTGCGAGCATCACGAGCGTCTAACCAGCCGTGAGCGCATCCCGCTAATGGTTGGCGATACATTCCAAGAATATGATAATGACCTCCGCCCCACCGATCCCCTTGAATTTGTCTCTCTTGAGCAGAGTTACCAAGACAAATTAACTCAATCGCAAGAGCAAACGGGCCTTTCCGAAGCCGTCATCAGCGGCTTAGGGACGATCAACGATCAAACCGTCTCGCTTGCCGTGTGCGATTTTAGCTTCATGGGAGCCTCCATGGGCAGCGTCTACGGCGAAAAGATGGTGCGGGCTACTGAACGTGCCGCCGATTTGGGTATCCCGCTTGTTACGGTCAATAGTAGTGGTGGAGCGCGGATGCAGGAAGGCGTCATTGCCTTGATGCAGATGGCCAAAATCAGTATGGCTCTTACTCGCCTTGCCGCCGCCAAACAACCCCATATCGCTATCTTGGTTGACCCCTGCTATGGTGGGGTGACGGCGTCCTACGCTTCTGTCGCCGACGTTATCATCGCAGAGCCTGGCGCAAAGATCGGTTTTGCGGGCAAGCGCGTTATAGAGCAGACGATCCGTCAAAAACTCCCGTCAGACTTCCAAACTGCCGAGTTTATGCTTGAGCACGGGATGGTCGATATGGTCGTGGCGCGTGGCGACCTTGATATGATACTGGGTCGATTAGTACGGCTCTATCACCAAGCGACCATCGGGCGGCAACACGTCACGCTGAAGACAGAATTGGCGATAGGGCACGTATGACGACTTCCCCAGAGCAACCTACCACAGAGCAAGAGCGTACGCCGTGGGATCGAGTACAGATTGCGCGGCACAATCAGCGCCCCCGTTCGCTTGACTATATCCACGGGTTGTGTGAAAACTTTGTTGAGATGCACGGCGACCGCCGTTTTGGCGATGACCAGGCGATTGTTGGTGGAATTGCGTCGTTCCGCGGGCAGACGGTGTTGGTTGTTGGCCATCAAAAGGGCCGCGACACCCGTGAAAACGTCCGCCGGAACTTTGGGATGCCGCACCCAGAAGGCTACCGCAAGGCGTTGCGGTTGTTCCAGCACGCCGAGAAGTTTGGCTTTCCGGTGCTCTGCTTTATCGACACCCCCGGCGCAAACCCCAATAAAGATTCGGAAGAGCGTGGTCAGGCCAATGCCATCGCCGAAAACATCCTCACAATGGCTAACCTACGGGTACCGATCATTGCCTGTGTGATTGGCGAGGGCGGCAGCGGTGGTGCGCTTGCGATTGGCGTCGCCGACCGGCTCTTTATGCTGGAAAATTCGGTTTATTCGGTTGCTTCGCCCGAAGCATGCGCGTCAATCTTGTGGCGCGACTCCTCAAAAGCCCCCGACGCCGCCCGCACAATGCGGATCACGGCCAACGACCTCTCTGAAATCGGCATTGCGGATGATGTGGTGCCGGAGCCGGAAGAAGGCGCACATACTGACCCGACAGTGGTCATTGAGGCGGTGGGCGACCTCTTCTACGTTGCGCTTTCCTACCTCCAACAGCTTGATATCCCATCGCTGCTGCTGCAACGCTATAAAAAGTACCGTGCGATTGGGTCTTACCAAGAACAAGCACAGCATGCGCTTGATACATAGCTGAACACCCCTACATTACTTTCTTACCCTTTTCTTCCTCACCCTCTTCCCGCCAAGCGCGACGACCATTTGCGTCTGTTTGCGTCTTTTTTCTTATGTCTACTCATCTTCTTGACGCCACTATTAAATGTTGCTATACTGATGATATCTGTATAGGAGAGCCTCGCAATCAGGTGCGTGCACGTGATGCAAAAGGGTTCCAGAAAGCGCCAGAAGACGCCAGAAGACGCCAGAAGACCATCGCGCCTTTCGGCCATTGGGCATTATCGCCAAACCTCTTCCGACCTCCAGTCCCTGAGCCTTGCAAGTGGTATCGCGTTGGTGTGGGGAGCATCTGTTCCCCATAGGACGGATTCGGAAGGGCTATTACCGCAGACAGCCATCTGCTTGCCCCCGAAGCAGATCTTCGCTTGACCAAAAACAACGTACCCCTCCATTGCTGTGTGCGAAGACATGTCTGTCGGGCCATCGGGGGGAAAGCAGCCTGGTATCCCCAGGAACGCCTAACCGAAAGGCCCACGTCACCCCGACCTAGAAAAGGCGGAGGTGCGGTCAAATCTCTATCGGTGTTCCAATACGAAAATCCCGGGTGTGTCACACGCCTTTAGGCAGCACAAAAACACGTTTTCCCCCGCTCATCAGGCGAAGCGTTCCCCCAAAACAGAGAGACGAGATAGGGGGGCACACTTCTTGCAACGGCAAGGAACCATACACCGCGTATGGGAATGGCGTGTCGGCTGCCCTCTGATAGGGTGTCGTGGCTTGTACCAGAAAGGAGGAGCGGCGCTTCCTCCACCGCTCACCAGGTGGGTTTCTGTGCCGCTATATTCTATGAATACACTCAGCGGAACGTCATTGTTACAACTCGTTGGCGAGATGCAAGATAAAAAACGATTCCTTGAACTGAACTGGAACGGATCGTTCGAGGCCTATCTGGACATTGCGTCGCGCCATCCAGAAGTAACCCGCAATGCCTTCCAACGCATCTACAACATGATCATCAATTATGGCGTTGAGGAGTTTGTCGATGCGAAGAAGCGGTTGATCCACTATAAATTCTTCTCCGACCCCTCGCTGGGCGAAGAAGACTCCATTTTTGGCTTGGAAATCCCGTTGATGCGCTTGGTAAACTTCTTCAAGAGCGCGGCGCAGGGGTATGGTACCGAAAAGCGTGTTCTCCTCCTGCATGGGCCGGTTGGCAGTGCCAAAAGTACTATCGTCCGCCGCCTCAAGCGCGGTCTTGAGTACTACTCACGCACCGATGAGGGGGCGCTCTATACCTATGAATGGTACTTGGGCGATGTTGAAAACCTCAACGCGGGCACCGTCAAAGACAGTGACTGGAGCGTCTGCCCAATGCGAGAGGAGCCTTTGCACTTGGTACCGCCCGAGTCGCGTCAACAATTCTTGTCGCACATCAACGAGCGGCTGCCCGAAGAAGAGCAAGTCAGCATTCAGGGCGACCTCTGCCCCGTCTGCCGCTATCATTACCGCGAACTGCTGCGCCGCTACGATGGCGATTGGTCGCAAATGATCAAGCACGTCCGTGTGCGTCGTCTGGTCTTTTCCGAGCAAGACCGCATTGGCATTGGGACGTTCCAGCCCAAGGATGAGAAGAACCAAGACTCGACCGAACTCACGGGTGATATCAACTACCGTAAGATTGCCATCTACGGGAGCGATAGCGACCCGCGTGCATTCGACTTCGATGGCGAGTTCAACATCGCCAACCGGGGTGTGGTTGAGTTTATTGAGATGCTCAAACTCGATGTTGCCTTCCTCTACGATTTGCTTGGCGCTTCGCAGGAACACAAGATTAAGTCGAAGAAATTTGCTCAAACCGACATTGATGAGGTGATTGTTGGGCACACAAATGAGCCAGAGTATCGGCGGCTTGAAAATAACGAGTTTATGGAAGCGTTGAAAGACCGGACGGTGCGGATCGATATACCGTATATCACCCGCCTCCGCGATGAGATAAGTATCTACGAACGCGACTTCAACCCGCGCCGGATACGGGTGCATATCGCGCCGCACACGCTTGAGATGGCCGCGATGTGGGCTATCTTGACGCGGCTGGAAGAGCCAAAGAAGCCCAACCTTACTTTGCTGCAGAAGATGAAGCTCTATAACGGCAAAACACTGCCTGGCTTCACCGAAGACAACATCAAAGAGCTGCGCAAAGAGGCCCAACGCGAAGGGATGTCGGGTATCAGCCCGCGCTACATTCAGGATAAGATCAGCAATGCCCTGGTCTCCTACCAAAGCGAAGGCTATATCAACCCGTTTATGGTCTTGACTGAGCTTGAAACTGGGCTGAAAAACCACGCGCTGGTCACCAGCGAGGATGAACGGCGACGTTACCGCGATTTGCTGTCGGTGGTGCGTGAGGAGTATACCGAAATTGTGAAGAACGAGGTGCAGCGAGCGATTAGCGCCGACGAAGAGGCGATCAAGCGGTTGTGCGCCAACTATATCGACAACATCAAGGCCTACACCCAACGCGAAAAACTGCGCAATAAGTATACCGGCCAATATGAAGAGCCGGATGAGCGCATGATGCGCAGTATCGAAGAGAAGATAGACATCCCCGAGTCGCGCAAAGATGACTTCCGCCGCGAGATAATGAACTACATCGGGGCGTTGGCCATCGAAGGCAAGACGTTTGACTACCGAACGAACGAACGGCTGCACAAAGCGTTGGAGCTGAAGCTGTTTGAGGATCAGAAGGACAGCATCAAGCTCACGTCGCTTGTCTCGCGTGTGATAGACAAAGACACGCAAGAGAAGATCGATATCGTCAAAAACCGCCTGGTGCGCGATTTTGGCTACAACGAACAAAGCGCGACCGACGTGCTCAACTATGTGGCAAGCATCTTCGCTCGCGGTGACACACGCGAACGGTAGATATATGAAGTAGATGCACTATGCAACGAGCTGACCGTGATCTCAACCGATTTCGTGAGATAGTGCGCGGGCGTATCAAGAAAGACCTGCGCAAGTACATGTCGCATGGGGAGATGATCGGGCGGCAAGGAAACCGCTACGTCAGTATCCCCATGCCGCAGATCGACATCCCCCAATTCCGCTATGGCCCCAAGCAGTCGGGCGGAGTTGGCCAGGGCGAGGGCGAAGAAGGTGAGCCTATTGGCCGTGGCGAGGGCGAAGAAGGGCAGGGCGAGGCTGGAAGTGAACCCGGCGCACACGTGCTTGAAGTCGATGTGACGCTGGAGGAGTTGGCGCAGATTTTGGGTGAACAGCTCCAACTGCCCAACATCCAGCCGCGCGGCAGAAAGAACATCGTGAGCATCAAAGACCGCTACAGCGGTATTCGGCGTACCGGCCCCGACTCCCTACGCCACTTCAAACGCACCTTCCGCCAAGCCCTCCGCCGCCAAATCGCCTCTGGCCACTATGACCCCGACGATCCGGTGGTCGTGCCGGTGCGGGAGGATATGCGGTTCCGGTCGTGGAAAGAGACGCTGCTGCCAGAAAGCAATGCCGTGATCATCTATATGATGGACGTTTCTGGCTCGATGGGGGTGGAACAAAAAGAACTGGTGCGCATGACAGCCTTCTGGATAGAGACCTGGTTGCGCTATCAGTATAAGGAGATCGATATCCGCTACATCGTCCACGATGCGGTGGCGCGCGAGGTCGATCAAGAGACCTTCTACCACATCCGCGAAGGCGGCGGCACCAAAATCTCCTCTGCCTACCGGCTCTGCAACCGGCTGATCGATGAGCGCTACTCGCCTGATGAGTGGAATATCTATCCCTTTCACTTCAGCGATGGCGATAACTGGGGCGGGGGCGATACGCGCGACTGCATTGAGCTGTTGCGCAGCGAGCTTCTCCCCAAGGTCAATCTCTTTTGCTATGGCCAAGTGCGCTCGCTCTACGGCTCTGGCCGGTTTATCCACGACTTAGAAGAATATGTGAACGACGACGAACGGCTGGTGGTGAGCGAAGTGGCGGATCGTGAAGAGATCTACGACGCGATCAAGAACTTTTTGGGCAAAGGCAAATGAAACAGACCTCCCTCTCCTACGAACTTGCCGTGTTACAGGAAGAAATCGAAGATTATGCCCGCGGACTCGGGCTTGATTTCTTCCCCCTCATCTACGAGGTGCTCGACTACCGCACTCTCTATGAGACGGCGGCATTTGGCGGGTTCCCCATCCGCTATCCGCATTGGCGCTTTGGGATGCAGTATGACCAGATGATCAAGGGGCACATATGGCAGGGGAGCACCATCTATGAGATGGTCATCAACACCAACCCCTCCTACGCCTACCTGCTTGAGGGCAATGAGCTGGTCACGCAGAAGATGGTCATGGCACATGTCACGGCGCACGTCGATTTCTTTAAGAATAATATGTGGTTTGCCCACACCAACCGCAAAATGTTGGACGCGATGGCCAACCACGCCACCCGCATTCAGCGCATCGTTGACCGCTATGGCCACGAAGTGGTGGAAGATTTCATCGACACCTGCTTGTCGCTTGAAAACCTGATCGACTACCATGCTCCCTATATCAAGCGGCCCGAAGCGCAAACCCATCAACCGTTGGTCGAAGAAGAAGAAGAAACGCAAATCGAAGGGTTGGTCGTTGAGCGCGAATATATGCAGCACTACATCAACCCGCCAGAGTTTCTTGAGCAGCAGCGGCGGCGGCTGGAGGAAGAACGGCTGCGACAACGGCGCTTCCCCGAAAACCCGCAACGCGATATTCTGCTCTTCCTGCTCAACTATGCCCCCTTGGAGCGGTGGCAGCACACCATCTTAGAGATTGTCCGCGACGAGGCCTATTACTTTGCGCCCCAGGGGATGACGAAAATCCTCAACGAGGGGTGGGCAAGTTACTGGCATTCGCAGATTATGACCAAACGGATGCTGGAGCCATCGGAGATTATCAGCTTTGCCGACTTGCATAGCGGGGTCGTGGCGACCAGCCCAGGCCGCTTGAACCCGTATAAACTTGGCATTGAGTTGCTGCGCGACGTGGAAGACCGCTGGAATAAGGGCAAATTTGGCAAAGCGTATGAGGAATGCGACAACATTGCCGAAAAGCAACAGTGGGATACACAGGTTGGGCTGGGGCGGCAAAAGATCTTTGAGATTCGGCGGCTCTATAATGATGTCACCTTCATTGACGAGTTCCTGACGCCGGAGTTCGTTATGGAGCAGAAGTTTTTCACCTTCCGCTACAACCGCGATTCGGATCTCTACGAAATCGCCAGCCGCGAGTTTCAGCAAATCAAGGAGAAATTGCTCTTCCAACTGACCAATTTTGGCCAGCCGTTCATCTACATTGAGGATGCCAACTACAACAACCGCGGCGAACTCTACCTCCGTCATCGGCACGAGGGGGTTGACCTCAAAATGGACTACGCCCGCGACACGATGCGCAATCTGCATAAGCTGTGGACGCGGCCCATCCACCTCGAAACGATGATAGACGACAAGAAGCGGTTGATGACGTTTGATGGCTATGAGATGACCCAAACGAGGATTGATTGGTAGCCAGTAGAGTAGATATGTATATGACAAGGTGATAGATTGCATTCACCATCGCTTCCACCAAACGCCTCTTTTCCACCACCAGAAGGCCCACCTACGGCTCTGCGGACGTTGCTCCTCCAAGCGACGCGGCTGCTTGCGCCAATAAGCCCTACCCCTCGCCTTGATGCAGAGCTGCTCTTGAGTCACGTCCTTGATTGGCCCCGCGCCCGCATCGTCGCCGAAGGGGATTATCCTATCGTCTCTTCGGTGCGGGATACGTTTTGTCGCTTGGTTACGCGGCGCATCAACCGTGAGCCGGTTGCGTATCTCATCGGCCATCGTGAATTCTATGGGCTTGAATTAGAGGTAGATCGAAGGGTACTCGTGCCGCGCCCCGAAACTGAATTGCTGGTTGAGCAGACGCTTGCACTTGCCTCATACTGCACTCCCGCCACCCGCCCTCTCGCCATTGCGGACATTGGGACGGGCAGTGGGGCGATTGCGATTGCCTTGGCGGTGCATCTCCCAATGGCGCGCATTGTTGCCACTGATATCTCCCCCGAAGCGCTGGACGTGGCACAGAACAATGCACGGCGTCACGGCGTGGCGGAGCGGATTATGTTCCTTGAGGGCGATCTCCTCGCCCCGCTCTCGCATCTCTCCCACCCACTTGATATTATCGTGAGCAACCCGCCCTATACAATTATTGATGAGATAGATGAGGGGGTGCGGCTGCATGAGCCAACGCTTGCGCTTGACGGTGGCGATGATGGCCTTTCGGCCTACCGGCGGCTGATAGCAGCAATGCCGCGGTGGCTGCGTCCGGGCGGGGCGGCGGTGGTGGAGATAGGAGCAACCCAGGCAAATGCGGTCTTAGCACTGTTCCATGACCATTTCCCTGGCGTTGCTCCTGCGGTCTACCGTGATTTGGCCGACCATAACCGAGTGGTTGTCTGCCGTACAAGGGCAGAAGAATGAGTGTAGATACTACCGGCGATACCCAAAGAGAGATACCGCACGGTTATTGTGGACATTCTGGATTGTTCTCTGGCGGGGCGCTGTAGATGATAGTCATCTCCGCACCGTCACCAAACCTCACCGTCCGCTCAAACCGCCGTACCGCCTTCATGGTTTGCCGCTGTTGGATAATTACCCCATTTTCAATAGGCGTCCGCTGCTGATAGGGGACGACCACACACGGGTCAACTTCGCTCGATTCCGATGGCCGGCTTACCCCCCCGTGGAGAATGCCCAAGATTTGCTCTTGAATGATTGCCAGCTTTGTGGGTTCATATTTCCCAACGGCAAGCAAGATGATGGGGAAGAAGATGATCACGATGAGGATCAAGAGCGGGCCGCTGGATTTTTTCTTTGGGCTGGCGCCTGTTGTCATAAAACCTCCTGCACTTCTGAAACGAGAACTGATACATTGAGATAAACGGAGCGACGTACAAACTCCCCAAGTGTACCCTGAAATGGGTTATCCATCAAATTTTTTTATTGGCTTTGGAAAGGGATAAAAAGCCCAATCTTACAGGAATTTCAAAATTCCTTCAAAAAAGGGGTTGACAAACCGCGGGTTGGGTGCTATACTTACGTTTCGTAATCATTGATTACAAAATGGTTACGAAAAAACACCAAACGGGCCTCGTGTATCACGAAAAATTCTCCTCTTGGAGGACGGCCCAAAGAACCTTTACAACTGATAGTGTGATAGATGACAGTGGGTCCTACGAATGGGAACTAGCGAAAGCTAGAGTTCCACAATACCATGCAGAGTTTGATCCTGGCTCAGGACGAACGCTGGCGGTGTGCTTAA
>CAZGLO010000005.1:0-69643 GCA_964526735.1 uncultured Chloroflexaceae bacterium | reverse complement strand
TTTCCGTTTGTCTTCCCGACATGCCGTTGGCCGGTGTGCTATAATAAAGCTACGAACAGACACCTCTTTATTTCACAAGAACAGCTCAAAATACCGCATTAAAAAGACCAAAAACGGTTATCACCAGGGAATCTATGAAAGACTTTGTCCATCTCCACGTCCACTCTGAATACAGCTTGCTCGACGGCTATGCCACCACGGCAGCCCTGACCAAGCGCGCAGCCGAACTTGGGATGACGAGCCTCGCCCTCACCGACCACGGGGTGATGTATGGCGTGCTTGAGTTTTACGACGCTGCCAAGAAAGCTGGTATCAAGCCTATCATTGGGGTTGAGGCTTATATGGCGGCGGGTGACCGCACCAACCACACCCCCGCGGCCAAGACCGCCTATCATATTGTGCTGCTTGCCAAAAACCAAGAAGGCTACCGCAACTTGGTCAAGCTGACCACCCGTGCGCATCTTGAGGGGTTCTACTACAAACCCCGCATCGACCGCGACCTGCTTGCGCAATACAAAGAGGGCTTGATAGTCACGTCGGCCTGCCTTGCGGGAGAGATCAACACCCTGCTGCGACGGGGGGAGAAGGACAAAGCGATTGAGGCGGCACGGTGGTACCGCGACACGCTTGGGCCAGACAACTACTATCTAGAGTTGCAATTGCATCCGGGCGTGCCGCAGTTGGAGGAGCTGAACGATGAGCTGGTCAACATCGGCAACGAGCTTGACATTCCGCTTGTCGCCTGCAACGACGCCCATTTTGTCTACCAGGAAGACGCCCACACCCATCGTCTAGTCAAGGCGCTTGGCTTCAACCAGACCCTGCAAGAGTGGCAAGACCGCGAGCCGGATCTTGATGACAGCTACTATATCAAAAGCCCAGAAGAGATGTGGGAGCTTTTTGAGAAGTACGGCACAGAGCCGCTAGAAAACACCGTCCGCATTGCAGAGCGGTGCAATATCGACCTCGATTTTGGGCGGGTACAGCTTCCTGCCTTTGAGATTCCCAAAGGCCACGATGCGGCTTCTTACCTCCGCCAGATCTGCCTTGACAACCTCAATGAGTTTTTCGACAACGACCCGCCAGAGGAGTACAAAGAGCGGCTTGATTACGAGCTTGATGTCATCAACCAGACGGGTTTCCCCGACTACATGCTCATCGTATGGGATTATGTGCGGTTTGCCCGCAACAGGGGGATCCCGTGCCTTCCCCGTGGTTCTGCGGGGGCGTCGTTGGTGCTCTACTGCCTCAGGATCACCGAAGTTGACCCCATTGAGAACAAACTGCTCTTTGAGCGTTTCCTCAGCCCTGAGCGCTTGGAGATGCCCGATATCGACATTGACTTCGCCGATAGCCGCCGTGATGAAGTGATTGAGTATATCGCAAACAAATATGGGCGCGAAAACACCGCACAGATCATCACCTACGGCACGCTAGGTGCCAAAGCCGCCATCCGTGATACCAGCCGCGTCCTGGGCATCCCCCTGCACGAAGCAGACCGTGTCGCCAAGCTTATCCCGTCGTTGCCAGTCGGGACGACGATTGAGGATGCGCTTGAGCGGGTTGCCGAACTTCGTGCTATCTATGAGCAAGAGCCTGAGTTGCAGGAGATGATTGATCAGGCGAAGAAGTTTGAGGGGCGAATGCGCAATGTGGGGACGCATGCGTGTGGGTTGGTGGTGAGTCGGCAGCCGCTTGAGAATACTGTCCCTCTGCAGCGCACCACCAAAGACGAAAATGCGCTGATGGCCTCATACGAAGGCCCAACGCTTGCCAAAATCGGCCTCTTGAAAATGGACATCTTGGGGCTGACCAACCTATCGGTGGTTGCGGAGGCGTTGAAGTATATTGAGCAATCGACCGGCAAGCAGATGACGCTTGCTGATATCCCCCTTGACGACAAAAAGACGTTTGAGAGCTTGAGTAACGGCGAGACAACCAACGTCTTCCAATTTGAGTCATCGGGGATGACGCGCTATATGCGGGAGCTAAAACCCACCCGCGTCCAAGACCTCTACGCAATGGTGGCGCTCTACCGCCCGGGCCCGCTTGAACAGATCCCGACCTACATCGCCAACAAGAATAACCCCTCTCAAATCGAATATCTGCACCCCATTCTGGAGCCTATCCTGGCAGATACCTATGGCGTTATCGTCTATCAAGAGCAGATTATGCAGCTGCTGCAGGCGATTGCGGGGTATACGCTTGGCCAAGCCTACATTGTGCTCAAGGCGATTGGGAAGAAAAAGCGCGACTTGATGGCGCAGGAAGAACCGCGCTTCAAGGAAGGGTGCTTAAAGAACGGCTTGACGCAGCAGCAGGCCGACAAACTGTGGGATCTCATTCAGCCGTTTGCGGGGTACTCCTTCAACCGCCCCCACTCTACACTCTACGGCCTATTGAGCTACCAGACCGCCTACCTGAAGGTGAACTACCCGACGGAGTATATGGCGGCGGTGCTTTCAGCCGCGTCCGGCGACACAGAAGGGGTTGCCAAGGGTGTGGCAGAGTGTATTCGGCTGGGGGTAAAAGTAGCCTCGCCCAACATCAACGCGAGCTATGAGGCTTTTACCATCGAAGAGCATGGCCCCGATAGGAAAGGCATACGGTTTGGGCTGCGGGCCATCAGGAATGTGGGCGATGGGCCGGTCAAGGCGATTATCCAGGCCCGCGAAGAGGGCGGAACCTTCGCCAATTTGGAGGATTTCTGCTCTCGTGTCGATTACGAGTCGCAAGCGCTCAACCGGCGCACGTTGGAGAGCCTTATCAAGGCGGGGGCAATGGACTCATTCCCCGGCACCCGCCATCAAAAGCTCAAAGTCCTTGATCAAGTCGTTGCGGCGGGCGTAGAGGTGCAAAAAAGCCGCAAAATTGGCCAGAGCAACCTCTTTGACCTCTTCAGCAACGATACAGAAGAAAACAATATCCAATCCATCCCCCTCCCCAATATCCCCAATACCCCCGAACGAGAACAAGAGTGTTTGGAGTGGGAAAAAGAGTATATTGGTATGTACCTCCACGGCCACCCGCTTGTGCATGCATTGGCCCGCATTGATACCTCTGGCACGATACCGCTCAACGAGGTAGAGGCGCATCTGAATGAGACGGTCACGGTTATTGGGGTGATTAAGGGCGTACGGCGTATCACCACCAAAAAAGGTGATAGTATGGCCGTTGCCACGTTTGAGGACGTGCGCGATTCGATAGATATGGTCGTATTCCCCAACACCCTCGCCTCCTGCAGCGAGTGGGTTGAAGATGATAAGATTGTCCGCCTCACGGCCAAGGTCGATCAGCGTGACCACAAGCTGCAATTGGTCGTCGATGACATCAAGCCGGTTGACGGCGATGATGCGGCAACGACAGAAGCAGACGATATGCCCATTCAGAAGGTGTCGTCGCAACAAAATCATGCGACACCAGCACCGACATCAAGCAAGAATGCATCGGAGACAGCCGCGGATGAGGGCAAAAATGCGGGTGAAAGCGGGGAAAGTAAAAGTGCTGATGAGGGCACAACAGCCGATGAACACCGGAATGGGCATAAGAGTGACGATTCTGCCAACGGCCCCAACAGTGTAAACAGTGTGGAGGCGTTGAAGAGTTTGGAGCCGGAAACTGCCCCTCCAGCGCATACCAACGGCAAAAATGGCCACAAGAAAGAGGTCGTAGACCACACGAGCGGTGATTTTATCGAGGTGGGGCCGCGGAATAACCTCTCTCATCAGAAGATCGCCCCGCCAAAGCCCCAAACAATACAGCCATCACAGGGGCAGGGACACGGAGAGCCGACGGAAGAGAAGCCTACCCGCCATCTCCGCATTGGGATACCGCTCCACCCCGATATAGAGGCTTACACCCAGATGATCCAGAAGATCGATGGGATGTTGCGGGCGGCAGAGGGCGGCAAAGAAGAAATCTTACTCTACATTCCCTATAAAAACTACAATGTTGTGCTGAAACCGCACTATAAAATCTACATCACTGATGATTTGGTTGCCGATTTGCGAGAATATCTGAGCGATGAGGCCGTTGTAGTCGCGGAACCAGATGAAGATTAGGATGTTTGGAGCCGACTGGAGTAACCAAAAAACTCATGAAACGATGTTCATCGCGGTATGGCGGGGTGATAGGGGTGATAGTAGGGGGATTGTGGCTGATATTGAGCATCAGCGCCATCATCCCCTCATCGTTGTTTGCCCAAACACCCTCTCTACCGCCGCACAGCCCACCCACACCCATCCCAACCCTGCCAATCCTACCTACATCAACGCCTTCCCCGATTGTGGAACTGGAACCTCCCATTCCCATGCAGCCAAGCCCAACAGTTGATAGTACTTCTGATAGTACTTCGCCGCATACCAAGGCGTTGCGGGTCGCCTTCGCCAACGATGTGGCGCAACAGCAGCCTATCCGCCCGCATTACACCCTCAATCTGCAGATATATCCCGATTCGGGCTTTCTGATGGGCGAAGAGCAGATATGGTACCCCAACCAGACCGGCGACCCGCTCTCTGAGATTGTCCTGCGGCTCTACCCCAACTTCCCGCAGGATGTCTTTGGGAATGGCGGCGATGTGCGGATGGATGTATTGAGCGTTGCGGTGGAGGGCAAACCGATGTCAAGCACCCTCCTGATGCACAATACCGCTCTGCGTATCCCGCTTGAGACCCCGCTTCTCCCCGGCGATGCACTTTCTCTTTCGGTCTCCTACTCGGCAACGATTGTGCCGTGGGACGACGCGAATTGGCCATTGCAGAGCTATTACCCTACCGTGGCGGTGTATGATGAACACGGGTGGCGGCTCGATTACACCAATTTTGCGGACATCGTCTACGCAGAGACGGCATTCTACGAGGTATTGGTCACTATCCCTTCAGAGTATAGCGTCATCGCCACGGGGACGACCGTTGAAACGCGCACCATAGGCCAACGCACCACCTATACCATCTATACTGGCCCTGTCCGCGAATTTT
Organism: uncultured Chloroflexaceae bacterium; assembly: GCA_964526735.1. Lineage (GTDB taxonomy): Bacteria > Chloroflexota > Chloroflexia > Chloroflexales > Chloroflexaceae > JAAUSY01. The sequence continues at coordinate 64,667 of CAZGLO010000005.1, read as the reverse complement.
CGTTCAGTGTGGGCGATTTTGAGGCGGTGTCACGGGTTGTCGGCGCTGAAAACGACATCACGATCAGCGTCTACAAGGCACGCGGAAGCTTTCTCAACCACGCCTCCATCCTAGAGGTGGCCGTACATGCGTTGCAGACCTATGAATACCGCTTTGGGCTATACCCCTACCGCGAGCTTGATATCCACCTACTGCCAGGGCAGTTTGATGGCGGGTGGGAGCATCCCGGGCTGATCTTTTTGTCCAGCGATGCGCAGGTGGATGGCGGGACGCGCTATGTGGCCGCACATGAGGTCGCTCACCAATGGTGGTATGGCGTGGTCGGCAACGATATCTACCACGCCCCCTGGCTTGACGAGGCCTTTGCGCAATATAGCGGCATCATCTATGCGCAGGACAATGAGCCGCAAAGCGTGGTGCAATCATATTGGGAGGTGGAGGTGATGCGCCGCTATCGCGCCTCCTTCCGCTATGGCAACCTCCCCATCGGCCTGGCAATCACGGAGTATCCGGGCTTTAGTGGCTATTATCAGACGGTCTACGGCAAAGGAAGCTATTTCCTGAATATGCTGCGCTACGAGCTTGGCGATGACGCCTTTTTTGCGGGGCTGCAGCGGTATTATAGGCGACACCGCTATGATGTCGCCACAACCGTCGATGTCCAACACGCTTTTGAGGCTGCCAGCCACCGCGATCTCTCATCGCTCTTCCAGACGTGGGTCGCGGGACAACCTTAGCCAGCCCCCTCTTCCCTACTTCTGCACCACGTAGATTGGCGAAATCGTGGCGGAGAGAGAAACTTGATCACCAGATGTATCAGCCGATATTGCTGCGCCTGCGCGGTCGTAGGCGGCGACAAAATTGCTCGTCGGGATGGTGACAGTATCGGCCGTCGCATCTTGCGACCACAGCACATCAACCGCCCCACTTCTCGTTGGGAAGCGGTAGGCTTCTACGCCGCTCCCATAATCAACCGTCGTCGCGTTATAGCTTGTGACGTTACCAGTGCGGGCGATGAAGTGTTGATAGGCGGTGTAGACGGGTCGGGGCGTATAATCGCCGTTGAGTAGGCCGGAATAGTGCCAGCTTGACTTGTGGATGGTATACCAACAATATCCCTCCACCCCCTGCGACAGCGACCGTGCCAACTGCCGCACGACGTGGTCGGCCTGCGCATTGAGGAAATCCTCTGGTATCTCATCATCGGAGTAGCCGGGACTGCCAGCACCAAGGTAGAGCAACATCGCGGCCTCATCAAGGAAGAGCGGCTTGGTCACTCCATAGTCGCTAAGCATTTGCTTAATATAGGCGATCTTGCCAAGCGTCACCCCACCCCGCGATGCCCAATTCTCATTGTTGAGATCGCTATCGTATTGGCTCCCGCCGTTGGCCCAATCGTAGTAGGGGTAGGCGTGGAAGGGCAGGATATCGAAGCTACTTGCGGCCCCCGCCTCCAAAATGCCCTTGAGAAACAACTCTGGCTTGCCTTTGCTTGGGTCGGTCGTTTCGGGGCTGTCAAGCAGTAGCCCGCCAATCATAATCTTGGCATCGGCATCGACAGCGCGGATGGCCGGGGCAACTGTTTTGAGCATCTCACCATAGTGCTTCCCGCCGTAGTATTCATCCTCCCGGTCGCCCCAACACCCAAAATGCTCTTGCAGATTGACGGCGGCACCTTCGCTTGGCGCGTTGATACGGGGATCAACGTCAGGCTCGTTGCCAAACTCCCAATAGTGGACGTTGTAGGGTTCGACGCTGTAGCGCTTGACGACCTCTTCCATAAACGTCGCAAACTCATCAAGATATTCGCTCTTGATCGCCCCACACGGTGCGTGTTCCACCTCCCCCGTGAACGGGTTTTCGTAGGTTCCAGTCGCCCAATCGGGGTTTTGGAAGACGATGGAGATAGGCGTAAGCCCAAGCTCATTGGCTTTGAGCACCTCTGCCTCAAACGTCGCCAATTCTTCCCACTTCCACTGCTCGACCGGCAACGATTCTTCGGGCTGCACGTTGCGCCAATGGACAGATTTGAGCCGCAACCATCGTGGCCCAAGCTCGGTCGTGCGCTGCTGCAGGGTGGTGTTGGATATGCGGCCCGGACTCATCTCCACCCCGAAGGGCTTTGGCGGGCCGGGCGGGTCGATTTTGTGGATAATCGGGAGGAAAATCGTTCGTTCTGCATGGGCCTGGGTCGGGGGGAGGAGCATGAGGATGCTCCACCCCAACACGAGCACCAGACCAATGGCCCAACGGCCATATGCGTTTGTTCGTGTCTGTTCCATAAATCCGTTTCGTGAATGTTGCGATAGTTGGTAGATGCCTGGTGAATAGGTAGAAGGGTTTTTAGTAGAACGCTTGAATGACCAAGGGTGATAGAAGCCCTTCCACTGCCGCCGCAAGGGCAACCAAAGGTAAAATGACAAAGAGCCATACCTTGGTGAAGGTGGCAAACGACCACAAGATGTTTTGCGCGACCGTGAACCCTTCGGGCGGGGCATGCAAGGCGGCCCCAAGACGGATACCAAGCGCGGCGCTGAGAATGAAGGTTGGTAGCTCAATTATACCATGGGGGATCACGTAGGCAAGGAGAAACTGCAATGGGCTGGACACCCCCAACCCCATCCATTCTCCTCCGCGCATCGCCAACTGCTCAACGATGAACCCGATTTGCGTGAAGGCGACCATTGGCACCAGAAACGCAAACAGACCAAAACTGAAGGATGAAAAGACGTTGGAGAGGATAGAGACGCGGATGTTCTTGAAGAAGATAAACGCAGCGAGCAAGAGCGAAGAAGGAGGAGTAGCACCAAAGTTGCTGAAGGCACCGTCAAGCGCCTCCGTAGGAACCTGATGCGCAAGACTTACCCCTATCCACAGCCCGCTTACCACCGCCATCAGGGCCACGATAATCGGCAGTCTGAGATCGCGCAGCAGGGCAGGGAGTTCGTGGCGGTAGAACCGCGATATTGAGAATGGTTTGCCCTCGTAGTACTCTGGCGCAACACCCGCAGGCTGATATTCGCGCAGGAACAGGCCAATGTTCGTCATGATGACCTGAAGGTTGAGCTGCTCGTGCTCACGTGAAAGGATTTCTTCGCGGTTGAATGTTCTCATACCCGTACGGATAAGCGAAATCGCAATCACGACCATCCCCGCAATGACATACCATATGACATCCCACCGATAGGCGATAATGAGCAGGGCCTGCAACTGGATGGCAATCGCCATCGGCAGCAGCACAAAGCTCGCAAGCAGGTTGGCGGCACGAATACTGCTCGTATGGCTAGAAATAATCACCGCCCCCGCGACCATCAAGACGACAATGATACAGATCATAATCAAGAGCTGTACCAATACACCCGTCGTCATGATGGAATAGTAGAGGTCGTGGTGGAAGATCGCCATCGAGATGCAGAAAACAAACATCGCAAAGAAGCTGGTGGTGATGGGCGGGTAGGATGATGATATCAGCTTGCTCAGGTAGAGCTGGCTGTCGGAAATGGGCATCGCCAAAAGTGACTCTAAACTATTGCGTTCCCGTTCGCCCACAAAAGAGTCAAGTGCAACGATGAGGGAAAAGCTGGCGGGGATAAACCCCACAAGCAAAACAACAAACGGCAATATCCGCGCAACCAAGATGCGGTTTTCCAGGAAATCGATGGCAAAATCCGTCCCAGCGACCAGCACCAGCGGGATAACAAATGTCAGCACCGAGGCCGGAACCAACATCCGCCAGTCGGAGATGGTCTCATGCAGTTCGCGCAGGGCGATGATCTGAATGGGCGACTTGGCTTTGCTAGTGGCGAGCTTCGGCTCATCCGCTCGTTTCCGCTCAAAGCGGGAGAGAAAGCCCAAAAACTTCCGCTCTGCCTCGTGCTGGTGTTCGCGGGAGAGGATCTCTTCACGGTTGAACGAGATCATCCCGACACGAACAAGGATCGCCGCAAGCACAAACAATCCAAGCGCCAAAATCCACAGCATATTCCATCGGTCATTCATAATGAGAAATGCTTCAAACTGAACGACCACCGCCATCGGCAAGAAAATAAAGCTTGCCATGAGGTTGGCGGCGCGGATGCTGCTGATATGGCTTGATATCACCACGGCCCCAGCCACCATGGTCAACGCCATCACCCCGATGATGACAAAGAGCAGGAAGAGACGTGGCGTGGTGATGACCCCAAAGTAGAGCGATGGATTGAAAAGGTAGATGAAGAAGGAGAAGATAATCATCGCGACGTAGCTAGAGAGCAGCGGGGCCATCAGCGATGAAAACAGCTTGCCCAAGTAGAGTTCGTTGTCGGAAATGGGCATCGCCAAGAGGGCTTCAAGACTATTGCGTTCCCGCTCACCCACAAACGACTCCAGCGCGGTGATGAGGGAAAAACTCGCGGGGATAAACCCCACCAACAGCAGCGCAAAAGGTACCAGTCGCTCGGCCAGGTTGGGGTCTTCGACAAAGCGAATCACCCGCATCGACGCCATGACGAGCATTAGGGGTAAGATAAACGAGAGCAGGAAGATTGGCACCATAATGCGCCAATCATTCACCATATCTCGCACTTCGCGCCGCGCAATGAGACGGGCCGGAGCGAATATCATACTGCTACCTCCTCTGCCTCATAGGTTGTGGGTTGCGGCACATTGCGCTGCATCTGGTCTTGCACCGTGTGCAGGTAGACCTGTTCGAGGTTGCGCGACATTTCGTGGAGCGAGAGCACCGGCACCTGGTGGTCGGCGAGGCGGGAGAGAATCTGCGGGTTGATGTGCTGTGGCTCTGCACAGCGGTAGCGCAGGTAGCCCTCGCCCATCTCCTCCGGCTCAACCAGCCCGTCTAGGAGCGGCATGATGCGATAATCATCCTTTTTTGCAAGTTGCAGCTCCCAAATGGGGTCTCCCAACAACTCAACCGTAATCTCCGACAGGGTACCGTCAAGGATAATCTGCCCATTGCGGATGATCGCAATGCGATCTGCCAACGACTCTGCTTCGGTGAGGTTGTGGGTGGTGAGGAGAATAGTGCGGTCGTTTGCCCGCAGATTGCCAATCGAATCACGAACCATCCGCGCGCTTTGCGGATCCATCGCGGTGGTTGGCTCGTCGAGGAAGAGGATGGGCGGGTCGTTGATGAGCGCGCGCACCAACGCAATCTTTTGTTTCATCCCCTTGGAGTAGCTGTCTAAGTTCTTGTGGCGGGCCTCCCAGAGGTCAAACTCTTGGAGGAGCCGCTCTGCCTGCTTGAGACTCGTCTGGCTATCAAGCCCAACAAGTGTCCCAAAGAAATGCAGGTATTCCAATGCGGTCATGCGGTTGTAGAGGCCCGGATACTCTGTGAGCAGCCCGACCTTACTGCGAACAACGCGGGCCTCCTTGACGATATCGTGCCCGCCCACGCGCGCCGATCCGCTCGTTGGCTTGAGGATGGCGCTTAGCATGCGGACGGTGGTGGTTTTCCCCGCCCCGTTGGGGCCGAGAAGCGCTAATACTTCTCCAGGGCGAACCGTCAGGGAGAGGTTACGTACGGCTTCAAACGTACCAAACTGCTTCCCAATACGCTCTGCTTCGATCATTATGATTCTCCTTATTCATTGCAGAACGGGATAAAAAATGAGAGGGTCTTGTGTTCAGTATACACTGTTTTTGCTCATGTGCGGGGTACTATAGCACAGAGCTTGGGGGGACATGGATAGAAAAGGAAAAAAGTACTAGAAGAGCACTGTTTCTCCAAAATAGAGAAATAGCTCCTCTCCTCTCTCCAACCCGCCCCGCCCATACTACGCTTCTGGCGTATCGTGCGGGCTATATTGTGCCAACCACGCATCGCGTTGCTGCTTTGCGTTGGCAAAAAACAGCTCTATGGCCTCATTGTCATTGTCCTTCAGCGCATCGCGCACCTCGCCCAAACACTGCTGAAACTCATCGATCCAGTGTATCAAGGCGGCGCGGTTGGTCAAGCATATGTCGCGGTGCATGGCCACATCGCCAGAGGCCAGCCGAGTCACGTCGCGGTAGCCGGTGGCGGCAAGTCGGGCCATCTCGCGCCACACCACACTCTGGGTGGTCACCTCAACCAACGCCGTGGAGAGCACAAAGGGCAGATGAGAGATACCCGCCACAAAGCTGTCGTGCTCTTCGGGGTCGATGTAGTAGGGAATAGCCCCCAACGCCTTGACCAATGCTTCGGTAGTGGCGAGCGCGTGTTGGCGAGCGGTGGCGGGCGGGGTGAGGCAGTAGATGGCCCCGTTGAAGAGATCAGGATCAGCGGCTTCGGCACCGGCCTGCTCTCTACCTGCCATCGGGTGGCCGCCGATGAAGTCGACCGACTCCGGCAGCAGCTCTTGCCCCCATTGGCAGACATCGGTTTTCGTGCTTGCCACGTCCGTAACGATGGCCCCTGCACGAAGATGTGGCGCGATGTACGACAGAATTGGTGAAATCGTCCGCACGGGGGTGGCGATCATCACCACGTCTGCCTGCTCAACAGCCGCCTCAAGCGTTGGCGCGATGTGGGCAATGGCCCGGCGGCGGTGCGCTGTCTTTACCGCGCTTGGATGCGTATCGTAGCCAACCACCTCCACCGCGCCGAGAGGCGATGATTGTGGCTTCTCAAGGGACGCCGCAGTGATAGCCATCCCCACCGATGTCCCGATCAACCCCATTCCAATAATCGAAAGTTGCATGCTGTCCCACCTCACAGTATCGTTCTGACTTGTCGACCCGTTGATCTTCTAAACCTTTAACCTTGTGCACTGGTTATTGGAGCTTCGTTTCGCTACGAGAGAGAAATAACAGCTCTGTGGTGACCAGGATAAGCACCAACAAAACCACACTCATCCAGGAGAAAACCCGCAACCCTGCAAAGACAATCACCATTGCCACGAACAATCCACATTCCGCCGCCTGCCGATGAATATGGCGGTGAACGTGGGAGGAGCCGGAGATAGGGAGCGAAGTGCGCATTCGCTGCTTGACAACCCGCCGCCGGATAAGATAAATCACCGGCTGCGCGATGGCCGTGACACTCCAAAAGACTCCCACCGCAAAAAGCACGTAGACTGGTAGATCGGGGAGAGAAAAGATCCACGTGGTGGGCGGGGGCACAAACGCAATCGTATAGCAGCACACCACCGTCCCGCCAACCCCCTCTGCTGCCAGCATCGGCGACTTGATGGCACGGCCAAGCGGCACAAAGGTCAAGATGGCTGCCGTTCCTATCAACGCCACCAGCACAACCCGATACCACGAGGCCATTTCAATCGTGCTTTGGGGTATGCCAAAGAGCAATACGAAGATACCCCCTACCCAACAACACCCCGCAAGCAACGCCGTCAGGAAGGGGTGGCCAAATATGCTTGTCCTATCTTGCGTTGGGGGAGTATTGTGGGAGCTGCCAGGACTCTCTGGCGTATCCTCTTCTGTTTCTGTGGGAGGCGCAGAAGGCGGGGTAGATGAGGAAGATGAGGAAGAGGAAGATGGGACAGACGGTGGTTGTTTGGGCTTCTTGATGGGCCGTTTGCGCGGTGTTTTTGGATGTTTCGGTGATTTCGCCATATATTATAGGTGGTTATGATGCTTAGGATGCCGTTTGCAGCTTCTGGATAGATGTGATCGTCGTGGCAAGATGTTGGTTCGCTGGGTCAAGTTCGTGCGCGGTGCGGAGTGTCTGCAATGCGGTATCATACTGCTTGAGCCGCACATACCCCTGCCCCAACATCATCAGGTAGGGGACATTTGCCGGGTCTTTCTGCGCCGCCGCCCGCCACTCTTGCACCGCCATATACCACATTCCGTGCTCCTGATAGCGCCGACCGGCGGCAAAATGGTCTTCGGGGCGGCGGTCGGGCAATATCGGCACGATGCGGTGTTCGGGGCCGAAAAAATCGCGGTAGCTCAAGGGTATCCAGACGAGCAGTGGCAATATCACCATCCAAATGTACTCATGCACCGGGTGGAGTAGCAGGGCAATCGTTGCGATGATGACCGTGGGGTAGGCCCATATTTGCCGGTAGAGGAGCGCAACCGCAAGCCCAAATGACAACATCCCCATAAAGAGCGCGAACATATGTGATGGATCATCGCCAAAGAGCTTCAAATTGACCAACGCCGCGAATAAACTCCCAATCCCCCATGCTCCGCCCAAAAACGACAATGCCACAGACCGGCGCGATGTTTCTCGCACCCGCCGCACAAGCTTCGTCTTGCATGCCGGGCACCGCTTCTGCTCCAAGGACGTACGCGCTCCACACCACGGACAATGATATTTCAGGTCATCCTGCGCCTCTTTTGCCTCCTTGGAGGCAGAACGGCGTTGTTTGGCGGGGGTAGGCGCTGGCTCTGGCTTGGTCTCTGGTTTGGGCGTTGGCGGTGGCTCTGTTGCCCGCAGCGTCTCCAAACCGTGTTTTTGCGTTGTTGCCGCTGGAGAAGTGGCCGATGAGGCCGTCTGCTTTTTCTTCAGCCGCGCTGCTAAGCCATCTTCCTGCGATGGAGCTTGTGGCTTCGGAGCCGGTTGCGTTGCCGGAACGGTTTGTTGTTGGCGTGGCTTCGGCTGTTCTTTGTGTTGAGATGATGGTTTTGGTGATTTGGATGGTGTAGATGGTGCAGATGATGGTGCAGATGATGGTGCAGATGATGGTTCTTGCGGTGGCGAAGCGACCCGTTTGAGAGGACGGGCGGTGGCCGAAGACGGCTGTGAAGATGATTGCGATTCGGCAGACGCCGTTGTCGGCCGCTGCTGCGATGAGTGGTTTTGCTTCAACCATGCCAACCCTTTTTGAGCACGAGCGTTGGCAGGATTGATCTTGAGGACGCGCTCAAGGCACATCCGTTGTTGCGACGGGTCATCCAGCACCGCCGAGAGCCACAACCACGCCTGTTCATTCGTGTCGTCAAGCTGGATGGCGCGCTTAAAGAGGGCACGTGCTTCTCGCCGCTGGCCTGCTTTGGCCGCCGCGACCCCTTGTTGAAGTATCTGCTTGGTTTCCACATCCAATGCTCACTGCTGTCTCTACGGGTCTTCGTGGCACACTCGCACCGTGAGCGAGGCTAATCGAGCAGATCGAGCGAAGGCGATGCACATGGCACCGAGTGTTTTTGTTTTCCCCAGCTCGATGCTTGCCACTCTTGATAGATCTGGTCGTAGATGCGGCGGGTTTTATAGGCGATCTGCTTCCAACTATAGAGATTGTGCAGCACCTCTGACGCATTGGCGATATATTGTTTGGTCGTCTCTTTCTGCTGGATCGTTTCTACAATACCAAGCGCCAATTGATGCGCATCGCCCGGCGTCACCGTGAGGCCCGTCCGCCGATCCTCGACAATCTCCATCAATCCACCCGTTCGCGAGACGACGACCGGCGTTCCAGAGGCAAATGCTTGCAGCACGACGATACCAAACGGCTCGTAGAGCGAAGGGAACGTCGCCACATCCGCCACGTGGTAGAGCCGGTTGAGTTCTTCATCGGAGATAAAGCCGGTAAAGGTCACCACATCACAGATTCCTAACGCTTGTGCTTGGTTTTTGAGCGGCTCAATGTAGTGTCCTGTCCCCGCAATGACGATATGTGCCTTGGTATGCTTGCGGATATGCTGGTAGGAGTCGATGAGGATGTGCAGCCCTTTCTCATAGACAATCCGGCCCACATAGAAGATGATAGCCTCGTCATCGGCGGCGTAGGTGCGGCGGAATGTTTGCCGTTCCTCGTCGTTCTGGAAGGGATATTGCTGCGAGTTAATCCCGTTGGGGATCACATCCATCTTGTCGAATGGCGTGCCGAGGGTCTCCTTCAGCTGCTGCTTCATAAAAGAAGAGCAGACAATCACGCGCCACGCCTCGTAGCTCAACTGCCACTCAAGATTGTTGATGTGGTTGGCCATCTCGCCCTGCAAATTCCCTTGTCCCCGACCGCGTTCGGTTGCGTGGATGGTCGCCAGCAGGGGAATATGCCAATATTTTTTGAGGGAGATGGAGGATGCGGCAGTCAGCCAGTCGTGCGTATGGATAATATCAAACCCGCCACACTGCGTATAGATGATGTGCGCGGCGAGTTCGAGCCGATTGTTCGTATGGGCAACGAAGGTGCCTAAATCGTGGTGATCAGAAGGCGGAAGGGCAACGCGAACAATGCGCACTCCTTCGCGGGTAGTTTCGTGCACTTCTCCACCAGCCAAGAGCGGGGTCAGCACGGTGACGTGCGTACCGGCGGTGGCCAGCTCAGGTGATAAGCCAGCGACATGCGCCCCCAACCCTCCAACCAGATGTGGGGGATATTCCCAGGCAATCATCAAAACACGCATGTTTTTTCTTCCTTGTGCAACGTGCAGTGGCTGCAACGATGGTGTTGACTATGGTTGTTCGCAGAGACGGAGTGTGGGGCGAGAGCGGGGGAGAGATGGGTTCCTTCCCCCGCCGCCCTTCATTATCTTCAATTTTCCGTAAGGCTTCGATCAGTCTCTGATAAGTCTTCGATCAGTCTCTGATAAGTCTTCGATCAGTCTCTGATAAGTCTTCGATCAGGTCTCGATCAGGCAAAAAACATCTGGGCATTCACGCTATGGCCGCTATATACCCGGACTTATGCTCGGATCGACGATCCGCTTTCTACCACCGTGCGGTAGCCAAAGGAATGTTCCTTCACACGGGGCTGGATAAGTACGTTGCGGCCGATCTGGATACCCGATGGGATATTGGCCCGTGTGCCAATGAGTGTTAGGCCGGTGTTGAGCTTATCGGGGTCGGTTTCATTGGGCGTATTGTCCTCACCGTCGCCCAACCGCGTATCTTCGCCAATGCGCACGTGCTCATCAATGACACATCGGTCAACAACCGCGCCCGGGCCAATCCACGAATCGCCCAACAAGATAGAATCGCGCACTGTCGCGCCGGGCGAAATGTAGACCCCGGGTGAGAGTACCGACCGCGTGACATAGCCATACACCCGACAACCATCGCTGATAAGGCTATTCTCAACCCGCGCATCATCGCCAAGCTCAACACCAGGGCGTTGGGCGCTGGTGGTGTGGATAATCCACTCTGGGTCGTAGAGGTCAAGCGCCGGTGTTTCGACCAATAGGGCGGTATTTGCCTCGTAGTAGGCTTGCACCGTCCCGACATCTGCCCAATACCCCTTGAACTGGTAGGCATAGGTCTTGACTTTATCAACGATGTTGGGCAGCAATTCTCGCCCAAAGTCTGCCTCATTCCCGCGGGAGAGGATATCAATCAAGAATTGTTTGCGGAAGACGTAAATACCCATAGAGGCAAGCGGGACATCGCGGAAGCCTGACCAGATGGGGCGGGTCGGCTTTTCGATAAACTTCTCCACCTTGCCTTCGTCATCCACAGAGACAATCCCATAGCGATAGGCCTCATAGGGGCTGACACTATGCACGGCAACCGTAATATCAGCGCCAGTCTCCTCGTGCATCTTGAGCATCGGCTGATAGTTCATCTTGTAAATGTGGTCGCCAGCCAGGACAAGCACTGCCTCAGCCGGACTATCCTCAATAAAGTCGAGGTTGTAGCGGATGGCATCGGCGGTGCCGCGCTGCCAGCCCCCGCCCTCTGGCGTCGGAGAGGGGTGGATCGTGCGCAAGCCTCCCTGCGTGCGGTCGAGATCCCATGGCCGCCCAACGCCAACATGCGTATGCAGCGAACGAGGGCGGTATTGGGTGAGCAGCCCGACATTGTAGATACCGGAGTTCACACAGTTGGAGAGCACAAAGTCGGCAATGCGGAACTTGCCAGCAAAGGGGAGCGCTGCCTCTGCGCGTTCCGCGGTTAGAATGCTTAAACAGGGAGATGCGCCGCCTGCCAGAATAAGTGCGAGTGTTCGTAGCATCGGTTAGTTGGCCTCTCTGTTAATCGTTTCACCACTTGGGAGATCGCCCTCAGGAAAGTCTTGCTCAATACAGTCGGCATTGATCAAGACATTGCGGCCAATCTTTATTCCTTGCGGGATGCGGGCACCCTTCCCGACCACCGTGATGCCGGTCGTAATCTTGTCGGGTTGGCTGCGGTTGGGCGTTTCATAGTCCTCGCCCCACCCCAAGTGTACCCCGGCTCCGATAATCACCTCTTTATCAACGATCACCTTGTCGAGCACCGCGCCTGGGCCAACCCACGAATCGTTCATAATGACGCTGTCGCGCACCACCGCGCCCGGTGAGACATAGACGCCCGGCGAGAGTACCGACCGCTCAACCCTCCCGCGGATGACCGCGCCATTGCACAGCATAGAGCGGTTGACACGGGCCTGCGGGCCGATCTTGACCGGCGGGCGCTCTTCACTGCGGGTCTGGATCAACCAACTGGTGTCGTAGAGATCAAGGCCGTAGTTGGGTTCAAGGAGTTCCAGACTCGTCTCCCAATAGGATTGAATCGTCCCCACATCGACCCAATACCCATCGAAGTGGTAGGCATAGACCTTATCTTGCTGGCCATCGATGCAGGCGGGGATAACGTGCTTGCCAAAGTCAATGCGCGGGTTGTCATCTGAGCCTTCGCTCAAGCGTTTGAGGAGCGTGTCGGTACTGAAGATGTACACGCCCATTGAGGCAAGCGTCCCCTTATCGCGGTCTTTAGGCTTTTCGGAGAACTCTACGATTTGGTTTTCATCATCGACCGACATAATGCCGAAACGATGGGTCTCTTCAAGCGGGACATCCATCACGGCAACGGTCACATCGGCGCGTTTGCGGATGTGCTCCTCGATCATCTCACTGTAATCCATCTTGTAGATGTGGTCGCCAGAGAGCACGACGACGATATCAGCACGATGGTTGCGGACGAAATTGAGGTTTTGATAGACGGCGTCGGCGGTGCCAAGGTACCAATGTTGGTCTTGACGGCCTTGGTAGGGCTGGAAGAGCCGAACCCCGCCGCGGGTGCGGTCGAGATCCCACGGTCGCCCAATCCCGATATGTTCATTGAGCGAGTGCGGGCGATATTGGGTGAGGACAGCAACGTCGAAAATCCCTGAGTGGACGCAGTTTGAGAGGGTAAAGTCAATAATACGGAACTTTCCGGCGAAAGGTACCGATGGCTTGGCCCGCTTTTCCGAGAGCACGCTCAGCCGAGTACCTTCTCCTCCGGCCATGATCATAGCAACAACTCGCATGACCGTTCGCTGCTACTTTCTAGGGTTCAGTGACTACTCTGCTGCCGAAAGACAGCAGCTGCTGTATAGAGCAATCACCTGATTCTACACGACAACCGAAGAGGATGCAATGTACCCTCCTTTCAAGTCCTCATCCAAGCCCATATCAGGGAGATATCACCTCGACATCTCCCCCCCCTCCCCCGACTCCGGCTGTGGTTCGGGAGTGGCTTGGGTACCGTGGCGGGCAACTTGCCGCAACCGTTCCTCCACCCGCTCCGCCGATACGCCCATAATCGCCGCGATGGAGTCCGGTAGCGAGGTGTCGTTGTTTTCCCGCCAGAGCCAGGCCAGATCTCCCAAGGTAATGCCCGCGCTGTGGCTATCGCCATTGGCGACAAACCGCTCCAGTGCGTGCAAGAAGTAGTCGCGCGCGTGCTCCCACTGATCTTGCGCCCGCGCCAAGACGCCAAGATGGCCATATATATTGGCCTGACGTTCGCGGTCATCTCGCTCTAGGTAGATATCAAGCGCTTTGCGCGAGTAGTCCTCTGCTCGTTCCCATTGCTGTTGTGCCTGCGAGACGATCCCCAATTGGTGGTAGATGCCCGCTTGCTCATACTTATCCCCTACATCAATGAAGATTTGTAGCGACTGCTGATAGAAGTGTTCTGCTTCGTGCCAGAGCCGTTGCGCCCGCGCCAAAATGCCCAGTTGATTGTACATCCCCGCCTGCTCATACTTCTCATCAAGGTCGATGAAGATTTTGAGCGCCTGCTGGTAGTAGGACTCGGCCTGCGTCCACAGCCGTTGGGCTTGCGCCACCATGCCCAATTGGTGATAGGTACGCGCCTCATTGTGGCGGTCTTTGAGATCGATGAAGATCTGCACCACCTGTTGATAGTAATCTTTGGCCTGCGCCCATTGCCGTTGTGCCTGCGCAAGCGCACCGAGTTGGCTATAGGTGTTTGCCTGGCCATACCTATCGTGGATGGAGACGAAGATTTTCAACGCCCGTCGGTAGTGATACTCTGCTTGTGTCCACAGCCGCCGCGCCTGCGACATACTGCCCAATTGGTGGTAGGCGATGGCCTGATGGTAGCGGTCGTTGAGATCGGTGAAGATCTCCAACATCTTATGATAGTAGGCTTCGGCATGATCCCATTGCCGCTGTGCCTGCGAGACGCTGCCCAATTGGTGAAATGTCTTGGCCTTGTGGTGACGATCTTTCAGCTCGTTGTAGATGGATAGTGCTTTTTTGTGATATTGCTCTGCTGTTTTCCACTGCCGCAGGTCTTGCTCAACCATGCCCATATTGTGGTAGATGTTGGCCTGTTCAAGCGGCTCATTAAGCTCTGTATAGATGTCAAGTGCGTGTTGATAGTAGTCTTTTGATTGTGTCCACTGCCGCTGCCGGAAGAGCAGGTGTCCGAGATTGCGGTAGATTGCCGCTTGGTTGGCACGATTGCTCTGCTCCTGCTCTATCTCCAACGCCGACCGATAATAGCCTTCAGCCTCTTCCCACTGCCGTTTTTCCTGCGCAAGGTGGCCGAGGTAGTGGTAGGCAGAGGAGAGCATCCACTTCCGCCGCCCCTCGCCGACCTGATGCAAGTTCTGGATGAGATCGACCTCGCGGCTGAAGAGCGTTCTTGCCTCGTCATACTCCCGCAGCGCATAGTGGCAGATAGCCTTTTCATGCAGGACGTGGGCGAGTTCGTTGAGCGAATGCGGCTCTTCATGACCGTCATGGAAGTGCGTTTCTATCCGTTCCTGCACCGACGCCGCCAGCTCGATCCCCTGTTGATACTCGCGGGTCATATTGAGGTAGATCGCCAATGGCTTGTAGACGTTCAAGGCCGACTCGTGATGATCAAGGAGCAGGTCGAGGGCAGCCATCAGGTTGCGGTACTCAAGCGCTACTTTTGTTTGACCTTGTTGTCGTTCTTCGGGGTCTTTCGACTGCAAGAGCGCCCATATCTCATTCCCATAGTCGCTATACGTCTTGCGGAAGGCGATATGCATATCATCAACCAACTCCCGCTGATTGGCGCGCAACCGCAAGATATAGCTGAATATCTCGCCAAAGCGCAAGAAAGTGGGCGAGCTTGGGTGCGGCTCCAACAACCCCCAGTGTGTCAACTCATGGAAGATGCGTTGCCAGTAGGAGGGGGAGAGATCCTCTAAAAACGGCTCTTGTTGCAGATATTCGGTATATCTATCCAGCACATGTTGGTTGACGACCGAGGTAAATGGGGCCAGGCAAACAAGCTGGGTCTGGATATCGCGGGATAAACTGCCGTACGCACACTCAACTGAGTGAAGCAGCGACGAAGAAAGGCTCTGTTCGGGATCTTTGAGATTGATCGTCCCGATCCGCAGCGCATTGAGCAGTTCGCCTGGTGTTTGGTCGTGGAGCTGCGTAATAAGCACATCGAGGGCAAGTGGGTGGCCTTCGGTGATCCCGATCAGGTTTTCAAAGTCGGGACGGGTTTGGTCATTCTCGTAATAGGTCGGGATGTGGTGCTTCTCAACGATGCGCCGCGCCAAAATCGTTGAAGACTCGTAGTCAAGCCCTTTGAGCGTATATATTGTTTCTGGCGTGAGCAATGGCTCTTGGCCCATCTTCTCGCCCGTCAACCACTCTTCATCCTCCCGCGAGCCAAAGAGCACAATCGTCCGCCCCGCTGCGAGGTTGACCAGAAAACGGCGTAATAGTGCGCGTTCTTCTGGTTGCAAGGCATTTTGTGGCGCAAGGTGCGACCCGCTAATCGACTCCAGGCTGTCGAAGATAAGCACGTGCGGTTGCGTGCGGAGGCGGCGCGTCAGGACGGCCTGTTGCGCTTGGGTGCTGAGCGTTTGGTAGATGCGGTGATAGTAGTCGGTTGCCCCAAACAACCGTTGGGCTATCGTATTCATCACATCTTGGTACATCCAGGCTTGGGTATGGTAGCCAAAGTAGAAGATCTCGTCGATAAAGCGAGTGGTTTGCCACCACGACGCCAAATAGCGCAGGAAGGTGGTTTTGCCCACCCCGCCCTTGCCTTCTACCAAGATCATGTTGTGCTGATATTTAAGCCGCCGCTCCACTTGGATGATATCAAGATCACGTCCGACAAAGCCGTAGGTGGTCTCTGGCACGCAAAATGGGACGGTTTGCTGCTGTGAGAAGACTGCCTGCTCATCAGGAGTGAATGACCGCATCCCCAATGGCTGTTCCTTGTTTTGGTAGAGTACCGGGAGCACCCAATCCTCAAGGTAGACCTCCTGGTGATACAGCCCATAGCGGACTTTGTTGGCAGCAAGCTCCTGACGGATGTGCTGTAAACTTGATGAGAGCGACCGAGAGCCGTTGCAAACGTGTTCATAGAGCACTTGCACCAGCCGTTGGAGCGCATCGGTGCTCAGGGTATATTCGGTGGTCAGCACCGACTGCACGCCGAGGTGCATCAACCGACACCCGATCTGCGTGCGGCCATTCTCGCGGCTCTGCATGGTTTGCCCATTCGTCACTAGCACCATAGGCAGGTGGTGAGAGACGAGCAGAGTGGCCAGCTCACTGATGGGCACCGCATCGGCTTGCCCTTCGCGTTCGCCCTCAAAAAAGAGAAACGGTTTGGTACCATCGAAGGGGTCTATCTCTTCGCGGCCAGTATGCGGGTGGGGCAAGAATGACTCAGAGGTCAATTCCTCATAGCTCAGCCAACCATCAAATGCATCGATGTGGATAACGTGATAGTAGTCCATCCCATGCAGTTCACGAACTTCGGTCAAGTGGCGCGCCAGCTCTTGGAATGACCCGGGTCGTAGGATCTCCACCTGCACCGGCAACGATGCCCGCCGAATCCCATCAACCAATGGCCGGGCAATCGTGCGGCAACTCCCACGGTTATCGCCAAACGGACGGGCCGTGACGATCAACATGTTGAGCGTGGGAGAGGGGTAGAGCGTTGCTCGTGAGATGTGCGGCGAGAGCGTCGTGCGAATGATCGGCACCTCGAGCGAAAACCCCCGTGGGAGTTTGGGGTCTTTGAGTGCTTCCCAATGGATTCGGTGAAACTCCGGGGAGCCAACAATCTCAAAGCGCATTGTCCCAATGCCTGCCATCTTGGCCTCGCTATAGCGGGCATAGACCTGATGGCTGGCGAATATCCGTTCAAAGAGGGTTTCGCCATATCGGGTAATGCTCTCGGCGGCAAGGCGTGCTTCTCGCTGATGAACGTAGGGCTGGTAGAGATAGTGTTCAAAGTACCATTCGAGACGTTTTTCCTGCTCTTCCGTGAAGGGGTTGTGAACAGCAATCGGGTACTCTTCACCGAGATCAAAACGAATGGTGGCGTTGGAGCTGTCTGACCCACCAACATGTTCTCGGATCGTGATGAGGGTCATAAAAATGGCGGTACAGGAAACCACCTCCTTACAATGGGTGGAGAAAGTGCCGCCACCATCCTTTCTTTACTCAAAAACGAAATTCCTGTCTGGTGGTTTTTCAGTCTCGAAGGGGAACCACCACCCCCTCTCGCTCGTTCCACGGCAGATGGCAGAGAGAGAGACGTTCGATAGGTGCGGTATGTACCTCATCCACCCCCGAAACGAACGACACCTGTATTGTAGCACAACAATGCATGGCTAGTACGTACTTTTGTGCGTTTACATACAGTAGTATGAACGATAGCACACGCATTTTCTGCACGTGACGTTCTTTATCTCTCCATCTCTATCTTTCCATTCTCAATCTACCTCCTGCTCCCATCCTGCCATTTCCATGCAAATTACCCATTGGTCTCTGCCGCCGGAGACGGTGCACCCAGCGGGACGGGCTTTATCCACCACGCCACCGCGCCCATCAGGCCGCATGCGATATAGAACGCTGCGAAGAGCAACAATGAGAACCCCCATGCCACCTCTGGCGATACCCCAAGCCCTCCCAAATAGGCAATCAACACCGCATCGCGCGTGCCGATGCCGGAGATCGAGATCGGCATCAGTGTGATGAGGCTGCCAAGCGAAACCGCATAGCTTGTCTGCACAAAGCCAACCGCAAGGTCAACCGATTGCGCCACCAAGTAGCATTGCCAGAAAAACACCACATACGCAACCACCGTAAGCCCGACACCCGTCAGCAGGGTGCGCGCGGGGATGGCGTGGAGACCACCCCGCAAATCGCCAAGCCACCCATCTACGGCCTTCCGCCAGAGCAGGGCGAGCGGGGTGCGGTGCATAACCGCCCCGACCCACCCAAACACCGTGTCGTGCAGCAGGATAACCAATGGCAAGGCAAGACTACTCCCCAATACCACCACCGTCAGCCAGCCGTCGGCGAGAAAGGGGATGGCCGCGGTGGCAGATGCAAGCGCAATCATCCCCACAATCGCGACCATATAGAGGTCAAACAGCCGGTCAACGAAGACCGAGGAGAAAGCCCGTCCAGGCGACACGTCGCAGTCATTACTCACGTGTAGCGCTTTGACAAACTCGCCAAGGCGGCCCGGGGTCACGAAGCCAATGAAGATACTGCCAAAATAGGCGAGATATGCCTTGCCAAACGGGTATGTTATCCCCTGCGGGGCCATCAGAGTCTGCCAGCGCCACGACTTAAACCCCACCACAGGGATATTCAGCAGCGCGGCGACAACCAACAACCGCCAATCGGCAGTGCGCAGAGCGCGCGCCAATGCACTCATATCTAGCCGCCACAGCAAGATGCTCACAAGGCACAGCGCGATGATGGCCTTCCACGGGATGCGGAACGAGGCTTGGTGAGAAGTACGTTGCATGGGATACTCAAGGGATGAGCGCCACAACCACGTGGTAGGCGGCCAAGGGGTTGGGAGCATTGAGGCTGCTCAGGTAGTCCGCGATAGGCTTGGGCATCCGGTTTGGCGTCACGAAGCCCATCGTCTCACACGCCACGATCTGCAGCCCCGCCCGCTCGGCAAGTGAGCGTACGAAGGGTTGGGTATACTGCAGCGACAGCCGTTCTTCCTCTTTCAGCAGCCCAAGCGCCAACATCGCGGGGTTATTGCGGTTCGGCTCGTGAATGACGACGTATTTGTTGCTCACCCGCCGCATCTCGCGCACCACCGCGACTGGATCTTCAATGTGGTGCAGGATGTTTGAGCAGAACACCATATCAAAGCTACCGTCCTGGAAGGGCAGATCGAGCGCTGAGCCTTGCATCAGGTTGTCGCAGGGGTTGAGTTGCAACATCGCCTTCGCAAAGTCAATGCCGACGGTCGTTCCAGAGCTACCAGAGTGGCCAGAGTGGCCAGAGCTGCCAGAGCCATCAGAATGGCCAGAGCCACTAGCATCGCCAGTCTGCGCAAGTTGGTCGAGGTAGTAGGTGAAGTAGCCGTTGCCACAGCCAACATCAAGGATTTTTGGCGCGTCAGGAAGCGAGACATGTTGGCGGATAAATGCGATCTTCGGCTCAACGAAGGCCGCGACCAATGGGTCAGCCGGGTCACGTCGTTTGCGTTGGTTTTCCCAATAGGCAATCTGGAGATCGGCGTGGGCGCTATCGCGTTGCTGTACGTTGACGTGCACACTTGGTGTTTTGCTTTGCGGGTGCGGCGCTGATGCAAAGACTTGCCGCTGCAGGGTGATGGGGTGGCCGTCGTTGAGCGACTGCAGCTGCGTATGCCCCACCTCGTAACGCTGCACCTCCAACTCCTGCGATTGGAAATAGCGGCTTTGGGGCACATAGCGCACAAAAAACTCATCGCCCACCGACAACGACGTGAATTTGACATTGCCATCGGTCTGGATGGTGTTGATAAGCGTAATCCCCTGCTCCTCAAGCAGCAGCTTGCGGCTGAAGACTACCGGCACTGGCCGTCGCCCCAGCATCAGGACGCGGCGGATATTGCCCTTCAGCATGTGGGAGAACTGCTGATTCCAACCAAGCGCAAAGAGCGTACTCCGAAAGATGAGGTTTTTGGTGAGGGTGAAGAGCTTGTGCGATGGCACCATCTGCAGTTGCCCGCGCACCTCACACTCGCCCTGCTCCTCATCCGCTTCGCAGAGGTAGGCGGGGTCGATCCACTGCGATGTGACCACGCGATCATCGTCGAGCTTGCCCAAAAACCCGCCGTCATTGAGGAGCAGGTGGCCGTCTTTGCGATCAAAGACCTTGATGACACCGCCCTTCGCCAAGTTCGCAATCACATACTCCTCATCGCGGGTGGCGACGAAAATGCGCGACTCGGGGAAGTAGCGGGTAAATGGCTTTTGCTCGTAGGGCAGCAAGGGGAGGTTGTCGGGACGGGGCGTGTAGTCAAGGTAGGCCTCAAGGAACTCCGGCACGCGGTAGACCACATAGCGGTCGGAGATGATCTCTGGCGGGACAAGCTTCTGCTCGCTCAATGCCTGAAGCATCTTCTCGGCAATCGCTCCGGCAAGCGGTATCTCCTTGGCGATGACCTCAAAGCCGTGCGCATAGAAATGCAGCGTATTGCGGCTACCCATGCTCCCCGCATAGAAGCCATTGGGGTAGACAAAGTAGCTACAAAACTCCACCGACTGCTTCAGCACCCGCAGAATAGCCGGATCGGGGTTTGTCTTGTAGATTTTGGAGAGAAAAGAGACCGTGGCAGAGAGATAACCTGGGTCAACGCCATCATACTCCCGTGACCACCCTTCATTCTCGTTGTGGTAGGTCAGGAAGGCACGCCACCGCTCTTGGAAGCCGGTCTTGAGGGCAGGCTCATCAAGGAGCTTATACGCCTTCCACACGGCCAAACACGCCATCGCGTGGTGATTGGCGAGGTGGTCTTCCTCCGACTCGCCCGCAATGATAAAATAGGCAGCTTTGCGGATGGCCTGCCGCACACGCAGCGCCACCTCATCTGGCAGCTCGTCCTTGAGGAGCGTGTAGGCCTCAACGCTGGTGAAGGTGGTGAATGCGGTTGGGCCGACCCACCCCCGCTCAAAGGGGTAAAACTCATCAAATGAGCCGTCGTCATGCTGAATGCGCGTCCAATAATCAAGACCGGCGATGGCCCAATCGCGTATTTTTTGCTGGCCATAGTAGATATTCCCCGGAAATTGGTGCGCATAGACCATCGCCAGCGCATGGACGGCAAATTGCCTCACCGCGTCGGGAAAATCGGAGGTCTTGTCGAGCCAGTAATCTCGGTGGAAACAGCCGTAGGTGGGAGAAAGCGGGTTGCGGTCTTGGTTGCCCAAAAGACGCGGTATCTGGTTGAGGGCTTTGGTTGCGTAGACTGCACGCAAATCTGTCATGGTCGCTCTATCCTTGTATGTTGTTCTTCAATTTCTTTGCGAAAGGAACTCGGAATACGATGGTTGATGAGTTCGGCAAGCAGCCCAATCGCGGCAATTTGCAGCGCGGCCATCACCAAGACCATCGTTGAGACATCGGCCAACCGGCCAAGCACCATATGGGTAAACATTCCCCACATAATCGCGATGACAAGGATGATACCACTTAATGGCAGAAAGAGTTTCAGCGGGGCAAAATACAGACCAATGCGCAAGATAAGCTGCATAAAGTTGAGCGTATCGTGGAATGGCCGTATCTTCGACTTACCAATGCGTGGGTGGTAGTTGATCGGGAGGAAATCAACCAGGTAGTTGTTGACGAGCATCCCGAGCGTAATCGTCGTGGTGAAGGAGAAGCCATTCGGCAGTAAGCTCTGGAACGACATCGCGATAGATCGGCGGAACACCCGCAACCCGGAATTGATATCGGGGATGCGCTGATTGCCAACGAAGTTCGCCATCTGGCCAATGAACCACTTCGCCGGACGGCGGACAAGCGGGATCGCGACGTTCTCCCCCGTCCGCGCGCCAACGACCATATCATACTCGTGGGCGAGGAGATGCTCGGCGAGGGGGATAATCTGCTCATTGGGATAACTCCCGTCCGCATCAGTGATACAGACTAGGCTATATTGGGCATGGCGGATGCCGGTCTTCAACGACGCCCCGTAGCCGTGGTTGCTGACGTGCTGTATCAAGGTAATGTCGTGATGCGAGGCGAGTACTTCGGTTGTTCTATCTCGCGAACCGTCATCTACCACGATAATCTCATATGTCCACGTGGTGGCTGCGAGAATGTCGGTGATTTGGTCGAGGACGGGGAGAATGCCGTGTTCCTCGTTGTAGGCAGGGATGACGATTGAGATTTCACGGGGTGTATGCGTGGTCTCCATGGTCGATAATCCTTTGCAGCTGTCTGCGCAGTTGCTCTTGCGATAGCTCTGGTGATGGTTCTTGTAGTTGTTCTTGCGACCGTCTTTGCAAGCGCTGCTGTCGGTTGCCTAGCTCATCTGGGAGGTAGCGCACCAGGTCTTGGATGTCTGGGAAGGGCGTGCAGTGGTGGTAAAGACGGTAACAATTCCCCTCGCACACGTCCACCTCCTCACACATGATGTCGTGTTCAGCAAGGTAGTCCTCAAAATCTATTATCGCCCCAAGCCCAAGATGGTCGTGAACAAAGGCAAACGCCGTCGCCTCGCCCTCCGCCGCCGCCACGCGCTCATTCAGACGGGGGTCGTAGGTGATGCGCTGCGGGCCAACGGCGGTTGAGGGGATGATCTCCCCGCCGCTCTCCACCATCACCCCCATGCCTATCCAGTAGGAGGTGTGGAGATAGCGGACGCCGTGTGCTTGAAGCTCCTGGGCGATGGCGGCTTCGGGGCGGAGCATCGGTTTGTACAGTATCCCTCGTAACACACTTACGCCATTTCCCGCAAGCATAAGCGCAAGACACACACTTGCCACTCCCACACCAAGCAGCCGCAGAGAGCGCTTCGCAGCGAAACGTGGCGAGAGGTGCGTTGAGAGGCGGGCGGCCCATGATACCAGAGCACCATACGCCAACGCCAATACCGCATAGAGCGGCAAAATATAGCGCACGTCATACGGCAGAAAGAAGGGGCTGACCAACGTCAGCACAATGGTCGCCGCGGCAATGACTATTATCACCAGCCCGCACTGCAATCGCTCACGCAGGGTGCGGGAGAGGAATACCGCTATCGCCGCCACGCTCATCCACACAATGAGGTGCATCCATACACCCTCAATGGTCATCATCCGCATAGGCCGCGTCACGCCCACAAACAACGCCCCCAATTCGCCAAAAGCGTTGGTGTCTATGAGTTCGTTCATGCGGTTGATAGGCAACCTCCCACCCCATTGATGCGAGTCGCGGCCACTGAAAAGGTGGATGTAGGCGAGGAGCGGGAAAAGTACACCGCCCCACAACAGTGCAAACAACCCATATCCGGCGAGCGGGAGCGTGCGGAGTCGTCGCCAATTCAGCAGCACAATCACGCCGCACGCCAGCATAATGGACAAAACAACCACATTCGCCCACAGAGCCAGCGTTGACGCCAATGCGACCACTCCCATCAGGAGTGTCAGGAATGTCAGGTGGCGCTTTGGGGAGCGGGGGGAAGATTGGTCATTTGTATGGTGGGTATGGCACTCCTCCTGGCGATAGAAGATGCGTACCGTCCCCCACAATGCAAGCAGCGCCAAGGTGATGGCCTCTAGGTAGCCGGGCTGCAGCTTGTACGTCCAATAGAGGGCAGTGGCAGAGGGAAAAGCCATCCACGTGGCGGCAGTCACTCCCCCCCACCTGCCAAAGCAGTCCCGCCCTAGCCCATAGAGCACGACAATCAAGATGGCCGTGAGCGTGAAGGGCAGGATGAACATCGTCTGCATTGACGCACCAAAGAGCGTAAAGAGCGGTGCGAGGAGATAGGGGGCAAGCGTGCCTGTGTTTCCAAAGGAAAGCGCGTGGTAGCCATTGAGGATGTTGATGGCAAATACCCCTACCACGTCATCGTCGGCGTTGAAGTACGAGACGTTGGTGGGGAGCAACACCACCCGTATCACCACTCCAACCACCACGATTCCCGCTACCAACAGGTAATCAGCACGTGTCCAGGGGATGAGGCGTGGTGTTACTGATACACCCCGCAGGCCTACCCCGATACCAAGCAACACCGGATAGAGGATGAGCGGCAGGGTGAGAGGCGGGGGCGTTTGTTGGATGGCGTAAGAGAGTACTCCCAACACTGCCGCTCCGGCAAGAGCTGCCAATACCACGATAAGGGTATTTGGCAACTGCCAAGGCAGCCTACGAAGTCCATGCATCACGACCAAAAAGGTCAAGAAGGGAAGCGGGATGATGACAATGAGGAAAAGAGGCGGGAGCACGTGCCAAGGCTTCTCTATAAGCGAAGTCATTGATGCTGTTGAGACTACATCAAGCTGGTTAAGTGCCACCCCCAACATTCGACCATCTGTATGGCTCCCTATGTGGCTCCCTGGATGACCACTACTCTGGCCGCCAGAGGCGGGTGAAAAGAGTGTTGTATCAAGGTAGATGTCGTGTGGCGGGAGATCATCGACCGGCACAAGCACGTGATACTGTCGCCACGCTCGCCTATCGACCACAAACGCTCCACTCTGCCACTCCCTGTGGCGCAGCGAAGCGACCGCAGGCGGCAAGAGGCGGGGGCGAGGAGCCGTCGCCCGCATCGAAACCAAAACGGAATCCCCCCACCAACCCGACAAGGAGAGATGGGCATCGTGGAGTGACCAGCAATATGCGTCGTTGTCGTTGCGTTCAGGGGTGTCGAAGTTGCGAAGGAAGCGCGAGAGCGTGGTATCTTCCACGTTATCCGCACGGAGCGAGAGGGGTGGGTGGAGTGCCTGCGTGGCTATGAACAATACGGCCAGGGTGGTGATCACCCATAGAGCAACAAGAGAAAGATACCTCATAGAGGTGTTGATGCACCCACCGCACGCCATAAATAACATACGGTGGATGCGCGTTGATGTATCCTTATCCTAACGGGAAAAACCCCGGCCAATGGCGACTCAATTTAGTCACCGCCGAGGGTCTCATTCCCAAGGAGACCGAGCAGAATATCAAAGGGACTTGGGTTTTCCGGGTGTACCTCAAACCGCGCCCGTTCAAACCATTGTACCAGATATTGCTCGCCCTCTATGATCTCCATCGAGGCGTCGCCAAGCGGGAGGCCAAAGAGCGCCAGATTTTCGCCCTCACTCTTGCCTGGCACCCCATCAATCTCAAGCCCACTGGCGCGCCACTCCTCGAAGATCCGGCCACACACATTGAAGCCTGTCTCATCAAAGTAGCGGCAGCCATCTTGTGGCGAGCTTTTCGGCTCTTCTTGCCAAACGCGTTTGTTGTTCAGCAGCAGCTCTTCGCTCAAGCGGCCAAGCAGCACATCATAAGGGCGCTCGTTTTGGGGGTGCAATTCAAGGCGGTTGCGCTCAAACCACTGCACTTCCAGCCATTGCCCTTCAATATACTGTTCCCACTGCGGCGAAATGGGATATCCAAAGACCTTCAACCCGCCGTTCTCGTTCCAATACTCTGCAATCCGCCCGTGGATGCAGTAGCCCGTTGCATCAAAGCATTGCGCACCGGCAGGAGGATCGACGGGGTTTCTCGTCTTTGGTTCGTCATCCTCATCCCGATCCTCATCCTCATCCTCATCCTCGTCATCCTCGTCATCATCGCTAGGCTCATTCGGATCAGGGTCTGGGTTGATAGGTTCAGGGGGAGTTACACGTTCGTCGGCGGGGGCGTGGTGGAGGTAAATGGGGCTTGGGCTAAGACTCACCGAAAAACTGCCACCTTGTGCAGATATCGGCTCTTCCTCGCCCCAGATGTCGACTTTTGTCCCTTGTGACGAGTTCGTCGGCACATTGACATCAACCCCGTACTGCAATGCCCACAGCACATCAACCGCCATACCATCGTTTTGGAGGTAACGGGTCGCATAGACCTCTGGCCCACTCACAGAGATGAGGTTGTCAACATAGACCGTGCCTTGACCAGTGGCCGAGTCAGGCTCATCATCAATCACGATGGCGAAGAGCGAAAGTGGGTAGGTGAGCCGTCCGTCGCGCCGATCCAAGATTTCGGGGTCGTCTACGTTGATAGAGACCGGATCGACGTTTTTCCCCCCGCCGCTCTGCAAGAAGCCAAGACGAAATTGGAACTTTTCGCCTTCGCTATCGAGGATCTGGACTTTGAGGTTGTGCCCACTGCCGTCGCCCCGTATCGAAATGCCCAACTGGCTTGGGTCACCGATGGGAATGGGCGGTTCTGCAATGTAGGCGACGTAATCATTCCCGCGGGTGGTGAAGTTGTAGGTGAGTTGACCGCCGGTGCTGCCATTCATCCCCTGTCCGGGCGCATGGGTCAATTCGCCATTCTCCGGCGGGTAGGAACGCCACTTCTGTTCGCTCTCAAAGTCGAGCGCCATATTCTCGCGAACCAGTTTCAGGTTCTTCTCTGGGCGAGTACCTGCCAATTGCTCATTGAGCGTCTTGTAGGCATTGAACGCAGGCTTGACCGAACTGTAATTCAAGTTATCGCCTGCGTGGTCTATCAGCCCGTAGAGGTTTCTGCCAGGAGGATCTTGCGGGGCGCGGACATCCTTGAGCGTGTAGAGCAAGACTTTCTCTGCGCCGCCCACCCGCAAGAGCGTCGATGCTCGCACCAATAATTCTGCTTGCTTTTGTGGGTTAACGTGCTCGCCTCTTTTGATGCGGTCTGAGGGGCCGGTCGACCACCCAAACTCCGTGACCCAAATGGGTTTCTCGCCCAACGCCTCGGCAACGCCTTTTACCTTGCCCAGGCCAGAAACGGCAATTTGTCCTTCTTCGGGGCCAAGCGGGTCGGTGTAGGGGTGCAGCGAGATGATATCAAAGGAATCCCAGCCGCCGTGCGCATGGATCTCCTCAAGGAATTTGTCAGCCGGTGCGGGCGAGACCATGCCTGCGACAAGTACTTGGGCGCTTGGGTCGGCGCGCTTGATGGCTTCGTAGCCCGCCTTGAGGACTTCGGTATATTGTGCTGCACTGGCGACCGGTGCCCAGTAAATTGGGTTGTCCGGCTCGTTCCAGATCTCCCAATAGTGAACGTCGTCCTTGAAATGAGAGACGACTTCGTAGGCAAAATCGGCAAAGACATCGGGCTTGGGCGGGCAAAACTGATTCAAACCACACCCATTCACTGACGCCCACGATGGGGTTGGGCCAACAAGCACCCCGATAATATTCACCCCGTGGCCGCGGAGTTCTTTAACCATCTGTTCGTGGAAGTACCATTCATATTCGCCTTCACCATTGTGTACGTTCTCGAGGATACGGCTCATTTGAAAGTCTTCGCGTGCCCATCCGATACCCAGGTTGGCGATCTGCGCTCCTGGGACGTGCATACTGTCCGGATCTCCATAGCGCGACGCGATGTGGGTGCACGAACCAAAGTCCGATGTTCCCGGCGCAGCCACGGGCGACGACTGCGCCCGCTGTGGGGAATGTGTCGTCGCGGCAATGACGATGCCGCACAGCAATAGGAGAGTGTACAAACGACGCATATTCTTACGTACCTTTCCTCTCAGTATCATACCGAGTATAAGAAGCCCCCCACCATTAAGATTAGGTGCGAGGGTGGCTCATTATACCATAAACCAATAGGCACATACGTACACGTATGAACGGTATTGAAGAACGCTTTTCCATATCTCCCCCGTCAGCAGAGTTCCACCAAAACCATGATTGTGACACAAACAAGCGCATAATGCGATTGCCTGGTTTTTACTCCATTTTCCCCCTTGTCAGAAGCGCGGGCATATGCTACAATACTCTAGGTATGCGATGGCGACGTAGCCAAGTGGTAAGGCAGCGGTCTGCAAAACCGTTATTCGCGGGTTCAAATCCCGCCGTCGCCTCCAACATCCTCTTTTCACCTCTCAGCTCCTCAAGACTATTCTGTGTATATTCATCAGGCTCATAGCTCACAAACAGCGTTGTATCATCCATCGATTGCGCAGGAAATTCATAGAGATCGCCTTCTGGGTAGCGCTGTCGAATGATATCAAGCTGGTCGCGCCGTTCTGGCAATGCGATGAAGATAGGTTTTTTGCCGGGCGGCAGTGGTGGGAGCTGATTTGGCGAAGTGATTGGCTGATGCACGTCTGCCCCTTCGATCTCCGGCGCGAGAAATCTCACCGCTCCGAAGCCAAAGAACATTCGTGGCGGCCCAAAGAAATACACATATATATCGTCGGGCTTTTGAGCGAGGTACCGGCCAATTTCCGTCCCCACCTCCGTATTGAGCCACCCATAGACATTCCGCGGCGTGTAGACATTGAAGTAGAAGTTGACATTCCACACGGCGAAGATCACTAAAATGGCGCTCATAAAGCCATACACCGCGTGATCAGAGAGCGATAATGCCTTCTTGACAATCGCTCCAAGCTCTGTTATCGCCAACGCCATCAGCAGGCAAAGAGGCGGAGCCGTGGTAACATAGCGAGGACTCATCGGCGGATTGACAAGCAACATCCCCCCAAACACCGTCGCCCCTGCAATCCACCCAAGGCTTACAATTGCGCCTGCTCGCCGCCATTGTATCACCGCAATCGCAACCCCAAAGACGAAGAAAATAGACGAAATAGGGTCGAGGATGGGTATCGCGGGGTCATATTGGGCACTTCTATCTGCCACAAAGGTGAACGCCCCAAATGCCGACCGTGCCTGCTCAAAGAGAAGGGGGAGCAAATGTGTCCCTTGCTCCAACTGCTGCTCCAGCCACCCCGTCTGAACAATCCCCACTAACACTAGCCGTGCATTAAACTCATGTGGATGCAGGATAAAGTGGCGGAGGAGTGGGCCAAAGCCAAGCAAAAACCCAATCACGACCACCCCCAAGTGGTAGCGTAAGCTCCATAGGTATGCACGATTGACAAGAAGCTGGTGGATGAGGAACCCAATAAGAATGAGCGGAAGCAATCGCGCACCCATATAGAGATGTTGCGCGACCCCAAGCGTGACTCCCGTCAGCGCCATCAGGAAGAAAGAACGTTTTTGCATCCCCCATAAAAGCGCCGTAAAACCAACAAGTGCAAGGAAAGAGTCAGCGATGTTGTTGAGGCCATTCCGGCTGTAGTGAATGTGAAAATGGAAGGTGGCAAGTAGTCCCGCCGCAATCAATGCCGTCCACCGGCTATAGTTTGAGCGCACAAACATGTAGAGCAGAGGGATAGCAATCGTTCCAAAGAGCACCGACAGCATCCGCAAGCCAAACACCGAATCTCCAAAGAGACACAGCGAGAGCGACTGCATAAAAAACCAGATATTGGGGTGCGAAAGCCAGTCGGTTGAGAAGGGATCACGCAATTCTCCCGCCATCACCCGTCGTGCGGCCATCCCCATCTCGCCCTCATCGCCGGTGAGATTGTAGGGGATGACATCGACCATCACGTATCGCGCAAGAAAACCAATGATCGTGATGGTGATAATGGCAATGATCTCCCATTTGACGACTGGCTCTTGCTCAACGCGGATGAGAGGCACATTCACCGCAGGCAGATCATCCCCAGCAGGAGGGCGGTGTTTGTCGAACAAGAACGTGCCCCAAAGCAACAGCCCACTGCCCGCTAGCCACGTCAGCAAGGCAGGCCACGGATGATATTCCGGCTTTGTGTCGAGCCAAAACGATAGCCCTCCGACCACCACTCCGACCACCATCAGCCCCACCCCAGATGGGCTAGCAGTGACCCCGTGCGCCAAACGGACGCCTATTCCCTTAAGGGGGGATGCAATCTCATCCTTCTGTGCCCACACGCTCAAACTTGCAAACAAGAGCGATGCCAATAATAACAATATCCATCCATCAAGCAGACGTGGGGGAAAATCAATCGTCCAGCTTTGCCCAAACCACGCAAGTGCAAGGGTCAGAATGAGCAGAAACAAGCCCAATGTATGGTGTAATGGCTTCATGCGGCGATTCCTCTATCTCTAGTGTTGGAAATCGAGCATCCAAATGAATATGTGGAGGGTATCTGTACCTTTCAACCCATAATATGAAAACGAAAAAATATCAAGGATTTATCGTATGAAAAGCAAGAGACAGCCACTCTGCCCACCCTGTCCTGAGAAGAACACATAGGATACAAAAAGAGTAGGTTGCGAAGGAGTACAAAAAAGAGGGGCACACCTGTGCTGCGTAGAGAGGGGTCAGCGAAAAGAGGACAAGAAGCTGCAAAGTGAGAAAATATATTTGAGATGGTGTACAGGGGGCGTATATCGCCCAGAGTCTATGTCAGGAAGAGGATCATGTAGTAGAGCACAGGAGCAGCAAAGAGCATACTATCGGCGCGGTCGAACAACCCACCATGCCCGGGCATAATATTCCCCATATCTTTAAGCCCAATGCGCCGCTTGATCGTCGATTCGGCGAGGTCTCCAATGGGAGCGACAACCCCTCCAATTGCCCCAAGCAAGATGGCAATGGGGTAGCTGATAGGCAGACCGAGCAGGAAGACAGTAAGCACGGATGCAAGGATAGAGCCAAAAAAGCCCCCTATTGCCCCTTCCCAGCTCTTGTTTGGGCTGACCGTGGGGGCCATCTTGTGCCGTCCAAATGACCGACCAACAAAATAGGCCGCCCCGTCCTGTATCCACGTGATGGCCAATACGAGATAGACCCACGCCGCCCCCGAACGCATCGGGATCAAAGAGGTGATCACTCCTCCCTCTAGAGGAGTTTCAATCTTGCCGAGGAGAATGTAGTAGCTAAAAAGCCACCCGATATAACAGGCTCCGGCAAATGTCAAAGCCCACCCCAATAACCCTTGTTCGTGGTCATGACGGAGAAGCTCGCTCACAAGCATGAGCATGACGACGGTACTGAGCACCAACCCCGTGAGGTCAAAGGAAACATGTGACTGGAAAAGCGCCGCACAACAAAAGAGGAGACCAGAAGCAACACCAACAAAAGGGCGTGGGTGATACCCGACTTTTGTCAAAGCACGGTAATACTCCACAAGACAAACAACCACGGCCGTTGCGGTGGTGAGAGCGAGAGACCACACTCCCCAGTAAATCAAGAGAAGAATGAGCGGCAGAATGACAATGACGCTCATAAGCCGTTGAGCCAATGAGCTAATTCTCTTGGGTGATGCCACCAAATCGACGCTCACGTTGTGCATAGTCATTGATTGCCTGGTGGAGTTGTTCAGGCCCGAAATCTGGCCAGTAGATGGGCGTTGTCCAGTACTCACTGTATGCAGTCTCCCAGATCAAAAAATTGGACAAACGCCACTCGCCACTCGTACGGATGACTAGGTCGGGGTCGGGTAGTCCACTGGTGGAAAGGTGGCTCGCAATGGCTTTGTCGGTGATATCTTCCGGTGGAACCCCTTGCGCAACGAGGGCTTGCACAGCACGTACGATGTCGGCTCGCCCACCATAGTTGAAGGCAATAGAGAGGGTCAGGCCTGTGTTTTGCATCGTGAGATCTAGCGCATAGTGCACTTTTTTCTTCAGCGATTCACTAATGCCGGTGAGATCTCCCAGATGACGGATGTGCACTCCTTCCTGGTGCAAGTCGCGTGTCTTGCGGTCGATAAACTCCCCCAGAATTTTCATCAGCCCGTGCACTTCGGCCGAAGGGCGGCTCCAATTCTCGGTAGAAAAGGCATAGAGGGTCAGGTATCGTATCCCTCGGTCGGAACATGTCTTCACAATACTGTGAATGTTCTCGGTTCCGGCGCGGTGCCCGGCAAGGCGTGGGAGGCCCCGCTGGCGAGCCCAACGCCCGTTGCCATCCATGATCATTGCAATATGTTGCGGTAATTGCCCGTCCAACGCTACACTTCCATCACTTCTGCTTCTTTGCTTGCGCCAACCTGCTCGAGTTCTTTCGTATAATGATCGGTGAGCTCTTGCAGTTTCTCTTGGGCACGATGCAGTTCGTCTTCCCCAATGAGGCTTTCGGTCTCAAGCTCACGTATGTTTTCCAAGGCTTCTCGCCGGTGGTTGCGCACCGACACCTTGACATCCTCCATCCGTGCCCGTACGAGCTTTTTCATCTCTTGACGGCGTTCTTCGGTCAGATGAGGGATGTTTAAACGGATAATACGACCATCGTTTTGCGGAGTCAAGCCGAGGTCTGATTGTTGGATGGCACGCTCGATGGCCGGAATGGTTGCGGCGTCGTAGGGTTGTATCACAATAGAGCGTACTTCTGGGACATTGATGGTACCCAGTTGGTTGAGGGGCAACGACGAATCATATGCCTCGACCATAATATGCTCTACCAAGCCAGACGAAGCGCGCCCTGTACGGATGGTTGCCAAGTTGTGCCGCAGGGCAGCCACCGCTTTTTTCATCTGGGCTTCCGCTTCGCGCAGTACATCATTGACCATAAAAAACCTGCGCCAGGGCTGCCCAACGTGCCCCGGAGGAACCGTGGGAGCATGTGGCGCATTCTCCCTTCTGAAATTTCAAAACCTGGCCGTGGGGGAGCGGGTAAGCCCTCCACAATCGAGAAATCACCTCTACCTGCGAATGTATGTGCCCAGTTTTTCGCCAAGAATGATACGCCGAAGAGAGCCTTTTGCCAGCGCATCGAACACAATGATCGGCACATTGTTGTCCATACACAAGGTAAGCGCGGTGTTGTCCATCACTTCCAACCGCCGGTTGAGCGCATCCATAAAGGTCAGCTCATCGAAGCGAGTGGCAGTTGGATCTTGCCGCGGATCGGCCGTATAGACGCCATCAACGCCGTTTTTGCCCATCAATACCACTTCTGCATCGATCTCAGCCGCGCGCAAGGCGGCGGCAGAATCGGTGGTGAAGTAGGGAATGCCGGTGCCTCCTGAGAGAATGACCACTCGTCCCCGTTCCATATGCCGAATGGCACGACGACGAATATAAGGCTCTGCCACTTCATCCATCTTAATGGCGGTCAATGCGCGGGTTTCTACTCCAAGGTGCTCAAGGGCATCTTGCAGCGCCAACGCATTGATGATCGTGGCGAGCATTCCCATATAGTGCGATTGGGCGGTGTCCATTCCAAAGGCTGTGGCACGGAAGCCTCCCCGCCAAATGTTGCCCCCACCCAGGACGAGTGCAACTTGGATGCCACATTCAACCACACTCTTGACTTCTTGCGAGAGAAACTCGAGCCGTGCGGGATCGATGTTTTCACTTGCTTGACTTGAGATGGCCTCACCACTCAACTTGATTAGCACTCGGCGATACACAGGTTGTTCATTCACAGTTCAAACCTGAGAGTCCCAAGAGGGCCGCCCCCTGGGAAATCGATGGCTTCATCCCGTTGCTGCTTGGTGTTTCCCAAGGCCAGCAGGGTGAAGAACCCATGGCGAATACCTGAATTGGTGGCGGTGGTGTTGTGCTCGGAGCCACCCCGCCACCCGTGTTCTCGTCTCTCCAACAACCACCCGCCTACATGAGCGATGTTGTCTCACCAAGCGGGTGGCGTGGATTTAATCTCCGACTTCGTAGCGCGCAAAGCGACGGATGACGATGTTCTCACCAATCATCGCAATGTGCTCTTTCACCTTGTCTTCCACTGATATCGAAGCGTCTTTAATGAAGGGCTGCTTCATTAAAACGTGCTGTTCGTAATATTTGTCTGCCTCAAGCCCACTCTCTTGCACTTCTTCGGTGGAGACTTCTTCGGTGGTCATGTAGCGCGGGCTCGTGGCTGCAATGTGCATGGCCAAGTCGCGGCACAGAGCGACAAAGGCATCATTGTTGGCAACGAAGTCGGTCTCGCAGTTGACTTCCACCATCGCCGCCAAGCGCGAGCCTTGGTGCATATAGACTTCGATGCGGCCCTCACGGGCTTCGCGGCTTTGTTTTTTCTCCGCTGCCTCAATGCCGCGCTCGCGGAGGATTTCGATAGCCTTATGTATATCTCCGCCGGTTTCGGTCAAGATGTCTTTACATTCCTTGACGCCAGCGTTCGTGCGCTCACGCAACTCTTTGACCATTGCAGTTGTTACGGTCACGGTCTTCTGCTACCTTTCTTATGCTTTGTTTCGTCCCTATTAATAACGTAACAGTCTCTCTTTATCTATTTTGTGCGTCGGCGTTTACGTGCGACCCTTCTATCACGGCGTCGGCCATCTTGCCGGTGATCAGCTTGATGCTCCGAATGGCATCATCGTTACAGGGGATGATATAGTCGATCAAGTCGGGGTTGCAGTTGGTGTCAACCATCGCGACGACCGGAATACCGACTTTGCATGCCTCTCGCACGGCGATATCTTCCTCACGCGGGTCGATGACAAACAAGGCTCCCGGCAGCCGATCCATCGTCTTGACACCGCCAAATACACGGTTGAGCTTGGAGATCTCTTCCTCCAGCTTGAGCGCTTCGGCCTTGGTCAAGCGGGAGAAATCCCCGCGATCACGCTGCGCTTCGAGGTCGGCCAGGTAGCGCAGACGGCGGCGGATAGTCGCGAAGTTGGTGAGCGTACCGCCAAGCCATCGCTGCGTGATATATAGCTGTCCGGCGCGGGTTGCCTCTTCAATAATCACTTCTTGCGCTTGTTTTTTTGTCCCAACAAACAATACTTTATTATTTTTTGCGACGGTATCGACAATGAAATTGTATGCGTCCGTCAAGCCAGAGACGGTCTTCTGTAGATCGATAATATGGATACCGTTGCGCGCCGTGAAGATAAATTGGCGCATCTTGGGGTTCCACCGCTTGGTTTGGTGGCCAAAGTGTGCCCCTGATTCGAGCAGGTCTCGCACTGAAACAATACGATTGTTGTATGCTGTTGCCATAGGTCTTTCCTTTCAAATAAACTCCGCCACTTCTCTCATATTGCCGGTAGGCGATGGCAAACAACGGCTGCCAAAGCAGGATACCCGCAATCAAGAAGTGTGTGTATTTGGCGCACTATAGACGCCGAAGGATAGTATAGCACACAACAACGCCAACAGCAACTGACTCAAAACGCCCCCATGGTAGCGATTCCACCGAAAATCGGGTATGATGGGCCAACGATGAACAAGACAATTGCCACCCATGCCACCCATGTATATGTAATCCATGGAGGAGTAGTGGTGCTCTACACGCTCCTCAGCCTTCTCGCCACGTGGCCATTAGCCCTACACGTCTCAACGCATTTCCCCGGTATTGTGGGCGAATTGTCGCAGGATGTCTGGCAGCATGCGTGGAATGTGTGGTGGGTGCGCGAGGCCTTGCTCCACCGCTTCACCAACCCCTACACCACCGATATGCTCTTCTACCCACAGGGCGCATCGCTCTACCTCCACTCGCTCAACCTACCGCTTGGCATCGTTGGGATACCCTTTCTGCCCTTGATTGGCATGGTCGCCACCTATAACCTCCTCACGCTGATGGTGCTGATTGGGGCGGCGTATGGCACCTTTCTCCTCGCCCGCCACCTCACCCGCCACGACCCCTCGGCGATGGTTGCGGGAGTGGTGGTGCTCTGCGCGCCGCAACGGCTGATGGAGCTTCGGGGGGCGCAACTTGCGACGTTGGCTGATTACGGGGTACCGTTTGCGCTCTTGACCGTGCTGCTTGCGCTTGAGCGGCGGACATGGAAGATGACTACGCTGGCGGCAGTCGCGATGCTCATCACCGGCCTGAGCAAGTGGTATCACCTCTTCCATGTCCTCATCGTGATCGCGATTATTGCTGTATGGCGCGGGATTGAGGCATGGCGGCGGGGCGAATACCCCTCTCTCAAGGCAGATGCGGTGACTTGGGCGCGGATGGGCGGAATCACCACCCTGATCCACCTTCCTTTTGTCATACCGGCGGCCATCGAAACTATCACCTCCTCCTACGCCCGCAAGAGCGATGAACTAGTCTTCCAGGCCGATCTGCTCTCTCTCCTGCCGAGGTGGGAGGGCGGGGTATGGCAGCATATGCCGCTCAACTGGTGGGAGCCGACGTGGTTGTTTGGCATTATCCCGTTTGTGCTGGCTATTGCGGGGGTGGTCGTGGCGCGGAAACAAGCCGCTCTTTGGGCAACCATCGCCGCGATCTTCCTGCTCTTGTCGCTCGGCCCAACGCTGATCGTGGGTGGCCATGATACGGGCATTCCCCTGCCCTACGCGCTCTTCCGCCACGTCCCGATGCTTGATACCTTCCGCGCCCCTGTGCGGATGAACGCCGTCACTGCGATGATGATGGGGGTGCTCGTGGCGATGGCGCTTGCGCACTGGCTCCGTTCAACATCACCACGCAGGCTGTGGGGATGGGGGTGGCCATTGGTGGTTGCAGGGCTTATCGTGGTTGAGGCCATTCGTTTGCCCTTCCCGCTGATAGATGGCCGCGTCTCTCCCCTCTACGACCAGCTTGCGCAGGAGGCGGGGGAATGGAGTGTGCTTGAATACCCGTTGAGCCGCTTCGACCGCGACCGGCTTGAAATGTACGCCCAAACCTACCACCATCATGCCATCTTGACCGGCCTTATCTCTCGCAGTGTGCCCGCCATCCCCCAAGAAGGCATGCCGCCGTTGATGGCCATTCAGCGGGGGGATACGCGACCTGATATCGTCACGCTCTCGCCAGCGCAGCAGACACAACTCTTGCAGGCCTTGCGGGTGCGCTATGTGGTCATCCGCCGCCATGCTCTCAGCCCAACCCGTGCAACTACCATCCACCGCGCGTCAGAGGAGGTCTTTGGCGAGTTGACGAGTGTCTACAGCGACACAATGCTAACCGCCTACCGCATTGAGGAGATGGCAGCGTGGCTTGACGATCATGAGGGGCAAGATGCACGGGCAGATTTGCCATTGTTTGTCGGGTTGCGGTCGCGGTGGGAGGCGCTTGAGGAGAGTGAGTATGGCACGTATCGGTGGATGACCGACGATGGCGCAACGCTATGGGCTTATGCCCCCACAACACAACGTGTCCTCTTTGACACCCTGCTCTACAGCCTGCCGGGCGACCGCTCATTAGAGCTTTGGCTCAATGGCGAGTATGTGCAGACCATTCCCATCGCCGCAGGACGCCGCCCCCGCCGCTATCTCAGTTCGCCATTCACCCTGCCGCAAGGCCCCAATACCATAGAATTGCGCGTGCCAGAGGGCGGGGTGCGCCCAAAGACGTTGGGGCAAGGCAACGATACCCGCAACTTGACGCTCAATGTGCAGGATATTGCGTTGCGAGAGGTGGGGCCGTAGGATGCAGAGAGAGGACACCCTATCACCACCGCTTCGGTCATCATTCTTGTCAATTGGCGCACGGTTTGGCCCCCACCTTGCGGCGCTGATTATCTACACCGCGCTCACCCTCGTGGCGTCATATCCTCTCCCGCTGCACCTCGCGACGCACTTTGGCGCGGTGCCGGGGGAGTTGGGGCAGGACGTGTGGCAGCATGCCTGGAATGTGTGGTGGGTGCGCGAGGCGGTGGTTGAGCGCTTCACCAACCCCTACACCACCGATATGCTCTTCTACCCGCAAGGCGCATCGCTTGCTCTGCATTCGCTCAATCTGCCGCTTGGCCTGATTGGGATACCCTTTTTGCCGCTGCTTGGCCTTGTCGCCACCTACAACCTGCTGACCATGCTGACCATGGTCTTGGCAGGCTACACGACCTTCCTGCTGGCACGGTGGGTGGTGCGCTACAATGCGGATGATACGAATGATACGGCGGCGGATGCGGCGGCAGACGCGGCAGCAGTCGTGGCGGGGGCGATAGTCTTTTGCTCACCGCAACGGCTGATAGAGTGGCGAGGGGCACAACTTGCCACCTTGGCTGACTATGGCGTCCCGCTGACCATCTTGGCCGTGCTCTGGATGCTCGACCAGCCAACATGGCGGCGCAGTGCGGTGGTGGCGGGGGCAATCCTCATCACCGGCCTGAGCAAGTGGTACCACGTCTTCCATCTCATCCCCGTGCTTGGCATACTATTCGTATGGTGGGCCATCAACCACCGTCATACCCTTCAACAAGCATTATCTCGTACATTATCTCGTGAAACGTTCCGTGCCGCAGTCTGGCCAATAGCAAGACCATGGCTGCAGATGGCGGTGGCGAGTGGCATCGCGGTGGCACCATTCCTCCTCCCCGCCATCGCCGATGCACTGACTATCCCCTATGAGCCGCCCGTGATGACCTTCAATGCCGACCCTGACCTCTTCTTCCCCGACCACTTCGGCGGTATCTGGCAGACCGTGCCGATTGATTGGTGGGAACCGCGGACATTCGGCTATTTGCCCTTCCTGTTCGTCATTTTGGGGATGGTAGTTGCATCGCGCCGCATCGCATTGTGGGCGGTGATTGGGGGGATATGCTTTCTCCTCTCGCTGGGCACCCAACGCTTCTCAATCGGCGGGGTGATGGTACCAATGCCCTACACCTTCTTTGATGCCCTGCCGGTCGTGGGGATGCTACGTTCTCCCTACCGCATCAACTCCGTGACCACGCTCATGATGGCGCTCATTGCTGCATGGGGCGTTGCGTGGTTTCTATCACGTCTATCGCGTCTATCACGTGCCAAAGCAGGGCGAGGGGCGGGGCAGAGCGCATGGGTCATCGCGATTGGTATCACCCTGCTGCTGGCCGCGGAGACAGTGCGACTGCCCTTCCCCCTCGACGACGCTTCGCTTTCGCCCTTCTACCGCAAGATAGGTGGCAAGGCGGGCGCGTGGAGTGTGTTAGAATTCCCCTTTAATCGCGTTGACCGGGATCGGCTAGAGATGTATGCGCAGACAACCCACGAGCACTTCATCCTGACGGGCAAGACATCGCGGGATGTCAAGCGGCTGCCCTACGAAGGTGCGATGCCCATCCGCCACGCCGAAGAAGGTAGCATACAGCCGGATATCCTGACGATGTCGGATGGCGAACGGGATCGGTTGTTGCGCGCATTGCGGGTGCGCTACCTAATCGTGCATCCCGACACGAAACACCCCGCCAAAGCACAGCAGAAGATGGATCGACAAATCTCCGTGGCGGGTGAGACACTTTCGCCCCTCACCCGCGTCTACAGCGACACAAAGCTCCAGGCCTACGAGCTGGATCGCGTTGCGACGTGGCTGGAGGGGCCGGGCGCGGTGGAGCATGAGAAGGTGCCACTTTTCCTCGCCCTTGACGAGCGGTGGAACCCACGTGAGCCTGATGGAGAGGCATTAGCGCGGTGGCTGCCGCAGGAGGGCGCAGGGGTATGGGCATATGCACAACAGCCGCGGCGGGCCGCTCTGACTATTGCGCTTTACAGCTTTGGGGAGGGGCGGCCGTTGGAGGTGTGGCTCAATGGCGAATTGGCGCAACGACTGCCTATTGCCGATGGCCATCGCGTCCGGCGCTACTATACCTCGCCATTACCGCTACGGGCGGGGGCAAATCTGATTGAATTGCGCTCTCCGATGGGTGGTATCTCTCCCAAAACGAGAGGGCTTGGCGAAGATACCCGCCCATTATCGTTCTGTATTTATCAGATAGACCTTGTAGATATTCATGAGCCTTAATGTGGCCTTGTTATCCTTGTCAGTTGTGTCAACGCTTGTGTCAACGCTGTCGATAACACAACGAAAAACTTGCAAAACCCCATGCGTGTAGGGTATAAATAAAGGTATCAGGTATGCATATTGTCCATATTATCAGCGCCTATGGCCCAGACCACGTCGGCAATCAAATTCACGGCGAGTTGGGGCGGGCGATCATCGCGCGCGGCCACCGCTACAGCGTCCTGACCCTGGCCAGCACCGATGCATCACGCGGGCTGCACATCTGGAATGACCGCGGTGTGCTTGTGTATGAGGCGGGGCGTGGCAAAGGGTGGGCGGCGCGGCTAGAAGGCGTCGTGAGTGAGAAGCTGTTTCACTATCAGCCGTTTCTGTTCGCCTTCCGGTCGTTTGGCGTTGTCTTGCGGACGCTCCTTGATGATGCTGACCTTATCCTGGTAGAGGGCGGCTACCCGCTTGGAGCCATCGCCGCGCTTTGGCAGCCATTTGTGCGTGCCCCATTGGCGGTTGTGCTGCAGGGGGGCGATATGCACCGTGAAGATGAGGCACATTACGGCTTTGGGCGCTATGCGATTGCACGGAAACTCCTCCGTTTGACCCTCCGCCGCGCCTCATTCCTGCGCACCTACTCTGCATTGGCGCGGGATGCTGCTATCGAACGGGGTGCTGACCCATCGCGTATTGCGGTTGTGGCGCAAAATATCAGCGATATCTGCTATTTGCCTGACCCGGGTGATAGCGAAACCTTCCGCCTCAACGCGCGGCAAACGGTTATTGACCGCCATAGCCTCAATGCGCGCCATCTCTTGGTTGCCGTCGGACGGCTGTTGCCAATCAAGGGGTTTGATGGCCTGATACGGGTGTTGCCACATATCGAGGAGCTGATTGGGGAGCGGGTAGAGTTGGTCATTTGCGGCCACAATCGCCCTGTCCCCACCATTGGCGACTACCAACAGCATCTTGAGGCGCTTGCTGCCGAGATGGGCGTGGCGGATCGCATTCGGTTTGCGGGGGGGCTTGAGCACCACGATGTGCGGACATACCTTGCCGCCGCCGACCTCCTTGTGGTGCCGTCGGTGATGGAGGGCGGGGCTAAGGTGGTGATGGAAGCCGCCGCCGTCGGCACGCCATTCGTCGCCACAGAGACCGCCGGTACGCCTGCCTTCCTGCCGCGGGCGGGGTTTATTGTCCCTCCCCT
This sequence comes from uncultured Chloroflexaceae bacterium, assembly GCA_964526735.1. GTDB lineage: Bacteria > Chloroflexota > Chloroflexia > Chloroflexales > Chloroflexaceae > JAAUSY01. Next base: position 24,085 of record CAZGLO010000005.1, on the reverse strand, counting down.
GCGCCAGTGTATGACCACCTTCCCGCGGGCAGTCGCCGTACTGCTGCGCAATGGCGATCTTCGGCGAGAGCTTGGACGGCGGGCATTAGAAGATGCCCCACGGTTCACGGCAGAGTCGCGGGCAGAGGAGTTGTTGCCCTATTATCACCGCGCCGCCTCTGTCAAATAAGCCAAACAATGGATAACGGATAGTCGCCCGCTAGCAATAGAAAGACGGCCTTGCCACATGCTCTGTTACATTGCCTACCCTACGAGCTTGACGCTCCAATCGGCGAATGCGCTCCAAACCTATACCACCATCCGCGAACTGCGTGCTCTTCGCCCCTCAACCCTTGCCCTCATCCCGCGTTGGCAGCGAGGCATTTCCCGCTTTGAGGATGTGGACGCATTGCATCTTCCCCGTCCGGCGATTGGCCGTCTTTCGCGGCTCTACCGCTCAACGCTGTGGTATTACATGGAGTATAGCTTGTTTGCGTGGATGTGTGTGCCGCTTGTGGCCGCACGCAAGGTGAGTGCTATCTATGTTCGCCAAAACATCTGCGCGGCGTGGTGGAGTGGCGTCTTTGGCCCGCGGTTGGGCATTCCCGTCATCTACGAGGCGCACGATATTGAGCTTCGCAACCCGTCACGGGCGCAGGAGCCGTGGGCAGAGGGGGTTGTCCACTTGATAGACCGCATTGCGCTCACCCGTGCGACCAAGGTCGTTTCGCTGACCTATGCGTTCCGCGACTATCTGCAGCAGATAGGGTGGCGCGATCCGCAAGATGTCGCTGTTATCCCCGACAGCTACGATAACCAGGTGTTTATGCCGCAGAATAAGGAGCTTTGTCGCGCCGCGCTTGGCATCTCCCCCGACGCAAAGATTATCGCCTATGCGGGGATGACCTTCACCCGCCGGTGGATTGACGGGCTGTTGGATATCATACCCGCATTGCGCGCCATCTACCCTACATTGCAGGTGATATTGGTGGGGGGGCGTGCCACCGAGATTGAGCGGCTTAAGGAGTATACAGAGCTACGTGGCATCACAGGTGCAGTGACGTTTGTTGGCCCGCGGCCACAGAAAAGTGTCGTGCGCTATTTGGGGGCGGCGGATGTGTTGGTTATTCCCGACACCGTCTCTGATATCACGGCCTCGCCGCTGAAGCTGTTTGAATATCTCGCATTGGGACAACCAATCGTCCTCCCCGACCTGCCCGCCCTCCAAGAGATCCTGCCCACAGACCACGGCTACTACTTCTCTCGCGGCAATCGGCAGGAACTACGGCAGGCATTGCAGCGGGCGCTGGAGGCGGGGGAAGATAGGGAGGGATGTTCAGCACGGCGGCAGATTGCGGGGGAACATACCTACCGCCGCCGCGCCGAACGCATTTTTGCGTGTGTTGACTCGCTTACCAAGTCTTCCTAATCAACCGTTAGCTCTCTGAAGCGTCAGCCGCTTGGCCACCTGCTTGGCTATCTACCGGCGCTGTGATCTGCTCTTGGAACCACGTCTCAATGACGGGGAGCGCGGCTGGGTGGATACCGTGGCCAATGGGATATTCGTGGTAGGAGAGGTTCACGGGCGTGTCCTGCAGATAATCGCGTGCTTCTCTGCCCCGCCGCACGGGTATCACATCGTCGAAGGTGCCGTGCATCATCAGAACGTCGAGATCTTGCAGGTGGTCGAGGGGCGCGCGGGGGCGCACTTCCTCGCCCAGGTAGCCGCTACATGCCACCACCCCCGCCACCAACTCCGGGTGCGAGAGCATCACATCAAGGCACATCACCGCGCCCTGGCTAAAGCCAAAAAGGTAGATCTTCTGCGGATTGACACTGAATTTTTCTGGCAGGCCACGGATAAAATTGACCAGTATTTCAAGGCTTTCGGCACGATTTTCGTTGTTGTGGGTCAGGTGGCCCGGCACGCCATATAGCTCATACCACGCATAGCCAAACCCCATATCGATTTCATACACCGCCCGCGCACTCACCAAGGTCAGCCGGGGGTCAAGCGAGGAGCCGAGCGACATCAAGTCGTGCTCATTGCTGCCATAGCCGTGCAAAAAGAGGACGAGTGGGCGTTCGGAAGAAGGCTCCCGCGGCGGCTGCGAAATCGCGTGTATATCTCTCATATCGTTTTTCGTCGTTCCTTTCTATGTAGATTACGGCGACTGTGATGAGGGAAAGGCGGAAGTGGCGGGCCTCAGGTTGTGGACAATAATGTGGCTACTCTGCCACCACGTCGGCGGGTGGATGTAGTTGTTTTGCGCGGTCGGCCACCCCTCCCAGTAGGTCGTGTTGAAGGGGATGAGCTTGCGGGCTTGGGTGAGGGGAATAAAGGGCAATTCCTCAAACCACACCTCCATCGCCGACACGAAAAGGTCATCCACGCGCTCATCGCCAATCGGCAGTTGTTCCATCTCATCGACAATGGTGCTATACTCAACGTTTCGCCAACGGATGTGGTTGTTGTTGGCGATAGAAAACTCTCCAATCGGTTGCACCCACTTCGCATGATAGCGGTTGAGCGACGACCACGGCTCGGTAACAGAGTCGCAGGTATCCCAATCGACCACGCCCTCATAATACCCTCGCCGCTTATTATCCGTCCAATCTCGGTCACTCACGGGCTTGACGGTCGCATCGATGCCCACACGGCGGAGTTGTTGCATCAGCACCGTCGCGATGCGAAGTTTCTCCACAAACGCCTCATGCACCTGTATTTCAAGCGTTAGCCGAATGCCATTCTTCTCATAGAAGCCATCTGCACCCCGTTCCCAGCCCTTCGCCTCAATCAACCGTCGTGCGCGTTCTGGGTCGTGCGTGGTGAGGGGATATTCTTCGTATAGCCCTTCCTGTTCCAGAAGCTGGACATAGCGGTTGAGGGTCGTGTAGGCGGGGAAGAAATGTTTGGAGGGGATAGTGGTGCCTTGGTAGGCCTCTGCAACGATTTCATCGCGGTCAATCGCAAAATTGACGGCCCACCGCATGGCCTTATCATCCCACGGCTCAACCCTGTGGTTCAGCGACAACAACCGTGAACACGGGTCAACCCACGCATAGGGTAGATCTTCGAGCCACGCAATAATATTGGGGTTATGCTCTTGCAAAAACTGGAAATCTTCAAGCGGCATATCCATCATACTGTCGAGTTCATTGGCGATGGCAAGGCTATCCCGTTCTTCTCTCGATATAGGGGCAATCCACACCAGCCGCTCTGGCTTGGGGAGGTCTTGAAACCCTGTCTTTGCCCCCCACCAATCGTCGTTGCGGCGGTAGATAAACTGCGAGTCGCTCGCGGAGACCAGTGTATAGGGGCCGGTGAAGACAGGCCACCCCTGTTCCAGGTCGTAGTTGGTGAAGGCTAGAATATCTTTGTCTTGCCAGATGTGTTTGGGCACAATAGGAAGGCCACTCCACATCTTGATCGAGATGCGGTTGAGTTGGAAGCGCGGGTTGGGTTTGTTGAGCCGAAATTCAACCGTCAACCTATCTCGCTTTGTCACCTCTGCAATGTCCTCAATCGCATTGAAGCTCTGGCGTACCAATTGCGAGGTATCGGTTTCCATCAGCATATTGAAGGTAAACACCACGTCATCTGCGGTGAATGGCATGCCATCGCTCCATGTCACCCCCGGTCGCAGCTTGAGTGTCCATACATCCTGCGTTTCATTTGCGGTCATCGATTCGCCAAGCCACGGCTCAATCGCCCCACTTTCGTAGTTGAGGATGAACAACGGCTCAATCATCGCTTGGTGAAACCCAGCTTCAAGCGGGGGAAGACCAACAAGTGGGTTCCACCAATAGGGTTCGGCTGCCGGGCCGCCGTCTATCTCAAAGATAACCGTTTTACGGCGCTCTTCGGGCGAAAACAAGATGGAGCGAGAAGTCGTTGCAATTGGTTCGCTGATGGGGGTAGGGGTTGGGTCTGGCTGCGAAACAAGAAGGGTACACGAGACGAGGGTAACGAGCGAAATTCCCCAAGTGAATAGGTTCCGACGGCGTATCCGCCAACGCATCTTTTGAATCAGCACCACAAATTGAGCAAACATACATTGCCCTTCTGTTGTTGGCTACCGCGGGACTTCAACGCGCGTCAAAATCCTCCCCATCACGGCATCGGCGTCTAATCCTTCTACCTCTGCATCTGGCTTTAAGATGATGCGGTGGCGATAGACCGGACGAACGAGGTATTTCACATCGTCGGGCAATACGTGTGCTCGTCCTTGGATAGCGGCGTAGGCTTTGCTTGCGAGGAGCAGCGCGATGCTTGCACGGGGAGACCCTCCCAACACCACATCAAGGCTTTTGCGGCTCTCCTGGGCTATGTCGGTAATGTAGGTGAGGATGCCATCATCCACCTGCACGGTGCGAATCTCCTGCTGGCACTGCGCAAGCTGTTGGGGGGAAATGACCGGCTGGAGTCCGGCGGCTTCCAATGATTTGGCATCGAATCCTTGGTGGTAGCGGCGCAATATCTCTATTTCTTGCTGCTGCGGCGCATAATCAACTACCACCTGAAACAAAAAGCGGTCAAGTTGGGCCTCTGGCAACGGGTATGTTCCTTCGTATTCAACCGGATTTTGCGTTGCCATCACGAAAAACGGCGTTGGTAAGGAGGTCTGTTGCCCTTCGATAGTCACCTGCCGCTCCTCCATCGCCTCCAAGAGCGCACTTTGCGTTTTGGCGGGGGCGCGGTTGATCTCGTCTCCCAAGAGCACCTGCGTAAAGACAGGCCCCTTGCGTAAGCGAAATTGGCCGGTGTTGATGTCGTAGACGTGCGTCCCAACGACGTCGGAGGGCATCAGGTCGGGGGTAAATTGGACGCGCTTGAAGGTGGCTTGGATGAGCAGGGCGAGGGTCTTGGCCATCAGGGTCTTTGCCGTCCCCGGCACGCCCTCAAGCAGGACGTGGCCTCCGGTAAACAGCGCCACAAGCAAGAGAGTGAAGGGGTCTTCCTGACCGACCAACACCTTCCCCGCCTCACGACGCAGTGATTCTGCGACCTCCTTGGTGAACATCTCTTATGTCCTTCACACATTCATCATAGGGATCCTACGGGATAACGAGTTCTTGCCCCAACCGAAGGCTATCGCCCTCTTCCGGCGTCATATCATTGGACTCGAGGATAGCCTCCACCTCCACGCCATACTGCTCAGCTATCTCAAGCAGCGTATCACCCGATTCTACCACATGGATGATACGGGTATCGGCGGGGATCGCAGTTGGTGGCGCAATATCTGTGCCACTTGTACCATCCGTGCCATCCGTGCCATCCGTGCCATCCGCGGGTTGGGGCGACGGCGGCGGCGGGATAGTCAGTTCTGCGCCTGGCACAAGCGAATCGCCCTCTTCCGGCGTCATGTTGTTGGCCTCGAGGATAGCTGTCACACTAACATCAAACTGCTCTGCAATGACCCCCAATATATCCCCCCGCTGCACGGTATAGGTGCGCGGCCCAGTGGGCGTAGCCGTCGGCTGGGGGAGGGCCGTTGGTGGTTGGGTCTCAACGACGGGGGGAGAGGTGGGCGTCGTGTTTGGTATCACCGTCGTTGGGAGGGCGATTTCAGGCCGCATCGGTGGAGTCACTTCAGGGGGTGATAGCTCGTCTAGCAGCAGATCCGGCTCACCAGCCTCCGCCACATACGGCACTGCCCCTCCCACTGGCAATAAAAGTGTGAGACTGCCAAGACGAAGGTAATGGACATTGCCTTGTGAGAGCACCACGACGCTGATGATGGCCACTGCGAAGATGCTCATCGCCCCCGCATTGCTCTGTTTCTCTGTGAGCCGGTCGTGGAAGATACGAAGGGCAATGGCTCCCGCAGTGGGCACCACAAGCGCCAAAAACAGGAGTATGTAGGCAACGATTTGGGACATGGTGATGGTGTGGCCCTTTCCCCCCTAGATCGAGTGGTGCGACCCGCCACGTGAGGCTTTCCACAGCACATCTTGGCTATTGGCATTGGTATTGGCCACACGGGCAAAAACAAACAACCAATCGGAAAGCCGGTTGAGATAGGTCAAAAGCTCGCGGTTGATAGGCTCATGGGCGGCAAGCGTGACCACACTCCGCTCTGCGCGCCGACACACCGTCCGCGCAAGATGCGCATAGGCCGCAACGGGGGTGCCGCCCGGCAGGATAAACGAACGGAGTGGCTCAAGGCGTTGCTCCATGGCGTCTATCTCCTGCTCTAAGCGTTGGGTGTGCGCGGCGGGGAAACGCTCTCCATCGCCGGGATCGCCGGGATCGCCGGGATCGCCGGGATCGCCGGGGTCGCCGGGGTCGCCGGGGTTGGCGAGGTCAGCGCCCGCCGCAAAAAGGTCGTTCTGGACGCGTTGCAGCGATGAATCGAGTGCGGTGCTGTTGTTGAATGAGCGGATAACCCCCAATACCGCATTCAGCTCATCAATATTGCCATAGGCGGTCACCCGCAGGGAGTCTTTATTCACCCGTTGGCCGCCCCACAGCCCAGTTTGCCCATTATCGCCTGTTTTGGTATAGATCTTCATACGCTATAGTTGCTTTTGGAGCGTGTGTTCTCGCATCATCTGAACGAACTCTGCGAACAAGTAGGTTGCATCGTGTGGCCCCGGCCCCGCTTCGGGGTGATATTGCACGCTGAAGACTGGCAATGAACGGTGCCGCAACCCCTCAACCGTCTGATCATTGAGATTGATATGCGTAATTTCAACGTCTGCAGGCAGGCTATCAGGGTCAACCGAAAAGCCGTGGTTCTGCGATGTGATCTCAATTTTGCCCGTCTCCAGGTGGCGGACGGGGTGATTGGTGCCGTGGTGGCCGAAGGGAAGCTTATATGTGTTGCCACCAAGCGCATGCGCAATCAGCTGATGTCCAAGGCAAATGCCGAAGATCGGGATATCCCCCATAAACGACTGCATGGTTTGGATGGCATAGGTCACGGCGGCGGGGTCACCCGGCCCGTTTGAGCAGAAAATACCATCTGGGTTGAGCGCCAATACGTCCTCAGCGCGGGTCATTGCGGGGACAATCGTCACGCGGCAGTTGTGGTCGATCAGGCGGCGCAAAATCGTCCGCTTCAGGCCAAAATCGAAGGCGACGACGTGGAAGAGCCGTTCGCCAGTCACGGTCTCCTTAGGAGGAGAGTCGTCGTCTGTGCGGTAGCCGTGCCAGCTCCCCGGCGCAACCCGCCACATCTTGCTGCCCTCATACCACCGATAGACCTCTTTGCAGGTCACCACACGGGTAAGATCTTGGCCTTCCATCCGGGGCGCATTGCAGGCCCGCGCTTGCAAGGTTTGGATAGATTCGCCGCTGGTGGAGATGATACCACGCATCGCCCCCGCCGAACGGATATGGCGGGTGAGGGCGCGGGTGTCTACATCGGTGATGGCAGCGATATTATTCTCACGCAAGATCTGGCTGAGACTGCCACGCGCCCGCCACGAGCTATAACATTCGTTGCTGTGCGCCCGCATAATAAAGCCCGATACTTGCGGCTGGATAGATTCAAGGTCAAATTCGTTCACCCCCGTATTGCCAATGTGGGGGGCAGTCATAACCACGAGCTGACCGCAGTACGACGGGTCGGTCAAGATCTCTTGATAGCCGGTCATGCCGGTGTTAAAGACAACCTCGCCAATGCGGTCTCCGGTCGCACCAAAAGAGCGCCCTTGAAACCAGCGCCCATCTTCTAGAACAAGAATTGCATCCAATACTCTATTCCCTCAAAATTCCCTCAAATCGATGTGAGTGTTCCTTGCGATCTGTCCCTTCTCTCGATATCTCTTTCCCTATTCTAGCATAGAAACCTCGCCAGTGCGTGTTTCGATCTGGGTGCGGGCGGGCCATGTCTTCCACAGCCCGCCAAAAGTGTGGTACCGTTAGATTGTGATGATAGCAAAGACTCGTTGCAAGAGCAATTGGACAGCAGTTGAGACGTGTTATGCATATCCTTCATATCTACAAAGACTATTTCCCTGTATTGGGCGGCATAGAGAACCATATCAAGGTGTTGGCAGAGGGGATTGCCGCCACTGGTCAACACCGCGTCACCGTCCTGGTGACCAGCACGACGCGGGATGACTTGATTGAGCAGCAGGGGAGATTACGAGTGATCAAGGCGGGGCGGTTATTTCACCTGGCCTCCACGCCGCTCAGCCCGCGGATGCTCCTCCACGGCCAACGGCTGCGCGACGTTGATGTGGTGCATCTGCATTTCCCCTACCCGCCGGGTGATATCGTGGCGCGGACAATTCCCCGCCGCCCGCCACTCATCATTACCTACCACAGCGATATTGTGCGCCAACAGCGTATCCTCCGATGGTATGGCCCGCTCCTGCGGCGGACGCTCGGTAGGGCAGACCGCATCGTCACGACTAGCCAATCGTATATCGCAAGCTCGCCGTGGTTGCGGCCTCACGCAGAGCGCTGTACCGTCTCGCCGCTGAGCGTTGACCTCACCCGCTTTGACACTCCCGATGCAGAAGCGATTGCCGCATTGCGGGCGCGGTATGGTGGGGCACCATTGTTGCTCTTTGTGGGGAGGTTGCGCTATTACAAGGGGCTGCACTTCCTGATAGAAGCTCTGACGCAGATGCACGCCGCCCCGCACCTCCTCATCGTGGGGACGGGGCCGGAAGAAGCCGCCTTGCACCAGTGTGCGCAGCAGAGCGGGGTGGCGGAACGAGTGCACTTCTTGGGCGAGGTGGCGGATGATGACCTGCCGACGGTGTATCACGCCGCGGACGTATTTGTATTGCCGTCGCACCTTCGCGCCGAAGCATTTGGCATTGTGCAGCTAGAGGCACAGGCAGCAAACCGCCCTATCATCTGCACAGAGCTTGGCACCGGCACAAGCGATATCACCCAACACGGCAAGACAGGGTTTGTCGTGCCGCCAGCAGATCCCCATGCCCTCGCCCGCGCCGTGGATGTCCTCCTCGCCAACCCCGATCTCGCCCGTACGATGGGAAGGGCAGGACGCGCGCGGGCAGAACAAGAATATAGCCATCAGCGGATGGTCGAGCGCATGGAGCAGATCTACCGGGACGTGGTGGCAGGGCGGGGGCGGGGTGTAATATAATAATTGTTCTCATTCGCGGTTATCCGCAATTGAAAGGGGAACGTAACCATTTTTCTTTCCCCCGTTCGTGAAAATGTGGTACTATGAAAGGTAGGTTGAAGCAGAAAACCAACTACATTAGGAAATGATACTATGTTATTCGATATCATTTATATCTTGCTTTTCTTTGGTATCGTGGCCCTTGGGTTCTTCCGAGGGGCAATTCAGCTGACGATCCTTTTGGTATCTTTTTATATAAGCCTTTTGGTGGCCAGCTTTACCTTCGAACTGCTCGCAAACTTCTTCATTGTGCAGCTTGGTACTGGCCCACAGGTGGCGATATTTGTCTCCTTTTCACTCCTTGTGCTGATTGGGTTTACGCTATTTTCGTTCGTGGGGATCTACAACTTCCGAGAGGTCTCTATTCCCGACCGCTTTTTCTTCCTCGACCACGGTATCGGGATGTTTTTGGGCATTATCTTGGGGGCGCTCTTCCTTGGGATGTTCGCCGACCTGCTGTGGACATTGATGATCGAGCGGGGGGGCGAGACGCTTGATCTCCCCATCGCCCGGCTGCTTGGCGGGAGCATGCGCAACTCATTCTTGCTGCAGTATTTCCAGTTGTATGTCTTGCCACGCGCCTACGATTTTGCCAACCCATTCCTGCCCGACAGTGTTGAAATACTCTTCCGGGCCACCCAACAATAGCTTATACTCGTAGCCTATACCCTCCACGGTACACGATAGCACGTATTTAACCATGTCAATCTACGATCAGACGATAGAGACGCTAGAATTTCCGAAGATCCGCGAGCGTCTCGCTGCCCACACCAGCTTCTCTGCATCGCGGAGTCTTGCACTTGCCCTGCTCCCGACGACGGACGAGGCGGAGGTGGTGCGGCGGCTCCAACTCACAAGCGAAGCGCGGGTCTTCCTCAACCAACACGCCGATGCGACTATAGGCAGCGCCCGCGACATCCGTGAGCACGTGCAGCATGCGGCGCGCGGTGGGCGGTTAGACCCCCTTGAACTCACCCACGTCGCGCACACATTGGCGAGTATGCGGCGGTTGCGGGGGTTGTTGCAGGTGCTGGATGAGCGAGAATTTCCGCTCCTCTGCCGCTTCGCCGACGATCTGCCCGAATACCCTGCCATTGAGAGCGAGATAGAGCGGGCGATTGGCCACGACGGCACGGTGCTTGACAGCGCAAGTCCACTCCTTGCCCGTCTGCGCAGCGAAATCCACAGTATGGCGCAGCGACTGCAGGAGAAACTCCAACGCATTATTGGCTCATCGGGGTATGGCGATATCCTGCAAGAGCAGCTTGTCACCGTGCGCAATGGGCGCTATGTGGTGCCTGTCAAGGCGGCACACCGCCGTACAGTCGAAGGCCTCGTACACGACCACTCGTCAAGCGGCGCGACGGTCTATATTGAGCCGATGGCGGTGGTTGAGCTAAACAATCAGCTACGCGGCCTGGAGCAGGATGAGGCACAAGAGGTCGAACGCATCTTGACAATGCTCTCGCAGCGGGTTGGGGGCGTGGCGGGGCCGGTGGGGGAAGGCGTCACCACCCTCGCGACCCTCGATCTCTTCTTTGCGCAGGCCAAATATGCCGATGGCCTCCGCTGCATTGAGCCGACTATCGTTGGCCCAAGCGACCTCCCGCCCTCAGAGCCGCTCCTCTCCCTTATTCAAGCCCGCCACCCGCTCCTCAACCAAGAAACGGTTATTCCTATCGACGTATGGTTGGGAGGCGATTTCCGGCTCTTGCTGATTACTGGCCCCAATACCGGCGGGAAGACCGTCGCGCTCAAGACCGTCGGCCTGCTCACGCTGATGGCGCAGGCGGGGTTGCATATTCCGGTGGGGGATCAATCGCAGCTGCCGGTTTTTGAAGGCGTATTCTCCGATATTGGCGATGAGCAGAGTATTGAGCAGAGTTTAAGTACGTTTTCTTCGCATATGAGCACTATCATCCGCATGCTCAACGCGATAGAGGAGACGCTAGAAGCATCAGGCGGAGCCACAAGCCACACCACAGCGGCAAATGGCGAGATGTTGCCTCCACCCACCCTTGTCCTGCTTGATGAGATTGGCGCGGGCACTGACCCCATAGAAGGCTCTGCCCTGGCACAGGCCATCATTGAGCGGTTTTTGGCGCGGGGGTGTTTGGGGATTATCACCACGCACTACGCTGAACTGAAAGCATTTGCGCACAACACCGACGGCGTTGAAAATGGCTCAACCGAATTCAACAGCGAAACGCTTGCCCCCACCTACAAGCTGACGATTGGCTTGCCGGGCCACTCCAATGCGCTGGCGATTGCATCTCGCCTTGGCCTTGATACCGCGTTGGTTGACCGTGCACAGGGGATGATGAGCCGCGATGCGCTGCATATTGAGGCGTTGCTTGAGGATATCCGTGCCAAGCACGAAGCCGCCGCCGAAAAAGCACAACGCGCCGAACAGCTTCGCGACGACGCGGAGAAATATCGCCAGCGGCTACAGGAAGAGCGTGATGAGTTTGAGCGGACGCGGCAACAACGGCTTGACGTGGCTGTGCGCGAAGTAGAGGAGGAAGTGCGGGAGGCGCGTGCCGAATTGCAGCAGTTGCGGCAGTCGGCGAAGGATGGCGGCGTATCTCGCAAACGCGCCCGTGATATGGACAGAGATTTGCACGCCATCAAGACGCGGGTGCAGCAGGCGGGGAGGCCGACTGGGCAATCTGGGCAATCTACTACTTCTCAACGGCCATCGCAGCAGCCGCTTGAGGTTGGTGACACGGTATTGGTTCGCTCAATCGGCCAAACGGGCGAAATTGTTGAGCTTGACCCAGACGAGAAGACCGCCGAGGTGCAAATTGGTGGATTTCGTGTCTCTGTGAAGGTGAAAGAGCTACTGCTTGAGAAGAAAGGGCAATCGGAGCACCAACAACGTGGTTCATCCCGTTCCGTGGCAGTACCAGATGCTCCCAATGTGTCGATGAACCTCGATATGCGTGGGTGGCGCGTGGCGGATGTTGATCTCCAACTGGATCAATACCTCAACGACGCCTATCTCTCTAGCCTGCCGTTTGTACACCTTATCCACGGCAAAGGGACAGGCGCATTACGCCAAGCTGTGCACGATCTCCTCCGCCGCCACCCGCTCATCAAGTCGTTCAAGGTGGGCCAGGAGAATGGCGATACGGGGATGACGGTTGCCCGGCTGGTGGAGCGGTAGCCTTAGGGTGTTTCGCGCTCCACCACCTCCACCTCGCCCACGCTCATCATTGGAGAGCCATCTTGCAAGGTCAGCCGCTCCCCACTGACAGGGTCGAATAGCCCAACGACGGTGCGGTAGTGGCCAGGTTGCGCATCAGCCGCGATGGTCAAGGGGATATCTTGCCACATCCGCTGGCCCGCGTGCCACGCAATCGTTGGGTACCAATCGCCGCCCGCTGCCCCATTCCACTCCGCAATCTTGTGGTCGCCCTCTCCCAATAGCTGCACAAAGACAAGGTAGGAGGTGGGGAGGGGTTGCTCTGCCTGCCACAGCAAAGACACTTGCATCTCATCTTGGGGGTGCGCGATGGCAGTGCTTTGTTCGCTGGCAAGGAGCTTGATGCCGTCACCAAATTGGGCGTCGTGGGAGTGGCGGGGAAACGACAATGGCGCAAAGACGCAATTCACGTCCAGCGCGGTAACCTCCTGTATCTCCCCATGCTCCCGCGTAAAGCGCAGAAAGGGAATAGTTCGGCGCACGTGCTCCCCTTGATAGACCCATAGTGCGGCAAAGTAAGAGCCATCACGCATCTCGCCGGTATTGACCATCAACGGTTCGCCATTCAGCTTCATAGCAGGCGTTTGGAGGTCGATATCAAGCGTATAATTGCCCTCTGCATCGGCGACGGGGAAGGCTGTCCAAGCATAGTGGGCAGGATTACCGCCATACCCCGCCAACTCCTCATAGATTTCGACTGCCAACCGCACGACATCGCCTCCCGGGGCGGCCACCTTTATGTTTGCGGTTGCCCCCTCCAAGTGAACATCGTTTGAGATGCCCAAGAGCAGGGTATCATCGAATGTGGCAATATTTGTGGCGGTCGTTGAGGTGGGGGAGATGCCCGTCGGCTCAAGCACCAACTCCGCCTCCAATGGAGCATCGAGCATGCTTGCCCAACGGAGGTAGAGGGGAGCATCTTCGCCCCGAAGTGATACGATTGTCGGCGTTTCGAGGGTGGGGATCGTCAATGTGTTGACGCCTGACGACAGCGCGATCGGGTATGCATTGCCGCCGACCATCAATTCCCCTTTCTGCTCAACAAAACTGCCGATCATCAGCTCAACCGCACGTTTTTCCCGCTCAGAAGCATCATGCTCAATCGGTTTGTCGTCAATGTTGTGATGGCCAATATACAGTGTCAACGGCGAGTCGGGGGTTGCCTCAAGATGGCTCCCTACCCCCAACTTAGCCCGCGTATAGACCGTATCATCCAGCAGCAGGTGGTCTTCGGTGTAGAAGCTTGGCCGCCCATTGAGCCACGCCACCCGCCCGGTCGGCGCGCGGTAGAGCGTCGCGCGGTCGCCCCGCCAGATGGCCTCGGTAAAGCCATAGGCGTGGGGGTCATCCCCATTGGCAAGCACGCCGTAGGCAGGGTTGGTGTCGGGGGGGACATGGGCGAGAGGGCGGTAGCCGGTGGCCATCATCCCCACCAATTCGTGCTTGCGGAAGGCATAGGCAAGTGCGCCGGTGTATGGCCCACGCAGGACGGGGTTGGGAGAGATGAATACCGAGTCGGATGGTGCGTCGGATGGCAATTTCCCTTCTCTTTGCCCCTGCTGATGCTGTTGCGCTTGCTGATCGCCTTCTACCGCGATTGAACCGGCTACCGCTCGCATCCCGACCGTGTCAAAGTGCAACATCCCCGGCTCATCCGCATAGACTGCATAGGTACGATACCCCGCCGTCGCGCTGATAAGCAGCAATGTCGCATAGAGGGCGGGGATGAAGCGGGAGAGGCGGGTGGTGTCCATAATCACGCTTGTGCCCGCTATGCCGATCAGGAAGCTGTTGATATAGCTTGCGCCGCGCAGATAGCCATATGGGAAACCGACAATAAACCGCAGTGCAATCAGGTAAAAGAGTGTACACGCAACGATGGTCAAGGTAAGGGGACGTTGGGCGGTGCCCTTGCGGATGGTCAGGAAAAGCAACCCCGCCATTATCCCCACCCCGCCCCATGCCAATACCGTCCCTATATTCCCCCACGCTGCGGCTACGCCTTGATGATGGTAGGGGGCGCTGCCGATGATGGCAGTGGGCGGGAGGAATGAGGAGACGCCCATGGATGGCGTTTGGAGGGTGAATACGCCAAGGAAGGCGTCCGGGGCGTGGAGATGGGCAAGGAACCCAACCATCCCCCCGCCAATCAGGATGAGCATGCCCCGCCCAACCACACGTACCCACTCATCTTTCCACTGCTCCCATATGATGATCATGCCTATGCCTGCGCCCAACAGCCCATAGACCATCAACATAGGCCAATAGGTACATGTCAAGCCGCCAAGCAGCACAATCGCCCCTATGACGGTGCGGTGTTGGCCGCTGCGGAGCGCCACTATCAGACAGAGGAGCGATGTGGGGAGCAGAACCAGTCCTCCAAGCCCCATCCCAAAGCTATTGTAGGTCGTCCAGAGCAGGAGGCCATTGACCGTGATAAGCCCAGCCCCCGCCAATGCACCGCGCGGCTGAAATCCAAGCCCGTCGCGGAGGAACGCATAAAAACCGGCAATGCTCAATGCGCGGAAGAGGCCAAGTACTGGTACCCAACTATCCCACGCCTCCCGAAAAGTAAGGATATCTCCCATCGATTGGGCATACGTCGCGCCCATCGCACGGGAGGCAAGCCGGTCGGTGAGGAGGAGATCGCGGAGCGGGTTGGCAGGGGCATGTACCAATGAGGCATAGCTGTAGGATTGCAGGTAGTCGGCGAGGGGCAGGTAAAACTCAATGTCCCAATTCTCGCCTATCGGCACCAACGTCCCGTAGGAGAGCACCGGCAAAATACTGACCAACCACGTCCCTGCCATCACACTCGCTACGGCAAGAAGCTCCCGCGGTGGTAGGAAATCGATCCACCACCATTCCCCCGTCCGGTAGGCATCCACCGTCGCGATGATGAGCAGGAGAAGCGCGATGCCGATGGTGATGGGGAGGAGTTGGCGGATGGTGAAGCCAGCATGAGTGCCGTAGAAGCCGATGATCGCCACCAGCGCCAGGCCAAATGTCGGGGCGAGGGTGAGTTGGTGGCCCTGCAGCCGCTGCGGCAATACTAACCGCGCCAATCCAATGCCACATACCGCCAGGAAGACGAGATGAATAAGCGTGATATGCAGTGCAGAAAGCAGTATCATGACGGTAGGGGGATTCCTTCTCTTGTTGCGCTTGGTATCACGTGGAGAGGTTGGCGTGCGAGGTGTGCGAATGGAGGGTGGCTATCTCATCCGGCGTCAGGAAGCGCCACTTGCCCGGCGCGAGGTCGCCCAACACCAACGTCCCCTCTCGCACCCGTATCAGCCGCTTGACCTGGTGTCCAAGGAGCTTGGCGACTTCGCGGATATGCCGTTTGCGCCCTTCGTGTATGACCACCCGCATCCACGCTCCGCGCTCCATCCGCCGTCCTGCCGCCCGACCCGCCTCTACCTCTCGTAGGGGGAGGCGCTCGACGGTGGCGGGAGCCGTGCGCGTGCCCTCAAGCACAACGCCCGCTCGCCATTGCTGTAAGATGCGCTCTTGTGGGTAGCCGTCTAGGAGCACATGATATTCTTTGTCGATCTCAAAGCGGGGGTGCGTGAGATGATGCGTCAATGCGCCGTCGTTGGTGAGCAAAAGCAGCCCTTCGCTATTGGCATCGAGCCGCCCAACCGGAAATACCCGCTCCGGCAGATCAAGCATCTCCACCACCGTCTGGCGGCCATGGGGGTCGTCCGCCGTCGAAACCACGCCCACCGGCTTGTGCAGCATCACGTAGACCCGCCGCGTGGGCGGCTCCACCCGCACGCCATCTACCACCACCTCGTCGCGTGAGAGATCGACCCGGCTCCCCAACTCGTGCACCACCTGCCCATTGACCATCCCCCGCCCCGCCACGATAAGCGACTCGCATCCACGCCGAGACCCCACTCCCGCCCGCGCCAATGCCTTTTGCAATCGTTCGTCTGCCACGTCTGTCCTACTTGGTTTCTAGTGTGTTTCCGTTCTCCGTAGTATAACATACGTGGTGTTGGCCAGATATCAACCCGCTATCAGCCCCCCTATCAGCCGAACACCACCATCAACGTCCGTATCTCATGGCGTTCTCCTGGTCAACATAAAACGTTGCATGTGCTATGCCTTCCACTTCTCCCCTTGCATTGTAACAACGTTATTCTTATGATATAGTTAGGCACACGAGCGTGACTGTGATTGCGACGTGCCTTGCAATCGCCTGTGGTGTACTCCTCTCAACCGCCGTACGACGTGCCACCGTGGTTGAGGGGCTACCGCGAGTGTGAACAACATATGAAAGGGCTTGAGATGAAGTATCGTGTTCCTTCTTCCTTCTTTCGTCCGCTGCTGCACCCGCTGCTGCACCCGCTGATGGTCATTGTACTGATGTCCATTGCCGTGCTGGGGGTGAGCGGATGTAGTGGCTCATCAAGCGACGACGGTGAAATGTCAGACGGGGGTGGCGAGCAACCTGTCCGCGAAGTCATTTCGACCGACGAAATCACATCGACCACCTCTCAGACCTCCCAATCGTTGACGACCCCACACCCCATCCTGAGCGACCAACGTGTGCGCCAAGCCATAGCCTATTGTACCGACCGTTCCGAGCTTATCCGTGCGGTCTACCCCTTCCTAGACGATGCCCAACGCCAAAAGATGATGATGGACACCTTTATCCCCCAGGGTCACTGGGCATTGGCGACAGAGGGCATCACGCGCTACCCCTTCAACCCAGAACAGGGCAATCGCTTGCTGGAGGAGGCGGGGTGGACAATGCAGCCCGACAAGCCAATACGGATGAATGCGGATGGCGAGTTGTTGTCGCTTGAGTTCACCACGACCGATGCCGATTTTCGGCAGAAGTGGGCGACAGTCTTCGAGCAGCAACTCCTCAACAACTGCGGTATCGAGATTGTGCGGACGCATGCACCCGGCTCGTGGTGGTTTGGGGGCGAGACCGGCCTCCAACGGCGCGACTTTGAGCTTGGGGCATATGCGTGGGTGGGCCAGACCGACCCTGCCGGTGATACGCTCTATGCCTGCAACCAAATTCCCCTTCCTGAGAACAACTGGGAAGGCCAAAACTACATGGGGTGGTGCAATGAGCGGGCCAGCCAAGCGATTATCGCCGCCAACAACACCCTCAAACGTGAGGAGCGCAAGAAATTCTATGCCATCGCGCAGCAAGAGTTTACCAAAGATATGGTCAGTTTGCCGCTGTTCAACCGCTTTGAGGCGGCTGCAGCCAGCAACAACCTCCAAAACTTCAAGCCCGACGTGAGCGAATCGTCGTATGTCGTCAATATCGACGAATGGCGGCTCACCAACGGCGGCGATACGGTGGTTATTGGCTTCTCGCAAGAGCCTTCAACGCTCTTTGCCGTCGCCGAAAGCTCTTCTGTCACCCAAATTGTGGTCGATTTGCTGTCGGTGCGCGCCGCGACCGGCCGTGGCTATGACTACCAACCCGTTGCGCTTACACGCCTTCCCACATTAGAGAACGGCGGCGCGACGATGGAGATGGTAGAGGTCACGGCGGGCGATATCGTGTGGACGGCGAAGGGCGAACGTGCGCCGCTTGAGCCAGGAACGCAGATTATCGACGCAAACAACCAATTTATCACCTATGAGGGCGGCACAATCACGCTCCCGCAACTCAAAGTCACATTTGAGCTGACCAATGGGTTGACGTGGGAGGATGGCGTGCCCGTCACCGCCGCCGATATCCAGCTTGCCCACGACATCAACTGCGACCGCGACTCGGGAGGGGTTTCCTACCTGGTTTGCGACGCCCAACAGCAGTTCGAGGTGTTGAGCGATACGTCGTTTGCCTACACCTACCTGCCGGGTGCCCGCCTGCCGCAGTATATGGTTGCCACACCGGGGGTCTACGCCGGAACCTCGTTCACAGTGGGAGCCTACCCCGCCCACCAAACGCTCTCTGATGGGCGAAAGCTGGCGGATGTGCCTGCCGCAGAGTGGTCAACCTTGCCAGAGATATCCGAGCAGCTGATGAGCTACGGCCCGTATAAGATCGTCGAGTGGCAGAAGGGCCAACGGATGGTCTTTGAGGCCAACCCGCATTACTACCTTGGCGAGCCGCCCATCAAGCGGGTGATTGTTGAGTTCTTCAGCGATACGAATGCTGTCGTTGCGCAATTGCTCACCGGCAACGTTGATGTAGTGGGGACAGAAACCCTCGGTGCAGGCGAAGCGTTGGGCACGGTGCTTGAGGCCGGGGCAGAGGGCAAGATACAAGCCTTCCCGCTCACCAGCTCAACGTGGGAACACGTCGATATGAACCTCTATAAGAAATAGGCAGCAAAGGAGGAAGACAATGGGTGGAGACGCTGTACACGTCCTTGGTCTTTCAGGAAGCCTCCGCAACGCATCGTACAACACGGGCCTCCTCCGTGCCGCGTCGGAATTACATTCTGGCTGTGGGGCTACACAGCCTGGGTTTCGACCCGAGAAGCCCAACCCTTTCGGGTTGGGAGTAGTCACCGATGAAGGTAGTCGGAAACAAGTAGCGTCATTGTTGCAGGCGCTCAAGCAGTGGGCGATGAAGCTGCGATAACTATTTTATGACGACTATGACGACGGTGGCGATGGTTCTTGCGACGGGGAGAGCAATATGACAGCATTCCTTGTCCGGCGCTCCATCCAAATCCTTATCGTTATCATCCTTGCTTCGATTGCATCGTATGGCCTCCTCTACCTCGCGCCGGGGGGGCCGATACAATGCCCACAAGACCCGCGTTGCAAGGATATGCGACAAGAGGATATTGAGCGTATCAGGGCGCGCTTTGAGCTTGATCTCATCCTGCCTGTGCGGTTTATGCGGTGGTTTGTGGGGGTGCCCGATGGCCCCCTGACCATTGGGGGGAAAACCTACTTCGGCGATGTGCAGGTAGGATGCGCGCGGACAGATGTCGTTCGCCTCAGTTACTCTGATGGTAGCACCGAGATCGTTGAGGAGTGTGGCAAGCCGGTCACCCTGGCCGATTTGGAGGAGCGGCGCGAGAGTGGCGGCGTCCTTTTCTTCGATTTTGGCCTTTCGCAGACCATCGCCCGCGATCAGCCCGTCGGCGAGCTGATCATGAGCCGTCTCCCCTTCACCCTCACACTGATGGGCGTTTCTATCATCATTACGCTTCTCATTGCCGTCCCCGTTGGCATCTACTCTGCCGTCCACCAATATTCGCGTTTCGACTATGCGATGACGACTACGGCGTTTGTAGGCGCATCGCTGCCAACATTCTTCTTTGGGATTATCCTCATCCTGGTATTTGCCGTCCTGTTCAAGGAATGGGGGTTGCCCTATCTACCGCCCGGCAGCGCCATCAGCAACCGTGACTATGTCATCCCGCTGCTTGGCGACGCACTACAAATCACTGTCCGCGCCGAGTCATTCCTCGACTACGTCCTGCACTTTATTATGCCGTGTGCCGTATTGGCCTTTGTGAGCATCGCCCAGTGGAGCCGGTTTATCCGCGCAAGTATGCTTGAGGTGCTGCAACAGGACTATGTCCGCACGGCGCGGGCCAAGGGGTTGCGTGAGCGGGTGGTCGTGCTCAAACACAGCTTCCGCAACGCGATGATCCCCTTCGTGACACTACTTGCCAACACCCTCCCAACGCTGATTGCGGGGGCGGCCATCACAGAAGCGGTGTTTAACTGGCCCGGGCTGGGGAGGCTGCTCATAGATGCGCTCAACCGCTATGATTATGCGGTGGCGATGGCGCTGCTCTATGTTACCATCGCCCTGCAACTGATTGGCTACCTCCTGTCGGATATCCTGTATACCGTCGTTGACCCGCGTATTAAGCTGTCGTAGGGGGTGCGTATGAGGGTTGTTGATGATACCGCCACCGCCGCTCACCTCCCGCCGCCAGAGAGCCAATGGCGTATTGTCTTTCGCCGGTTCCGCCGCCACCGCCTGGCGATGGTGAGTATTGGGGTGCTGCTCTTGCTCTTGCTGGCGTCTATCTTTGCGCCGGTGATTGCCCCCTTCCCGCGGGATGAAATCCAACTCGATCACACCTTCCTCGCGCCGATGTCCCCTGATCCAGAGACAGGAACATTGCACCTCCTTGGGACAGACCACCTTGGGCGCGATTTCTTCACCCGTTTGATCTATGCGGCGCGGGTCTCGCTGACGATTGCGATTTTCGTGGCGACGCTTGCCTCTCTGATAGGGATTTCGTTGGGGTTGTTGGCGGGGTATTTCCGCGGGTGGGTCGATATTATCATCACCCGCTTCCTGGAATTCGTATCTACGTTCCCCCTGCTCGTCATCCTGCTGATATTGATGAGCGTGCTGCTACAAAATGAGAACCGCATTCCGCTCCCGCAGCCGCTGGTCGATCTCATCGCCACGCTCACCGCCATCCCCGACCGCGAAGCCAAGAAGGTGACGCTTGTCGTGCTTGGGCTTTCGGCCCTGACGTGGACAACCACGGGCCGCCTGATGCGGGCACAAGTCTTCTCTGTCCGCGAGCAGCCCTATATCGAGGCGGTGCGTGCGTTGGGGGCCTCAACGCCGCGCATCATTGGCAAACACATCTTCCCAAACGCCTTCCCGCCCATCATCGTAGACTTTACCTTGCAAGTCAACACAAACCTGGTGCTTGAGGCGGCATTGAGCTTTCTTGGCTTTGGTATCCAAGACCCAACGCCGACATGGGGGAATATGCTTGCGTTTGCCCAAAGCTTTATGTTTGAATATTGGTGGATGCCACTTGTGCCGGGTATTCCGATTCTTCTCGCGTCGCTGGCCATCAACTATATCGGAGATGGGCTGCGGGACGCGCTCGATCCGCGGATGAAACGATCATGAACGAGTGGATAAACCAGCCAAATCAGCCAAATCAGCCAAACCAACCAAATCAATCCAACCACACCTCGCCAGAGACGCCATCTGCCCACCCCTTGTCAGAGATGCCGTCTGCTTCTCCCCCCTCGCCCCGCACCCCACCGCCGGTCGCGTCCTCTCGCGCTGCGCCGCTGCTGCAGGTGGAAGGGCTAAAGACCTATTTCTTCACTGAAGAGGGGCGGGTGCACGCGGTTGATGGGGTCGATATCACCGTGCGCCGCGGCGAAACGTTGGGGTTGGTCGGCGAGAGCGGGAGCGGGAAAAGTGTCGCCTCACTCTCGCTGTTGCGGCTGGTCTCAGAGCCGGGGAAGATAGTGGAGGGGCGGGTGTTGTTTGAGGGCGACGATCTGCTAACCTTCAACGACCAGCAAATGCGCCACATCCGCGGCAACCGCATCTCCATGATCTTCCAACAACCCACGTCCTACCTCAATCCGGTTTTCCGCGTGGGAGACCAAGTGACCGAAGTGCTGCAACTGCATCAAGGGCTGAACAAGTCGCAAGCGCGGGCGCGGGTAATCGAGCTATTCACGATGGTGGGGCTGCCCGACCCCGCCAAGCGTATCAACAACTACCCGCACGAACTCTCTGGCGGGCAATGCCAGCGGGTGATGATTGCGATGGCGCTCGCTTGCGACCCCGATCTGCTCATCGCCGACGAACCGACAACCGCCCTTGACGTGACCATTCAAGCGCAGATCCTTGAACTGATGAACTCGCTGCGGCAGAAGGTCAATGCGGGGATTATTCTCATCACGCACGACATGGGAGTGGTTGCGGAGGTGGCAGATACTGTCGCGGTGATGTATGCGGGCCAAATCGTTGAATATGCAGATGTGCAGCAGCTTTTCGCTGAGCCGAAACACCCCTATACCCAAGGCCTCCTCGGCTCTATGCCTGTGCTGGGCGAGGTGAAAGAGCAGCTTGCCGTCATCCCCGGCACCGTCCCCAACCTCGTTGAGCCATCAGCCGGATGTCGGTTTGCCCCGCGGTGCGAGCATCGGTTCGAGCGCTGCGACCAAGACCCGCCACTCTTCCCGCTTGCAGAGCAGCGTCGTGTCCGCTGTTGGCTGTATGAGGAACAAAGTTTATGACCACCACCAATCCATCTACCACCACACCCACCACTATGCCCTCCAACGCACATACAAACAACGAACTCTTGCGCGTTGAGCACCTCGTCAAGCACTTCCCGATTAAGGGGGGGATTCTCCGCCGCACGACCGGCCACGTCCGCTCAGTCGATGACGTGAGCTTTTCGGTCTACCGCGGGGAGACGTTGGGGCTAGTTGGCGAGAGCGGGTGCGGGAAGACGACGATTGCTCGTACGCTCTTGCGCCTTGAAACGCCTACCGCCGGAACGGTGCAATTCGATGGGCAGGATATCTCCCAAGGCCGCCCCAAAACGAGCGTCCGGCGGGATATGCAGATCATCTTCCAAGACCCCTACTCCTCCCTCGACCCGCGCTTTACCATTGGCGAGAGCATTGTGGAAGGCTTGACTATCCACAAGATAGGCTCCAAGCAAGAGCGGATGGATATGGTGCGCGAGATGTTGCGGCGGGTTGGGATGCACCCCAGCCACGTCCAGCGCTTCCCCCACGAGTTTTCCGGCGGCCAACGCCAACGCATTGGTATCGCCCGTGCCATCGTTATGCAGCCCAAGCTGATTGTCTGCGATGAGCCGGTTTCGGCGCTGGATGTGAGTGTGCAATCGCAAGTGCTTAACCTCCTCCGCGACCTGCAGCGGGAATTCAACCTGACCTACCTCTTCATCGCGCACGATCTGAGCGTGGTTGAGCACATTAGCGACCGCGTGGCCGTGATGTATCTTGGCAAAATCGTTGAGCTTACCACCCGCGAACACCTTTTCTACCGCCCCATGCACCCCTACACCAAAGCCCTCATCTCTGCCGTCCCCATCCCCAACCCCACCATCAAGCGGGAGCGGATTATCTTGCAGGGGGACGTGCCTAGCCCCATCGATCCCCCATCGGGGTGCCGGTTTCACCCGCGCTGCTGGATGGCACAAGAGATCTGCCAACAGCAGGAGCCGGGGTTTGAGGAGCACGAACCAGGGCATTGGTCGGCATGCCACTTTGCGACCGACGTATCGCCACACGCGTGATTTGCCCGCGCCTATTGCCCTTCTGCTTGTAACCTCTCCTATCCCTTTCTCATCGTATTAGTATAAACGGGTGCGTATGCTGGCTGGGGAAAGCCATTTTGGTTCTTCTCCCCGACCGGCGTGGCGCTCTATCCCATCGCCCGCCAACAACGCTACACCTGTTATATACCTGTTTCCAGAGCGGAGGAGGAGGTGCATGTGGGAACGGATTTGCCGCAATTTATACTGATTTTGCCGCCACCCCCTTGACAAAAGAAAAGTTTCGTGTATAATAACTATCAAAAGCAACAACGTATTCAGAGTTGAATACCACAGGAGGTGGCACAATAGAAAGGCTCTGACCGACAATGACGATACGTCTTACCTATTGTGAACAATGTGCCAGCTTTTTTCCTGATATCAAGCGAACCATAACCCAACTACAACGAGAATTCTCCTCCGAACTGCGGGTTGTCAAAGTACCTTGTATGGCAGCCTGTGATGAGCCTCCCGTTGTAATGGTTGAATATGATTTCCTTTCTCGTATCAAACCAGATGAACTTGACCGGATTGTTCGTTCTCACATAGAACTCCAGCGCAATGCTGAGCAGAATGCAGCACATGAGGTGTAGTACAGGACGATGCTAGCATAGAGGGACAACACATAGCATATCGTACCGAACAAGGCTATATGGGCACGGTTTGCTTCTCTTCTCCAAGAAGCAACATCGTGCTCATTTTTTTGTGGCCGTTTTTGCCTCCGCCCCCTTCTCATAGATGTTTACCCTTCAGGGCGGGAAACCCACCCGCTTTCAGCGGTG
>CAZGLO010000004.1:44553-70699 GCA_964526735.1 uncultured Chloroflexaceae bacterium | reverse complement strand
TGGCGATGTTTTTGGAATGATACTCTATGAACCGGACTTTGACGTAGCCCTAGCTGTTGTGCAACACCAGTTGCAAACCGACGTACTCTCAACTATAATCGGAAATCGGATATGGTGTATAGTGGTGATATATATGGTGGAGGAGCGTTTATGCTTGACATGTTCATGGCCCCTCAGATGGAGATGCAGGCCAACCCCGCTCTCCTCAACCTTGCCCAACTGCTTGCACTTCCTCACACGGCGCTTCTGCATGCTATCCAACAGGAGCTGGCAGAGAACCCCTCGCTTGAGGAGCTTGAGCTTGATGAGCCGCCGTGTGCGATATGTGGTGGCCCGATGATGGAAGGCATCTGTTTGCAGTGCGCATCGCAGCCTGAGGTGTCAGGGAGTGAGCAGGCGAGTAGCTCTGAGGGAGATGTTGACCAATTATTGTTGGTAGCGGCTCCGCGTCAGATGAGTGAGTCGTTATTGCTTGATCTCTATCTTGCGCTTGACGAAGCCGATCACCCCATCGCCGAGATGCTTGTTGGCAGTTTGGATGAGCAGGGGTTCTTGGTTGAGGAGCCGTCGGACATTGCCATCTCACTGGGTATTTCCCCGGCGCGCGTTGAGCATGTCCTCTCGGTATTGCGGGAGACGGCCCCGCCTGGCGTTGCCACGCGCGACACCCGCGAATGTCTTCTCGCCCAAATCACCCACCTCGCCCAGCAAGGGGTAACATGTCCGCATGCCTACGAGGTGGTCGATCAGGCGATGGATGAGTTGGGCAAGCGCCATATGAAGCAAATTGCGCGGTTGTTGCACATCACCACCGAAGAGGTGGAGCGGGTGTATGCATTCGTTCAAGAGCACTTGTGGCCCTACCCAATCCAGTCGCTTGGCACCGCTCCCCGCGCCTCTTCCCCCGACGACACCCGCTACCGCACCCCTGATCTCTCCATTGTCGAGAAGGAAGGTGAGTTTACGGTTGAGGTTTTGCAATCGCCGCGGCGGTTATTGCGGATGAACCCGCTCTACCGCGAATTGGCGCAAAATATGTCGTCATTGGGAGAGGAAGAACGTGAGCATGTGCGCGAATACGTCTCTCGGACGCGAGTATTTCTCTCAAACCTCCGCCAACGCGAGTCAACCCTCCTGCAGATTGGAAAAGCGATTGTGGCACGGCAGGAAGCATTCTTACACCATGGCGTCCGCCACCTGGCCCCCATGACCCGCGCCGAGATTGCCCAAGAGTTGGGGCTGCACGAGTCGACCGTAAGCCGTGCTGTGGCGGAAAAAACAGCGATCCTCCCCGACCGCACGCTGCTCCCCTTGAGCGAGTTTTTCGTGGCCGCGCGCGGGGTGCAAGATGTCTTGCGGGAACTGATTGAGCAAGAGACCGCTCCCCTCAGCGACCAAGAACTCTCCCGATTGCTGCAGGAGCGCGGGTATGCGGTCGCACGACGCACCGTCGCCAAATACCGCAAACAAATGAAAATCCTTCCCTCATACCTCCGGTAGCGGAGAGGGGAAGGATAGAATGGCAGTCTTGCGGGGGAGAAACGGCTAATGCTTCTCAACCTCTTGCAAAGAAAACTTGCGTATCATCCCCACTGCCCCCACCAATGCAAGCACCATAACCGTCAACAGCCCAAGCTCAACCATCGCCATCTGAAATTCAACCATATGTTCAGCACTTGGACTTGCCTGCTCTGCCGTCACCACCAGAATACGCCGGATTGCCGCGATAACCCCGATCACGATAAATGGCTCAATGGCAAGCGTGCGGTCTCGGAGCGAAATCCCCACCGTATGCAGGATTTCCGTGATCATGACAACGAGAAGCAGGGTGTCTAGTGCTTGGAGCACTGCCTCTCCAACATTCCCCTCCATTGCTTGCGTGACAAAGTTGATGACTGACGAGCCAAGCAGCGCAAGCGCAATCCCGCCAATCACAAACCCTACCGCGATATACATAAAGTCTTCTGCGACATGCAGGATATGTCGTATTTTTTCTGTCATAGATCCTTCCTGTATCTTCACTGTACCCTCTTGATCCTCTATTCCACGCTCTATTTAGAGCCATATGGCGATGTGGCCACGCTCGCAATGCTGCAAGTTATGTACCAGAGGAGTGGAAAAAGGGGTTGGCACATATCTTGCGAGGCTATGTCATAGCAGATTGAATACCAACATCAAAGGAGGTATAGAGAGAGATATATGAAAACGCTACTCTCACAAAATTGGTGGATGCTAGCCCTACGTGGCATCGTTGCGCTACTCTTCGGCATTCTCGCCATCATCTGGCCCGGCGTCACGCTTGCCATCTTGGTTGCATTGTTCGGAGCCTACGTGCTTGTCGACGGTGTTTTTACCATTGGGATGGCCGTACGCCACCGCGACCAACGGAACTGGTGGATACTCCTGCTAGAGGGGATAGCCGGGGTTGGTGTTGGTTTCCTCACCTTCTTCTGGCCCGCCATCACGGCGTTGGTGCTGGTCTACCTTATTGCCATCTGGGCGGGCGTGACGGGCGTCTTTGAGATACTCGCCGCCATCCACCTGCGCAAGGAAATCTCCAACGAATGGCTCCTTGGGCTAAGCGGGGTGGCATCGGTCTTGCTTGGTCTTATTTTGCTTTTCTTGCCTGGCCCGGGCGTCCTGGTGATTGTGTGGACGATTGCCGCATATGCGATGGTTTTTGGTATCTTGCTGCTGGTGTTGTCATACCAGCTACGCAAGTGGCAGCATGACACCCCTGCAGCTTCGTAGAAAGGAAGGATGTGGATGACCAACATCACGTGGCATCACGACAAACAGCGACATTGTTTTGAGGGAGAAGTACACAAATACAATTTGCACGTCACCATAGAAGCAAATGTTGAGTTTGTCGTCTATATTGCCTCTATTGAGCCGCAAGAGGGCGAAGAAAAAGGGACACGTATCTACGCACCACAAGCATTTAAGACCCTCGAAGAGGCGCAGGAATGGTGTAAGAAAGAGGCACAGTACCGCGCCACAGGCAAAACTGATGAATCGCTTGGAGATCTCATCCAATAACACCATTACAGAGCCAAACCATAGCGAAAGGAGCTACACATATGGCAGATATCACTCGTACTGCAACAAGCACATGGATCGGCAACCTCAAATCGGGTATGGGCAAGACCTCAACCGACAGCGGCGTCTTGAAGGACGCCCAAATCACCTACCCCTCTCGCTTTGAGACTGGCGCTGGCACCAACCCCGAAGAGCTGATTGGTTCTGCGCATGCCTCTTGCTTTAGTATGGCGCTTGCACACGGGCTATCGCAGGAAGGCCACCCACCAGAAGAAATCAAGACAAAGGCCACGCTCACGCTCTCAAGCCAGGAGCAAGGATTTAAGATCACGGCAATACACCTAGAGACAGAAGGGCGCGTGCCGGGGATTGACGATGTTGTTTTTCAGCAGTCGGCGCAAGTTGCCAAAGAGACGTGCCCCGTCTCGCTGCTGCTCAAGCCCGGCCTTGACAAACTAACCTTGTCTGCGTCGCTTGCCCAAGCCAAAGATCTCTAACTTAAAGATATCTAACTTTCAGCCTCTTTTCATTCCACACGTCCCTACGAACGTCTCCTATCCCCCTGGCACGCTGTTTTGGCGTGTTGAGGGGGCTTATCTTGCAATGTTAACGGCTAAGGGGCGGTGATGTATGGGGGAAAAAGAGCAGAAAAATAGGGGCAGAAGCGGCGTGACAGCAAATTATGCGCCAGGAACAACAATGCGGACGGCGCGAGGGGAAATGTGGATGTCTACTGGCGTCTCGCCAATCACATCGCCATCCACATGGACGGGGAGCGGCTTGTCGGCGTGGATGATAATCTTCTCCTTGGCGACGAAATGGCGCATACGGCGGCTGCGTTTTTGCTGGCCGGTGGCGATGTGCCATGCGACCATCAGGTAGTCAATCAGGTGGCGCGCATTGACGACAAACACATCCACCTGGCCGTCGTCGGGGCAGATATCCGGCCACCACTTGAACGCGCTCCCGCCCAACGCCCCGCCATTGGCCACCTGTACCTGTGCCGCCTGATAGCGGTATTTTTTGCCGTCGATAGAGAGGGAAAACCGCCGTGGTTGAAACCCCAACAGCCGTCTCATAGTCGTGTAGAGGTAGGCAAACCGCCCAAATCGCCGTTTATCCTCTCGGCGGGTGTCACGCATCGTAATGGAATTGAGGCCTATGCCAATGTGCAAAACCGCAACATGTTCTGCGATACACATCGCGTCAATGGTGCGGATCGTGTGGTGATCGGGTGTTGTGGCCAATACCTTACACGCTTCGTCAAGTGTCAACGGGATATTCAGCTCTTGGGCAAGGACATTTGCCGTGCCAATGGGGAGAATGCCAAGGGGGGTGTCGGTGGAGAGAAGCCCGCCCGCCACCTCCGACACCGTCCCATCGCCGCCTGCCGCCACCACGGTGTGGTAGCCGTGCTTACTTGCATCGTTGGCGATGGCCCCCACCGACTCCCGGCCAGTCGTCTCATAGAGGTCGTAGGGGATATCGTTGTCGGCAAAATGGCGCTCAAATGCATCGCGGACGGTGTTGGGGTCATGAGTGCCTGCAACAGGGTTGAGGATGATAAACAACTCTTTGGCAGCGCGGGCGGGTGTGTCTTGCATAACCGCGTCTTGCGTAGGCATAAGAATAGGGTCGCTTTCTGTTCGCTGTCCGTATGCTCATTGTCGCTGAACGGTGGATATTGAACGGTGGATATTGAACGGTAAACGTTGCGCTGCGATCTTACCTGTTCCGGCAGTTCTTGGCAAATCGTGGCGATGGCGTGTAGGGCGGCGGGGCGCAGCGAGATGGCCCGTGGCACCGTTCTTGCAGAATAGTTCCCCATTCTTTCAACCATTACAGGGGAGGAAAAGCTATATGGTATCATTCCAAAGCTCATCAGAACCCAAAAAATCCTATCGAGAAATTTTAGAGCAGCTTGTCCGAGAGGAATTGAGCCAACTCCGGCGGCCCACAAGCGGCATCGTGATTTCGGGGCTATCGGCTGGCCTCGATATTGGGTTTAGCGTTTTGCTTATGGGCGCGATGCTCACATTGATGCATGATGCTCTCCCCGAGCCAATCACCAAGCTCCTTGTCGCCAACATGTACTCTGTGGGGTTTATTTTCGTGATTTTGGGGCGGTCGGAGCTGTTCACCGAACACACGACCTTGGCCTTCTTACCCGTGCTCAACCGCCGTGCCTCATTACGGTCGTTGGGGCGATTGTGGGGGCTGATCTACTTTTCAAACCTCGTTGGCGCGACGTTTTTCGCCTTCCTGGTCACGTCGGTAGGGCCATCGCTTGGCGTCGTTGAGCCGTGGGCCTTTGGGCAGGTGGCCGAACAGATGGTACATCACACGTGGTGGGTCGTGCTGTTGAGCGGGGTGCTGGCGGGCTGGATGATGGGGTTACTCTCGTGGCTGGTGACCGCAAGTCGAGATACGATCAGCCAAGTGATATTCGTCTGGATCGTGACGACGGCGATTGGTCTTTCGCACCTCCACCACTCAATCGTGGGAACGGTTGAGGTGTTGGCCGGAATCTTTGCGGGACAAGGGATTACTCTGTTTGATTTTCTGCATTTCATTGTATGGGCGACGCTTGGTAATGCGATTGGCGGGTTGGTCTTTGTTGCGCTGATCAAATATGGCCATGTGACAAGCTGGGGGAAGGATGCCGTGCAGGTGGATCAAGACGGGCAACCGGCGCAAACAGGCAACGTGACATTATCATGCAACATTGTGGGCGATGACGGGGGAGATGTTCAACATCAAGAAGAAACGTCCCCATTTATAGAAAAGTAGAATAAGAGCTTGGCACGAAATTCGCAATGTTTGTTTTGCAAATGAAGCTGTGAAATTGATTAAATACACCCAACAAGGAGAGCCACCGTGTCATGATACCTGAAGTCTCTCACAACAAGCAACAAGCCGTCATCGACTCTCTCAACCAATTGATCGTTGCGTGCGAAGATAGTGAGCAGGTCTTCCGCATGGTCTCAGAGACCGTGACCAGTGACGTACTCAAGACGTTGTTTGCCAACTACGCCGAACAACGTGCTCAATTTGCGATTGCGCTCAAGGCAGAAGTGCATCGCCAAGGGGGGAAGCCCAAACTCTCAGGTAGCCTGACAGGCGCAATGCACCGCGGGTGGATGTCTATCAAAGCGGCATTGACGAGTGGCGATGAAAAAGCGCTCGTCTCCGAGTGTCTGCACAGCGAAGAGACCACCATTCAGGCCTATGCCGATATTTGCCGCCAAACGATACCGGCTGATGTGTTGAGTTTTGTCAATCGCCAGTATGAGGGGATCGTCCAAGTCTACAACCATATTCGTACCATCGCCAACCGCCTTGATCTGATTTCCTGAGGGAATGCGCTATCTGGTGGTTGGCAGCACGATGGAGAATTGGCTCCCGCGTTGCGGGCTACTTGAGACACAGAGCGCTCCCCCGTGCATCCGTACAATTTCGGCGCTGATATAGAGGCCCAATCCTTGTCCTGCCGCTAACCGGGCGGCTTCTTTTGTGCGGTAAAACCGACTGAAAAGCTTTTGTTGCATCTCTGGTTCGATGCCGATGCCGTGGTCACACACCTCGATCACCACAAATGGCCCCGTAGATTCGATGCTCGACCCACAGATCATATCGTCCGTGAACGCAAGGTGTTCCTTATATCGCAATGACAGCGTAATATCCCCTCCATCTGGGCTATATTTCGCTGCATTGCTGAGTAGATTGACCAACACTTGCTCCAAACGCATCGCATCGGCAGAGATCGTCAACGAATCGAGGGGAAAATCATACACAATATGATGCTGTTCCATCGTCGACTCTTGTTGTTCTGCCACATTTCGCACAAAACTAACGATTTCGACCGCGTGAAAGGTCAGTGTCATCTTGCCAAGCCCCAGCCGCGACAGATCAAGCAGCCGCTCAACCATCTGCTCCATCCGCTCACTCTGGTGGTGGATCGTGTTGGCGATGCGTTGGGCGCGGGTGTCTTGCTGGACGGCGGGGGTATTGACAATGAGCGTGCTATATCCCTTGATGATGGTCAAGGGGTTTTTCAACTCGTGAGACGCAATAGAAAGCACTTCGTCTTTCAAGCTCTCTAGCTTTTTGATTTCGGAGATGTCTTGAAACACCGCCACCGCGCCATTCACCTCCCCCTTGCCATTGAGCAGGGGGGCGGCGTTCGTCAAGACGGTGATACGCTCTCCATTGGGCTTGACGATGATGCTTTGGTCGCCAAGCAATGGCTCTCCTGTCCGCAGCACTTGGGCTAGAGCAGTTTCTTCGGCGGGACGCGGCGAGCCATCCGCCTTGACGAGTGAGTAGCGATCACCATACTCTGAAATACAGACATTGGGGATGAAGGCGTGCCCCCACAGACGTTCGGCGGCCTTGTTTGCAGCGACGGTACGCCCTTCCTTGCCCTCCAGGATGACCACGCCCTCCGGCAGTTGTTCTAGCACAGTCTGCAAACGTGCCTTTTCTATGCGAGCCTGGCGCACTGACTCCTCAAGTTGCGCGGCGTAGTTTGCGAGGTTGCCATGCAGCCGTTGGTTCTCCCGCATCAGGTCATAGCGGGCGATGGCGGAGTCGATGAGGCGGGGGAGGTGTTCCCAATAGCTCGTTGATTTGACGATGTAGTCGGTGGCACCTGCCTTCATTGCCGCGACCGCCGTCTCTACGTCGTCGCGTACGGTTACCATGATGACCGGCGCGGGATAGCCCGCCCCAATCACCTGATGCAACACGGTCATGCCATCGCTGTCGGCAAGCGTGTCATCAACAATCAGCGCATCGAAGGGGGTAGACTCGTTGGCACCAAGCTCTGCCCAACACCCCGCCCGCGATGCGGCAACGGTGAACGAAAGATGAGGGGCATTGGTCAGGCAAAATGCCGTGATTTGCTCTGCATCCGCAACATTTTCTTGGACTAACAGCACTCGTATGGTAGAACGGTTCATGAACATCTCTCCAAGCATCTCTCCAAAATCACTCCAAGGTTCTCCATGCGTGACATCTCTGCTCGGTACTATAGCAGAAGAAAGGGATAAGCAATGACAGCTGAAGAAAAGATGGTTCTTATAGCCGATGATGAGCCATATATCTGTGAACTATTCCGCGATCTGCTTGAGCCAAGCGGTATCACGGTACAAACCGCCTCCTCTGGCAAGGAAGCGCTCGCCTTGATCGCCGACGCCCCGCCAGATGTCGCCATCCTCGATATCCGTATGCCCGCGCCGGATGGGCTGGCGGTGCTCAAGCAGATCCGCGAGCGTGGGTTGGAGATACCCGTCATTGTGGTGACGGCGCAAGATTCCTCTACGGTGACGATTGAGGCAATGCAACACGGGGCTTATGACTATATCGCCAAGCCGTTTGACCCCAATGATGTCGTGATGGTGGTGGAGCGGGCGCTTGAATATTACCACTTGACGCAGCGCGTCCGCCAACTAGAACAGCAATTTGATGACCGCGATCCGCGTGATATGTTGATTGGCCGTAGTCCGGCGATGCAGCACGTCTACAAGCTGATTGGGCGCGTCGCCGCCAGCGATACGACTGTCCTCATCACTGGCGAGTCTGGCACCGGCAAAGAGGTGGCGGCGCGGGTGATCCATCAAAGCTCGCCGCGGCGGCAAAAGCCCTTTGTCGCGGTGAATTGCGCTGCCTTGCCAGAGACGCTCCTCGAAAGCGAACTCTTTGGCCATGAGAAAGGAGCCTTTACCGGCGCGATGGCACGACGGCAAGGCCGCTTTGAGCAGGCAAATAAAGGCATTATCTTCCTGGATGAAGTGGGGGAGATGAGTCAGTCAACGCAGAAGAAGTTGCTGCGGGTTCTGCAAGAGCGGGCGTTTGAGCGCGTGGGCGGGAATGTGACGATCCAGACCGATGTGCAGGTGATTGCCGCGACCAACCGCGATCTAGAGCGGGAGGTGGCGGAAGGGCGGTTCCGCGAAGACCTCTACTACCGGCTCAATGTGATTACCATCCACCTGCCTCCGCTCCGCGACCGCCGTGATGATGTGCCGATGCTTGTGCAGCATTTTCTCTCCCGCCGCGCCCGCGCTGGCAGCGAAATACCCCGTATCACTGAGCGGGCGCTTGATGAGCTGCTTGCGTTTGATTGGCCAGGCAACGTCCGCCAGCTTGAGAATGTGATTGAGCGGGCGATTGTCCTCTCACAGGGGAACGTCATAGGAGCAGAGCACCTTTCCCTCTCCAATGGGGCACAGGAAGAAGAGGGTGAACAGGATGATATGCTGACATCAGCATTGATGCATATGCTGCGCCACGGCAAAGGGCTTGATGCCATCTTGGGAGAGGTGCGAGTGCGGCTTATTACCCTCGCCCTGCAAGAGGCAGGCGGTGACCGCATTGTCGCCGCACAACGCCTCGGCCTCGAGAAGGATGAGCTGCAGGACGAGGGGAAAGAGTGAATGACAAGGGGAATTACGGGAATAGCCCTATATCCACCAGCTTGTGGGTTTGGCGGGCTATTTCTGTATTTCCCCCACTATCCGCCACCCTATCGTTGAGAAGAGGATGATTATTCCTATCTGCACCAATACGGGATCCAATGCTGCATAGCCTTCCCACACCTCACACTGCCACCCAAAGAACGCACAGATCGTCTCAGCAGGCAGGAGTTCTGGCACAACCACCACCACACCCACAACCGCTAAGAGTTGGGTTATCCGGCGGTCGTGCTCCACCCGCAGACGCTCTTGCGCCTCCCGCTGCTTCTCGACCTGGTTGCGGGCAATGTCGACCGTTATCTGGGCCGTGTTGAGGACATATTTGGCCTTGGAGGTAAGGAGTTCCAAATCCTTTACCGCAATGTCCATCTGTCCCTGCTGGTAGGCTACAATCTTGCCTCCCACATCGTTCTTCCAAAAACGGTGGTTTTCGCACTGCTGTGAGAGCGAGACGAGATAGGCGTCTAGTCGCACCAATTGCGCGAACAACTCCTCATAATGGCGGATAACTGGGTTGAGGTCGTGCTCATCAAAAACGGCTTGTGCCTGGTGCCCACCTGGATGGTGTCGCAGCATCGTTTGTACCGCCTTACGCAATACCTCCACATTGTCATTATAGGTTTTTCGCCATGTCTTGCCTGGCTTTGCCTCTTTCTCACCCTCCTTATCAATCTTCCGTACTTGATGGTAGTATTTATGGGCAATCAAGTCGGGCATCAGGAGCCGCGCGCTCCGCCCAAATATGAAATCGCGCATCAGATTGTTCTTAAAGGGAGGATAGGAGCCAAAACCTATGTAGATCATCGCCGCCGCCTTGCCACCTTCCCATATTGGTGTTGTCCACAGCGAAAGCTCCCCATCCGCCAGTTGATCCTCCACGATACATGCGATTTCTTGGCCCTCTGCTGCCTCTATCCTGCATATTTCGTTCGTCAGTGTGTCTTTTCTTTTCTTGGCTTCATCTACCACATCGTCCACTTTTGCATAGTAGAACAACGAATAGCCAAGTACTCCCTCTGACCATTCCTCGCCATCTTGCACGACGTTTCGCACTCTCTCGCGCAGTTTGGGCCATACATCCTCAGCTCTTCCTTCGTCTTCAAGCGCCACCTGTATGACAAATGTGTCGGCTGCCGAGGAGGGAGCTGGATGAAACTGTTTGAGCATGATGGCGGGCGAACTATCGTGAATCCAGGTATTGGGCCTCTTCCCAGACCGCAGATTTTGCGAGTCGCATATCCACTTCACGAGCCGCTCGGTCTGCCCTTCATCATTGTAGATGTAGAAGTTGACGAGCAGGGCAGCTTCCTCTTGTTCACTCATCGTGGCTACGCCTCTGGCTGGTCACGCGGTTCCTCTGCAGTAGGCTCGTCCGCCAAGCCACCTGATAGCAGTTGTTCTATTTTTCCCTCCAAACCAACCAACTCGTTGTGGATGCCTCCGCGGTGCATATCTGCCACGTACCTCCTGTCGGTCTCAACGTCCAGCTCCTCCATATCCTCCAACGACAGTTGGAGACCAGGACGAAGCAACAATGTCCCAAGCGGCTTATGGTCGTACACCATTCTGAAGATATTCTTGACTACCTCCACCATCGCCGGGTCATGCTCCACTGTCTTATTCTGTGCGATCACCTCCCGTAGCTTCCTCGACAGCGTGCGCGTTTTATTGGGGTCGCTGAGGAGGCGCTCTTTCACCTCATCCCATCTCTTGCCCGACATATCCTGCAACATCTCTCTGGCGTTCTTGACAAAGATCTCGTAGTCTTGCATCTCAATACCTCCTGAGGTCATTTGCATCCCTTTTTCGAGTTCAGGGGGATGCACTGATAATGGTAACTCGCGGCAGAGGGAGTACCCCCCCTCCAACACCATCCCAATCGCCTGAAACGCCCCCCAATAATAGGGAGCCTCCCAGCCTTCCGTCTCTCGTATCTCGCGCATCGCCTGCCGCAGGGCTTCTGCCGGAGATGCGCCTCCCGCCAAGTGTTGATAGAACCAATGAAACAACGTGACTGTTGGATCGGCATCAACTGGCCACAAACTGCCTATCACACCCTGGGCACGCGCTGTCAGCAAGGCCCACGGCAACCCAACATGCTCCTCCCCATCACGGATGTCGACCATCGCGCTCACGCACGCGCCCAACGACACCAATCGCGTCCGTTGCAGGATCATCTCCCGCACAATGTGGTCAACCGTTAGCATGTCGCTCTCCAAGAGCAACCCATACTTCTTCTCTTGCGGGGAGAATTTGCCATGACAGAAAAAATGCAACAAGGCGTGGTCGCGAGCTTGCCCTGTGACCTCCCTAACCACCGCCTGCTTTTCATGCAAGTCCGTCCGCAGCTTAAAGAACTGACCCACGTGCTCCGTTGCTGTCTGTAAGGTCTGTTTAAGCTGCTCGTAGTCGCGTTGGCCCTCATCGCCAGGATGCATCACAACCAACGCCCGTTCTTCGCCAGTTGTCTCACGTTTTTGCCATTCTTTGTGCACCACCCACAATGCTGACAAGCTTGGTGCAAAAGAGATCTGATACCGATTACAGATGTACTCGCCGCTCTTCGGGTCTTGCGCCAATCCCAACGGAATACGGTGCAGCCACCCAAACGGCGCAATCACCAACGGCTTCTCTGGCGATAGGAAGGGCACCAACGGAGCAAAGACAGCCGTGTACAGCCCCCGCCATACCTCTGTCAGTGGCTCTTCGTACGGTGGATTATAGCGACTTACCTTCAATTCCGTTACCCACCTCTCGTACTCCTCCCACACCGCCTGCGGCTCCTCCACCTCCACCCACCGCACCTCATCAGGTGTCACGACAAATGCCCCCCACCTCTCTCTGTGTTGATAATACTCAACCAACGTCGCGCCAAGATCCTTCGCCAACTGCATCGCATCTTCTGCGCTCATCGACGGGGCGCGCTGCGTGGCGGCTAAGGTGGGGTATTTGCGCTCAATTTCTGACCACGAGTTCTCTACGAGGATGTTGTTGAGGTCAGGCCGCGCGCTGCCCAACATATCGACAAACGCCCGCCCCTTGCCCGCTGCCGCATACTCCAATGCGGCATTGGTATCATTCTCCTTGAGGCAGCAGAAGACCAAACGCGCATAGATATTGGCATTTTTTGTCGAGAATCCCTCTCGGGTTCCCTTATCCATTTCTGATGCATTCAGTTGCTCAATTACCTTGTGAACTTGCTCAAAGGCGGCCCGTGCCTCATGGTAGCGGCCCTCGTCATAGAGAAGCCGACCGAGGTTATAACCAGCACGTCGACGAGTCATCAGTGCCCCCACTACTGCACGACTACTGAGGGCTTTTTGGTAGTGTACAATGGCCTCTTCGAGATCGGCGTTGTTTCCACTCTTTTTGTATCGTTCTGCGTACGAAGATCCCAGGTTATTCAAATACACTGGATAGTTGGGGTCGTTTGTCTTCGCAAGCTCCACCGCACTCTTTTGATATTCAATGGCACAATCCAGTTTATCCGTCTCCGAAGGTCTGTGTTTATAGACTAGTGAATACGCATACCCTAAACTACTTAGGTATGCAGGACGGTTGGGATGGTCTTCGGGCGTAAGCTCCACCGCTCTTTTCAGACATACAATGGCACTTTCTAGATATGCAGTATCATTTTGCTGCTCATTATTCAGTTTCTGACTATACTCGTACGCACGAAGATATACATTCCCTAGACTGTTTAGGCACCTGGAGTGTCTACTATCGTCCAATGAGATAAGATAGACTGCTTCTTCCAGAGATTTAGTGGCACACTGTAGTGGTTCGTACTCGCCACTCCGCTCATGCGAAAGACGATATATGTCTCCTAGATCGTTCAAATACCCCGGGCGGTCGGGATGGCCCGTCGGGGTGAGGGCGACGGCTTCTTCCTGAACCGCAATGGCGCGCTCTAATCCCTCGCCACTGCGCTCATACAAAAATTGGTACATCCGGCCAGCGTTGTTCAGCACCCGCGCCCGGAAAGTCTTATCCGCGCTCGCGAAGTCGGGGTGGTTGAGCAGGTTGCTCCAGGCCTCCACGGCGGCACGGAGGTCGGAGAGGTCGTATGTCTCTTCATAGTGTTTGCCCGCTGCTAACGCTTGTTGCTCCAGCTTTCGGGGGTGTTCCCCGGGTATAAAAATTCGAACTATTTTCTTTAGAAATGACACTGCTCTTCCCTTTCGCCCGCATATCAATACACGTGTGGTTAGCCATGCTTGGGGTTAGTATACACCGTGGGGGGAGGCGGGGCAAGGGGTATTCTTGTCTTCGGGCGGTCGATTTGGTAGAATGGGTGTGCGTTGTGGAGTATTCTCTTGGTGCAGCGATAGACGGGGGTAGGAATGAAAAAGATACTTGTGCTTCACGGCCCGAACCTAAACATGCTAGGCCGCCGCGAGCCGGATGTCTACGGGACGGTCACGCTGGAGTCGATCAACACCGCCTTGCTAGCGCGGGCGACCGAGGCGGGGGTACAGCTGATCACCTTGCAGTCGAACCACGAGGGGGATTTGGTAGACAAGCTTCAGGAGGAGGGGTGGGATAGCAAGGGCATCATCATCAACCCGGGTGCGTTGACGCACTATGGGTTGTCGCTGCGTGATGCCCTTGCCACGCTTGAGACGGAGATCATCGAGGTGCACATCTCGAATGTGTATGCCCGCGAACCCTTCCGCCACACGTCTGTGGTTGCGCCGGTGTCGACGGGGCAGATATCGGGGTTGGGGTGGTATGGCTATGTGCTGGCGTTGGAGTGGCTCTTGGCGCAACAGAAAGAGGGCGAGTCGTGAGGCTATGCACTCTCTGGCCCGGCACTCGCCAAGACATAGCGGTCGGTTGAGAGGTAGGCGCGCGCCACGTCGATGATCTCATCGCGGGTGACCGCATTGATGAGGTGGGGGTAGCGCTCAACATAGTCAAGCCCAAGCTGGTAAGATTCGATGTCGAGGAGTGCAGCCGCCACGCCGCTATTTTTCTCCAGCCCCAATACCAAGCTGCCCGTGAGGTAGGCCTTGGCATCGGCGAGTTCTTCGTCGGTCGGGCCTTCCTGCGCAAACTGCTTGATCTCATAGAGCATGGCCTCGGTTGCGCGCTCGACGTTGGCGGGGTTGACGCCCGCTCCTGCCATCCACGGCCCTGCGCCAAAGCCCGCCTGAAAGCCGCTAAACGTGTGGTAGGCCAACCCTTGGTTTTCTCTGATGTTCTCGCCAAGCCGCCCGCCCATACCAAGCCGCCCAAGCACCATATTCCCCACCACGGCGGTGTAAAAATCTGGGTTATCGCGCTTCATCCCGTGCACGGCCCACCCAATATCGGTCTGCACCTTCCCCGGCATGGGGATAACCCGCTTCTGGATGCCCTCAAGCGCGGGGACGGGGGGGAGGTCGTGCGAGGGGAGTGGCGCATCCGACCGCCATTCGCCAAACACCCGTTCTAGCTCTGCGATGACGGCAGGTGGGTCAACGTCGCCCACAATAGCGATGGTCGTTGCGCCTGGGTGATAGCGCTGGTGGAACCCTATCAGGTCATCGCGGGTTATCTGCTGAACGGTCTCCATCGTGCCCATTGGCAAGCGGCTGTATGGGTGGTCGGGCGGGAAGAGCATTGAGCGGATGGCGCGGCGGACTTGGGTGCCGGTTTCCTGCTCATCCTCCCGCAAACTCATCAAAAATTGGCCGCGGAAGCGCTCAATTTCCTGCTCTGGGAAGGTAGGGCGCAAGAGGATATCCCCCAAGAGGTCAAGCACAAGCCCAAGGTCTTCGCTGAGCGCTTTGCCGTGGAAGGGGCTGACGTGTGTCCCGCCACCCGCCTGCACACTGCATCCTCGGCTTTCTGTCTCCTGCACAATCTGCTGAAAGGAGCGGTTTTCAGTGCCACGGATGAGCGTCGCGCCGGTGAAGACTGCCAACCCCGACTGCTCTGCCGACTCGTGGATGGAACCAACCCGCACTTCGCCGCGGATGCTGACCGTTTGGTTGCTGGGGTTGCGCTGGATGAGGGCGACCATCCCGTTGGGAAGGGTGTGGCGCGTTGCTGAAGCTATACCTCCCGCCGCTCCCGCCGATGATGTAGATAGTGCGGATGGCGTGGCAGCGCCTAATGAAGCGCCTGGGAAATGATGCATATCGCTTCCTCTCTAGATGCTATTCTGTCGGGATAAAGTGCCCAATGGTTGCCCGCTTGGGGGTCAGGTAGGTCTGCGCAACGCGCTGTACATCCTCAACACGGACAGCCGATATATCATCAAGGAGCGTCTCAACGCGCTGGTAGCTATCAAGCACCTCCCACATCCCCAGTATCATCGCCTGGTTGGTGACGCTTTCGCTTCCATAGATGATCTGCGCTCGCAGCTGCTTGAGCACGCGCTCCAACTCGTGTGCCGACACTCCATCCTGCTGTATTTTCTCCACCTCGCGCAGCAATGCCGCCTGCACCTCCTCAATCGTATGCCCCTCATTCACCGTCGCATACAGCTCAAAGAGGTAGGGGTCTTTGGAGGAGAAATAGCTACTACCGGCACTGCTTGCCAAGCCGGTCTCAACAAGTGCCGGATAGATGCGTGCACTGCGGTTTGTCTGCACTTCGCGCCCAAACGACAGCGATTTCGCACCGCTCAATATCGAATCGAGGACGATCATTGGGGGGAAATCTTCGCTCTTGCAGTCGGGAGAGAGATAGCCAATTTGGAGGTATTGGGCGGGGCCGGGTCGCCGGATGATGACGTGCTTTTCGCCCTGCGGCTCCGGCTCAACGGCATACACATGCGGCAAATCGGGGCCGGTCGGCAAATCACCAAAGTAGTGATTGACCTTTTCCATCATCGCGTCGGTCTCAAAGTCGCCCGCCAACACCAAAATCGCGTTATTTGGCATATAGTAGGATTGGTAGTGGCGGTAGAGATCGTCGCGGGTCATCGCTTGCAGGTCACAGCGATAGCCGATGATTGGGTTGTGGTAGGGGTGGACGGCGAATGCCGACGCGGTGACCGCATTTTGCAGCCACTCCTCAGGATAGTTTTCATCCCCTTCCAGCTCAGAGAGGATCACCGTCCGTTCGCTTTCGACCTCTTTTGGGTCAAAGAGCGAGTTGATCATCCGATCCGACTCGATCTGCAGCCCAATCTCAATGCGGTCGGCGGGCAACGTCTCAAAGTAGGCGGTGAAGTCGAGCCAGGTAAAGCCATTGAATGTGCCGCCATTGCGGGCGACAAGGCGGTCGAGGCTGCCCTTTGGCATAGAGGGCGTCCCCTTGAAGAGCATATGCTCAACCCAGTGGCTGATGCCAGTGAGGCCGCTGCGCTCATTGCGCGACCCCACGCGGTACCATACCCAACAGGTGGCAACCGGCGCGCTATGCACCTCTCTGGTCAGCACGAGAAGGTTGTTTGGCAATGTATGTGTTTGTGTTATGGCCATAACCATGCATTCTAAACAATGAACACCAGGAGATTTTCCTGGAGAGAACAAAACGGGTTTGGTTCTATGCAAAGCAGTCTACCACGCGCAGAGAGCCGCGGTCAAGCACTTGCCAGCAATATGTTGACAGTACTCAAAGCGGCACATTGGACACAAACAGAACACCAAACTGCCACTTGCATGAACCGTTGTTGTGTGGTATCATCAACACGTGTGTTTTAATAATGTGGGGTAGCATGCCAACACTACGGCATGCAAACGTCGCATGGTTCGCACCGTCTCAGACGTCTCGTTTGGGAAGACTTTTCAATCATAGGCCGTGCGCCGCACAGCGACGGTTTTTGCTCACGATGTCAGTTAAGAAGCCGCTTCTACACAGGAGCGGAGTAGTCACAATATGCCGGTATCTCACCCAGTCTATCCATTTAG
This sequence comes from uncultured Chloroflexaceae bacterium, assembly GCA_964526735.1. Lineage (GTDB taxonomy): Bacteria > Chloroflexota > Chloroflexia > Chloroflexales > Chloroflexaceae > JAAUSY01. Next base: position 53,340 of record CAZGLO010000004.1, on the reverse strand, counting down.
CGCCCTCGTCGGTCAGGAACGTCTCAAGCGGGCACTCATCTTAAACGCCATCAACCCCCGTATCGGAGGGGTGTTAATCCGAGGAGAAAAGGGTACTGCCAAATCAACCGCAGTCAGAGGATTAGCACGGTTGCTTCCACCCATCTCCGTTGTTGAGAACAGCCCCTACAATTGTTCCCCTGACCAGCCCATCCCCCTTTGTCCGGTTTGCCACGCAGCTCAAGACGCCAATCAGCCGCTCCCTACCGTGATCACATCTACCCCCCTTGTTGAACTCCCTGTCTCTGCATCAGAAGACCGGGTTGTGGGGTCGCTCGATCTTGAACACGCTATTACCGAAGGGAAGCGCCGTTTTGAGCCAGGGCTGCTCGCACGCGCCCATCGTGGTCTCCTCTATGTAGACGAAGTCAATCTGCTTGATGACCATTTAGTCGATCTGCTCCTCGACGCCGCCGCCATGGGGGTGAATACCGTTGAGCGCGAAGGCATCAGCGTTTCGCACCCCTCACGCTTTATCCTCGTCGGCACGATGAACCCGGAAGAAGGCGAATTGCGCCCCCAATTGCTTGACCGATTTGGCCTTGCGGTTGAGATCCACGGGCTGCAAGACCCCAACGACCGCATCGCCGTGATAGAGCGTCGGCTTGCGTACGAAGCCGACCCCGATGGGTTTACTGCGCAGTGGCACGAGGATGAGCAACACCTTGCCAGCCGCATCTCCGCGGCCTGCGATCTTCTCCCCCACGTCCAGATTGACAAAGCCAGTATGCAGACGGTCGCGCACCTCTCGCTTGACCTTGAGGTCGATGGCCACCGCGCTGACTTGACTATCTTGGAGACGGCACGCACACACGCCGCCTGGGAAGAGCGTCAATCTATAACGCAGGAGGATATCCAGTTAGCGGCAGAGTTAGCTGTTCCCCACCGTATGCGCCGCCAGCCCTTTACCGAGGTCAGTATCGGGCGCGAACGCATTGAAGCAGCACTCGCACGCAGCAGTGAGGTTGTCCAAGCAGCGGTACACGGCAATAATACCGAAAAAAAAAAGGGACTGTGAGCGACGAACCCACACTAGACATTGACCCCAATGCTGAGTGGGATGGATCGCAGGCGGTTGTTGGCGACACGAGTGATACCGGAGCCTCCCGACAGGAACCCCCAAACGAACGTGGCAAAGGAATACCGCTTGTGGAAGAATTGTTTCATCCCCGCTTGGTTGAGGGGCTTCATGCCGACCACAAGCAACGTCGCGCTGCTGGACGACGAAGCCACAGCCGCACCACCCGAAAGCAAGGACGCTACATTACAAGCAGAAATATACCGCACGTGACGGATCTTGCCTTTGATGCCACCGTCCGGGCCGCCGCACCCTATCAGCGTGCCCGCCGCAACGCATTGAACCAACACGGCAACGACCCGAATAACATGCGCTCAGCTGCGCGCCCAACGTTGTTGCTCCACCGGCACGATATGCGCCAAAAGGTGCGCACTCGCCGCACACGCAATGCCGTCTGCTTCGTGGTTGATGCAAGTTGGAGTATGGCGGCTGAACAGCGGATGGCAGTCACACGGATGGCTATTTTGTCGCTCTTGCGGGATGCCTACCAACGCCGTGACTATGTGGGTTTGGTGAGCTTTCAGCGCTCCTACGCGACCGTCTTGCTCCCACTGACCAACAGCGTCGAGCTGGCGCAGGCATCATTGCAAACGATGCCTATTGGCGGCAAAACACCGCTCTCACGCGGGCTGCTGACCGGCTATGAGATGTTGGAGCATGCGCGGCGGCAAGATGAAGAGATTATCCCGCTGTTGGTGGTGATTACCGATGGCCAGGCGAATGTCGCGATGGGGAATAAGCCGCCACACGTTGAAGCATATGAGATAGCGGCCTTTATTGCCAAACAACACATCCGCTCGGTCGTGATAGACACCGATCCGTCAGGTGGCGAGAGTATTCAGGGGTTTAGTGGCATCACATCTGCGCATATTACCCGTGCCGATGTTGGCGTGCTCAGTTACGACGGGGGATTGGCGAGTGATCTGGCCACCTATCTTCAGGGCGAATATTATCAGCTTGATGATCTGGATGCACATCGAATCACAGACATAGCCCGTAAAGCCCAATTGTCATAAGCAGGTGGGCTTCACCGCAGCACTGCTGCATACAGAAAGGCTGTTTGAGCTACGCAGTCTCTACACCAGATGTAGCTCTCATTTTGGGAATGGTGCTGGCCACCGTGGCCACGACACCGCAAGGTTTTTTTGTAGGGATTTTGTAGGTACATGGACGCAGAAGTATCAGGAGGGACGTTGGTGATGACGGAATTGGACCGCAGGGAAGAAGCAACGGTAGCAAACGCAGCAGAGGATGTAGCGGTGTCGACCGAGGTTGAGACGGTTGCAGTGGCAGGGGAGAGCACGAGCGAGCACGTGCAACCCGACCCCCCCACGCTCGAAACAACGCAGCAGGATAGCCAGGATAGCCAGGATAGCCAGGGCACCACAGAGCAAGATACTCCGGCAGGTGATGTTTCAGTTGACGCCTCACCATCTGACGAGACGCCTCCCACCTTGGACGTGTCGGACGTGTCGGATGAGGTAGGTGCGGCTGAGACGGCTGAAACGGCTGAAACGGCTGAAACGGCTGAAACGGCTGAAACGGCTGAAACGAACGTGGCAAAGGCGACGGACGTGGCGGACGTGGCAGACGTGGCGGACGTGGCAGAGGCGACGGACGTGGCAGACGTGGCAGCACCTGAGACAACGGCTGAAGAGCTTCCTTCCCCCGTAGCAGAAGAAACGACCGCAGTGGCAGAAGCAAGCGATACGACCGCCACAACAGAAGCAAGTGAGCCGGAGTCGTCGGTGGAAGAGGCAGCGTCAAGTGAAGAAGCAGGCGCAACCTTCACCCCCGTCGCGGCGCAAGAAACCCGCCCCCGCCGCTTGAAAGACCTGGAAGTCGGGATGGAGTTGGAAGGGCGCGTGACCTCTGTGGCGCTCTATGGTATCTTCGTGGATATCGGGGTTGGCCGCGATGGCCTTGTCCACATCTCTGAGATGAGCGACACCCGCATTGACTCCCCATCCGACATCGTTCAGATTGGCGACACGGTGAAAGTTCGCATCAAGAGCATCGATCTTGATGCGCGCCGCATCAGCCTGACGATGCGCTCCCGCCGTGAACGCGACAGTGGCGGCGGTGGTAGTCGTGGTGGCAGCCGCAAGCGTGCCGAAATCGACCGTGATGCCCTTTCCAACCTCAAGAACGGCGACACGGTTGATGGGACGATCACCGGGTTGGCACCGTTTGGCGCATTCGTTGACATCGGTGTTGGGAAAGATGGCCTTGTCCACATCTCTGAACTCTCCGATAGTCGGGTTGAGCGGCCAGAGGATGCCGTGCAGGTGGGTGATCAATACACCTTTAAGCTGCTGGATGTTGACTCCGAAGGCAACCGCATTAGCCTCAGCCTGCGCCGCGCACAACGCGCTCAGAAGCTGCAAAAGCTTGAGCCGGGACAGATTTTGGATGGCCGCGTGAGTGGGTTGGCACCATTTGGCGCATTCGTTGATATTGGGGTTGGTCGCGATGGCCTTGTCCACATTTCGCAGCTCTCCGAAGGGCGCGTCGAAAAGGTGGAGGATGCGGTCAATGTGGGCGACTCTGTTAGCGTGCGCGTGTTGGAAGTCGATCCGCAGAGCAAGCGCATCAGCCTTTCAATGCGGTTGGAGGAGCCAGAGGAAGAGCCGGAACTTGAGCCGCAAACGCCAGAAATCAACTACGGTATCTACCAGACACCACGGGATGATAGCCGCAAAGACCGCCGCCGTGGCCGTAGCCGCAGCAACACGCCTCAACCACCTGTCGAAGTCTATGTGAGCGAAGATGACAGCGATGAGGAAGAGATTGAGGGCGATGCGACGCTTGAAGACCTGGTGATGAAGTTCAACTCCAACCGCCGCGACCGCCGTCGCCGCTCCTCCCTCGACGAGGACGATGAGGAGAACTACGGCAAGCGGCAGCGCGATGCGCAACGCCGAACGCTGCGGCAGCTCGACGACGAGGATGAATAGCGACAACTCGTGCGCAACAGCATGGTGGGTATGAGTGCACACTCATAATGAGGGGGTGCACACTACTTGCAGAGAGTGCGTGGGTATGCTATCATCTTAATGTTGCCCAAGTGGTTCAACTGCATATCAACCGCATATTATGCCGAGGGCGGGCGTGGGAAAGAACAGCCCACCCATGCCGGGCAAATGTGAGTGTATTTAGAAAAAAATGGCGGAAGAACCCACATCTACGTGTTAAAAGATGCAAAGAAAGATGAGAAAGCACTCTTGCACGCCTAGAAAGTAGTCACGATACGTTATGCCGAAGCGAACATGGCAACCAAAACGCATTCCACGCCGTCGCAAGCACGGGTTTCTGAACCGGATGTCGGACAAAGACGGGCGCGCCGTTTTGCAACGACGCCGCCAAAAAGGGCGCTGGAAACTCTCCGTCAGTGATGAGCGTCGCGCAGTCCGGCGGTGTCATCGCTAGCGAACGGCGGTTGTGGTTGTCGTCGTGTTGCCAACGCGAACGAAGGAAAGGGTAGATGCACGGACACAACACGCCTGGTGGGGTGGCATCTGCCTTTTCTTCATGAAGAGGCAGAATCTGTTCTGGTGAAACGAGCCAATCGGCTGCGTCGCCCCTATCAATTTCAGCGGGTACGGCGCACAGGACAAACCTGGAACCATCCATTGATGCGGCTCACGGTTGCGCCCAATCGTGGCTATCATACCCATTGCGGAATCGTCGTGGGAAAGCGCATTGGCGGGGCCGTGCAGCGCAACCGAGCCAAACGTCGGGTACGCGAAGCCATTCGGCTCGTCTTCCACCACCTTGATCAGGGAGTAGACCTCGTCTTTTTCCTACGCACGCCCGATGTCTCCAAGGTCTCATTTTCAACGTTGCAAGCAACGATTGAACAATTGCTTCGTCGCGCCGGAGTCTGGCTCCACCACGCTCCACCGCGCCATCCCGATTCCACACCCGATGGCGCAACATCTGCCCGCGACGCAGCGTCTCACACCACATCATAATCAGAAAATCGTCGTTGAATACCTCAATACATATCGTTCATAGGGAAGGGACTTCTCCCCTCCGTAAACGAAAAGGATTAAACAAAGGCCGATAGCCATGGGTGAAATTTGGGGATCGTTCGTTGGATTTATGGAACAAGCACTGCTCTGGTGCGCAACCCTTACCGGCAGTGCAGGGCTTGGGATTATTCTTTTTACTGCGTGTACGCGGCTTCTCCTCTTGCCGCTCACTCTCTCCTCCATCCGTTCTAGCCGCAAAATGCAAGAGCTGCAACCCATGATCAAAGAGTTGCAGCGCAAACATGGCAAAGACCAGCGCAAACTGCAAGAAGAAACCGTCAAACTCTACCAAGAATATAAAATCAATCCCGTTGGTGGGTGTTTGCCGATGTTTTTGCAGCTTCCCATCTTCATTGGGGTGTATTGGGCGGTGCTCCACTTGATGAGTCCAGGGTATCATGCACAACTGGATCCTTCAATACAGGCCGTCATCCATGATCCCACCATACAAAAGCTCTTTACATGGTTGACAATTGGCTCTGCATCCGACTTCCAATCGCAGCTAAGCCCTGCGGTGCAAGAGGCCGTGAGAGATCCGGCCGTGAAGGAAATCTTAGCAGCGCCATTTTTCGGGATCGATCTAGGTACGAAGCCATTCGAGGAGGGATTTAAGAACTTCCAAGGGGTTGAATACCTCGTTTTGCCCGTCCTCTCGATTGTGTTGCAATTTACGCAACAGATTATGGCCATGCCCCGGGTGCAAGATCCCCAACAAAAAGCGATGACCCGAGCGATGATGTTCATGCCGCTCTTTTTCGCATACATTACGTTGATCTTTCCCGCTGGAGCCGTTCTCTACTGGGTGACAAGCAGCGCGATTGGCATTGCTCAACAATACTTCACGTCCGGGTGGGGGTCTTTGGCCAACTACCTCAAATTTCTTCCGCCAGACGGCAAATCGAAGCAGGCAACGCCCGCCCTGGCAACGTCTGCTGCGAGCGGGGCCGTCAATGCAGGGACAGTACAGGCCGAAGGCAGCTCCTCTTCTGCCGGAGCCGCCGCGGCGACGATGCCAAGCCGCCCCAACTTCTGGGATATTATGCAGCCGCTGGTGGAAGCCGATATCGAACCCTCTGCTGATTCGCACGCCACTTCTGGACGCTCGGAACGTGCTGAACGTACTGAACGTGCTGAACGTGCTGAACGTTCGGGGCGTCAAAAACAGAAGAAGTCCACCCCACACCGCTCGCGCCGTCGTTCGTAGACGATGGGCCCGGTGGGAGCTGTAGGATATGAGGAAATCATCACTATGAAGAGCATCGAGATTAGCGCACGGACGGTGGCCGAAGCCATCGAGCTTGCCTTGGCGCAAATCGGGAAAGACCGTGACGAAGTGGCAATCGCGGTATTGGAGTCGGGAGAATCGGGCGAAGAAGCTCTGGTACGGGTTACGGCGGTGGATGATGAGAATGGGTCGATGCAATCTCTTCCCAACTCTCCCACGCCCCCCGCACCGACAGCTCCGCCGGTCGCCTCCCCCACCAATACCGATGATGTTGCGGTGTTGTCGCGGCAATTCTTAGAAGAACTTCTCAAGCGCATGGACATCCATGCCTACGTGACGGCAGTGACCTCACGAGTTCCCAGTCAACAAGGAGATAAAGAGGAAGAAACCCTGACACTCCACGTTGAGGGAGCAGATGAGCAGGCCATGGGGCTGATGATTGGGCGGCGGGGAGAAACCCTCCAATCGCTGCAGTTCTTGGTCAATATGTTGGTAAGTCGGCACCTTCGGCGGTGGCCTCAAATTGTCGTTGATGTGGGCAATTACCGCCAACGCCGTCGGGAATCGCTCGAGGGGTTGGCGCGGCGGATGGCAGAACGAGTGACCCAATCTGGCCGTTCGATTATGCTAGAACCAATGGCTGCCTATGAGCGACGCATCGTCCATCTTGCCTTGCGGGAAGATGCCAATGTCTATACCCAAAGCACAGGCGAAGGAGAAAACCGCAAGATCGTTATCTATCCTTCCAAGTCGTAATTGCTTGGTATCATCACGTACACTGTGGAACTCCGTAATGGTGTTCTGCTGTGTACGTTTTTGGCTTTGAAGGGGTGGTCTTATGCTCACGTGTAAGGTCTGTGGCACCCAACAATTGCATGGCACCATCTTTTGTGCCGAATGCGGGGCGAGTTTGGTCTCCCAAGACGATGAAACGTCCCTTGGCGAGCCGTCCCCACGTATCGATTCGTCTCTGCTCTCCGACGGCCCGCTCAAACCCGTTGGAGATGGCATCTTGCACCTTTTTATCGTTTCCTCTGGTCGTCATCTCGACGTGCATGTCAACCGAGAGTTGACCATCGGACGACGGGATAAGAATAATCAATCCATCCCAGATATCGATTTCGCCGACGATGATGGCTATGAAAAGGGTGTCTCTCGCAAACACGCGGCGCTTGCCATTCGTCAGGGAGAGTATGTTCTGAAAGATCTTGGCAGTAGCAACGGGACATTCGTCAACCACAGTCCGCTCGTACCACACGAGTATATCCTGTTGCAACACGGAGACAAAATCACCTTCGGGACACTCCAGGTCAAGGTTTCTTACTAATCATCCTGAGAGCCGAGAGGGCAATGCGAGGAACACCTATCGTTTGTGTTATAACAGGTACGAGGCAACGTTGGTTCAGCAACCTGCATTAGCGGGTATACGTAGAGCAGCAGAGGGTTCTGAACTGTGGGTATCAAAGTTATTATGCACGTGGCGGGTGAAGACCCTATCCTGGGTGAGATCGAGAGTATGCCACAATCCACCGATACCTTCCTAAAGGTGTCGAAGGTACGTCGTGTTGACGGCAAGGCGGTTGCCTACCTGACAGCAGGAGTGAAGACTGTTATCTTCCCGTGGCACCGTATCACCTTCGTCGAATTTATGGATGAAGAAGGCGAAAAGGACGATGTGATCGACTTTTTCCGGCTATAAGATCCTATTGCACAAAACGTTTCTATTCTGCTATAATCTGAAGAGGGTAGGAGACCTCTTGAGGTGTGTTTACAGCCTCAAGTGGGCACGAGCCTACCTTTCAGTAGAACCTAAATGATAGAAACGTTATGCAAAAGATCATGTATCGGTTTTTTCTCCTTCTGAGTGTCATTGTAGGGGTGGCAGGGCTTGGCAGCTCGCCGTCGTCCCGTGCATTGGCGTATGAATATGCCGTACAACCGACTGTCGGTTCTCCCGGTGCCGTATTTGCGTTCTTTTCCACCGGCTTCCAGTCGTATGAGTGGGTGACCTTTTGGGTCAATGCTCCCGATGGTCGTACATATGAGGGCAGTGAAGTTCGGGTCAATGAGTTTGGCCGTGTCGATTGGACGTGGAAGTCGCCCACAGACGCTATGCCAGGACGGTGGTCGATGGTTGCCCTGGGCCACGACAGCGGCGTTGAGCGGGTCATCTTCTTTGAGATACGCGGCAAGGCGGGCGATGTCCCCCAGCAACCCCCTGCAGGCCAACGCCAATATGATGCGGCGGTCTCGCCACCTGAGGGTGCGCCCGGCACCGAATTTGCCTTCTACGCCACTGGCTTTCGGTCATATGAGCGGGTGGTTTTCTGGGTCAATTCTCCACAAGGCTCCGTCTATGAGGTGGGGGCATTTGGCACCGATGAGGATGGCCGCGTTGATTGGACGTGGGA
>CAZGLO010000004.1:24723-44543 GCA_964526735.1 uncultured Chloroflexaceae bacterium | reverse complement strand
CGAAGGCGGACACTCTCATCGAATAGCTGAACGTCGCCTGTGCAGTCGGCATTGGGCGAGTGGCATATGGTGGCGCGTGGCGAGCGCAGCCAGGTAGAACGGGTGGTCGATTTCCGTATCCAGATGGATGAGCCGTACCCCGAAGAAGCCGCCCCCATCGATACCTACGACAGTGCCGTCAACCCGCGAGAAGGCCCCCCCGGCACGCGATTTTTCTTCTTTATCAGCAATTTCATCGAAGGTGAGCCGGTCAAGTATTGGCTCAAAAACCCGCACGGAGAAGTCCATCTCTTCGGCTCAACCAAGCCAAACCGTCGTGGGCGCGTTGACTGGATATGGGATGCCCCGGAAGATGCTGAACCCGGAACATGGGAATGGGTGGCGCGCGGGGACGCTAGCGGTGATGAACGCTCATTGCAGTTTATCATTACCGGCATGCCAGAGGCAGAAGAGCCGTACAGCAGCGCTGTCAACCCCCTCTATGGCTACGCAGGCGATGAATTTGCCTTCTACGCCGAAGGGTTCTCGCTCCAAAGCCCGGTTGATTATTGGTTCAACTCTCCCAATGGCGAAGTCTGTTGTTCTGGCAGCACCCGGACAGATGAGCGGGGGCGCGCCGATTGGACATGGAAATCGCCGCCAGACGCCGTGCGAGGTGAGTGGACAACCGTCGCCCGCGACCGCGACACCGGCTTTGAGCAGGTAATACACTTCTTCGTGCAATAGGCGCATCAATCCATATCGAAACGCAATAAACAAGGAAGGAATAGGAATGTCGAAAATACCAGTCGCAATCCTTGCTGCCACGGGAACGGTAGGGCAACGGTTTGTCCAACTGCTCCACAATCACCCGTGGTTTGAGATTGCCACGCTCGCTGCAAGTGAACGGAGCGCGGGCCGTCCTTACCACGATGCATGCCATTGGGTGATCGATGGCGCGATGCCCGACTCCCTGCGTGACGTGGTGGTGCGCCATATCGAAGACCCTATCGATGCACCGTTAGTCTTTTCTGCCTTGCCGAGTGGCGTGGCGGGGCCAATAGAGGAACAACTCGCCTCCAAAGGCCACATTGTCTGCTCAAATGCCTCTAGCCACCGGATGGATATTGATGTGCCGCTGCTCATCCCAGAGGTCAACCCCGACCACCTCGCCCTGATCGATATCCAGCGCAAGCGGCGGGGGTGGGATGGGGCTATCATCACCAACCCCAACTGCACCTCTACCCCCATCACGACGGTCTTCCGCCCGCTGCTTGATACATTCGGCATTGCGCGGACGATGGTCGTGAGTATGCAGGCCATCTCTGGGGCAGGCTACCCTGGTGTTCCCTCCTACGATATCACTGACAATGTTGTCCCGTATATTGGCGGGGAAGAGCCGAAGGTTGAGGCAGAGCCGCTGAAGATGCTTGGCAAGCTGCAGAATAATGAAGTGACCCCCGAATCGTTCCCCATCTCTGCGCAGTGCAACCGCGTGCCGGTGTTGGAAGGCCATACGGTGTGTGTCTCGTTTGAGCTACAGCAGAAGGCGTCGCTTGAGGAGGTGGTGCAGGTTTTGCGCGACTTCAAAGCGCTGCCGCAAGAGCTAAATCTCCCCTCTGCCCCGCCTCATCCCATCATCGTGCGGGAAGAGCCAGACCGCCCGCAACCCCGTCGCGACCGGGGAGTAGGCGGCGATATGCCGACGATTGTTGGGCGGGTGCGCACGTGCCCCGTGCTTGACTACCGGCTCGTGGCGATGTCTCACAATACGGTGCGCGGCGCGGCAGGAGGCTCTGTCCTCAATGCGGAATTGATGGTGTCAAAGGGGTATATCAACAAGTCATAGCGGTTTTGGCTATGGTGGTTGCTCATCTTGCCTCTCCGCCCTCTCCTCATTGCTGCAGGTGGCGTATTAGCACCATATCTGGCCCAACCTCAAAGGAGAAACGACCACCACTCGCCGTCAGCGGATGTTGATCGCCATCGTGCGTAATCAGCTCACCGCGGGGGGTGGTGGCGGTCAACGTCGCGCGGATGAGGCCAGGCGGAGACCATACCAGGTCAATCAACTCGCCATTCTTCTCCACCTGAAAATCATACACCTCGCGGCCACCAATCAGCGTCAAGTCATCAAAATAGACGATGCCAGTGCCGGTATAGCTATCTTCGCGGTCGTCAAGCACAAGCGCCTCGAAGGTCACGGGGAATTGCACCGTTCCATTGCCCCCCACGCCGATACGGTTGCCCGGATAGGCGGAATTGCCGATGGGGGCGGAAATAAACTTCCACCCGGGCGCGCCCACCACCCCCAAGGTAAATTGCAGCATTTCGCCTTCTGCATCACGCAGCCACACATTGACCTTATGGCCACTACCATCGCCATAAACCCACACTCCGATGGCGTGCGGCGTGCCTTCCAAAGCGATAGGATGACGCCGCTCAAAGGAGACATAGTCATTGCCCTTGGTGCTGAAGTGGTAGGTGAGACGGGCCGTACCCACGCCGCTATCCTGCAGTGAGCCGTTGGGCTGCACGGGACGCCGCCAGTTGTCATATGCAAAGCGGTCAAAATCAAGCACCGTGCGGTGGTCAAAGAGGTCGTGCCGCTTGATGAAACGCGCATCTTGCACATAGCGGTTGAGCGTGCGGAAGGTGTAATAGGCGGGTTTGGGGAGGCTATAGTCATCCCGCCCCTCGCCATACTCAAAAAGGCCATAGGGATTACCCAAATCGTCCTTGAGCGTGTACCAGAAGATGCGCTCAACCCCCGCCTGCCATAGCAACACCATCGCCCGCGGCAAAAACCGTGCCTGCTGGTGTTCATCGTTGATGCCAAGGGGGTCGTGGTCGCCCGGGCCACTCGACCACCCCACCTCTGTCACCCAAATCGGCTTGGTACCATACTGCGACGAGAGCACGTGTACCACATCGGCGACCGTCGTGATATTGCCATCTTCAGGGCTATGCGGGTCGACGTAGGGGTGGATGGCGAGGATATCAAAGCTCTCCCACGCGCCGTCGGTCTCCAACACCCCGTTGATGTATTTCCAGTCGAACGGGTTGAACCCCCCAATGAGGACATTCGCGTCGGGGTCTATCTTCTTGATCGCCGCGCTTGTCCGTATCAAGAGGTCGGCATACGCTTTGGGATCGGGTGCTGGCTTCCAGAAGTGGGGGTTATCCGGCTCATTCCATATCTCCCAATGGTCAATGTGTCGGTGATACCGCTTGACCACGGCCTGCGCAAACCGCACAAAGCTCTCGGTGTCGGGCGCGTGGAAGGACGCATAGTGGTCGTTGTCATCCGGCTCCGGCGTCGCCCACGGCGCGGATGGCCCGCCAATCACGCCAAGGATATTGATATCGCGGTTGAGCAGCTCACGCACCGCGCCGTCGTTGAATGACCAATCCCAGGTATCGGGAGTGGGCTGGACGCGGTACCAATGGAAATCTTCCCGCACCCACGACACCCCCAACTCCTCCAACTGCTCAGCAGGGATATCCATCGTGTCAAGGTTGGTGTAGCGCGTGGCCAAGTGGCTGTTGACGCCCAACGACAGCGGATACTCAGGAGGACTCCACCGTTCCGCGGTCGTGGCGACCCCATGCGGGGCGTGGAAGGCGGCCCCCGACGAGAGCAGAAAGACCATCAGGAGCACCAACACAATGCGCAACCGCCGCGGGATCGTCTCCCACGGCAGGATGAGGTGCGGGAGGTGGTGGAGTGGGTTGAGCAGACGATATCCCATAGCGTTCTTTGATACCTTCGATACCTTCGATACCAATATCCTTGATACCTTTGCTATTCTCTCCCCTATTCTTCATAGAGGAGTTCAAGCGTCTCATCGACGAATGGATCGGTAATATCCTCAAGCGCATCCAGCACACGCTGCTTGTAGATGGGGTCGAGTTTGCGGCTGCGGTAGAGCTTGCCAAGGGTCTCAGCCGCCACCTGCCGGAGGTTTTTGTTGCGGTGTTTGAGCGCGCGGATGAGTGGCTCAACCGCCGCCTCGCCCATCTTGGCACACCGTTCCCATTCGCCCTTAGCCATCCAGTAGGCTGCGCCCGCCGAACTACGGTCTGGCACCCATCCGAGCTTTTCGAGTGCGGTTGCCGTCACGATTTGCATATCGGTATCGGCATACTTAATCGCGGCAACCAACGAGTCAATCGCCTCCTCATTGCGAATCTCGCCTAGTGCATGTGCCGCAAGAATGCGCACTTCATTGCTGCTATCGGTGAGCATATCGGTGAGGTAGGAAGCGGCCCGCTTATCACCAATCCTGCCTAGCGCCTCCACCGCGGCTGCGCGCACAAACGAGGTACGGTGTTGCAGGTAGGGAAGGATGTGGGGCGTCGCACGGCTGCCCATCTTGCCGATAGCCGTGATGACAGCATCTCGCAGCTCTTCGTCTTTCTCTTCAAGAACGGAGGAAAGTGGCTCAATTGCCGCAGGCCCAATATTAATCATTGCATAGATGGCTGAACGCCGCACGATACGTTGCGGGTCTTTGAGCGCCTCATTAAGGTAGGGCACCGCCTCTGCACTGCCGATGCGTCCAAGCGCGGTGGCGGCAGTGTGACGCACTTCCTCATTCTGGTCGTGCATCGCTTTGGTGAGCGGCTCAATCACCCGTGGGTCGCGCATCTTGCCCAATGCCCACGCGGCCCCTTCCCGTGCGAAGTCATCGCCATGTTGCATTGTGACAATCAGCGGGACGAGGGCAGGCCCCCCAATCTTGACACATTCAGGCCATTCGCGCTTGGCAATCCAGTAGAGCGCTCCCATTTCGCTGTTGTCGGGGTAGATGCCCAGGTCGTCAAGCGCACCGGCGGCTGCCCGTCGCACTCGCCACGCGGGATCCATCAACGATTCGGCCAATGGTTCTGCGGCGCGCTCATCGGCGATATTGCCCAATGCTTTGGCGACGGCCTCTCGCACCCGCTCATCCGGGTCTTTGAGCGAAGGGAGCATTCTGCCTACCACCCACCTGTCGGCGATAGAGCCAAGCACCAACGCTGCCGACCGCCGGACAGGGGCAAGTTCGTGCTTGAGCGCCCCCACCAATGGCTCAATTGCGGGGGCACCAATGCGCCGCAAGGCTTTGGTGGTCATCCAGTGGACATCTTGGTAGACAAGCATCCGCACAAGTGGGCCAGCCGCGGAAGGATTCTTAATCGTCCCCAATGCGCTGACCGATGCCCAACGTACCATCTCGGAGGGGTCTTCAAGCGCTTCGATGAGCGCGCCGACGGCTTGATCGGCCTCAAGATGGCCAAGTGTCCGTGCCGCCGAATGCCGTAGTGTTTCATTGGTGTGGCTGGTGAAGACCTCAAGCAGCGGGGCGATGGCTGGAGTGCCGATATTCACCAACGCACGGTCTGCCACCCAAAATAGCTCTTGGTCTGCCAAGATGGAGATGAGCGGGACAACCGCACGTTCATCGCCAATCGCGCCTAACGACTCCGCCGCGGCCATACAGACCGCCTCATATTCGTCGGAGAGGGCGCGGATGAGTGCTGGGACGGCAGCCGGGTCGCCAATCGAGCCTAATGCTTCTGCGGCGGCCAAACACACATTGACGAAATCATCCATGAGGAGGTCTGTAAGTTGCTCAACCGCCCGCGGGTCGCCCAATTCGCCAAGCGTCTCAATGATGGCCACCCGCACATCTGGATCATCATAGTCGTTCGCCAATGCTACCAGCAGCGGCTCAACCGCAGGCTCGCCAATCTCGCGGCACCATTCCCATTCCTCCCGTACAATCCAATAGGCCGCACCTGCCGTATCATGCCCGGGCGTCCAGCCCACACGGTCAAGGATAGTCGCAGCCGCCTTGCGCAGGGCATGGTCGTCCGATTGGAGTGCGTCAAGGAGGGCGGGGATGGTTGGTTCGCCCATCTTGACCAATGCCACGCTTGCGGCATAGCGCACCACCTCCATATAATCGACCAAACAACCAATCAGCGGCTCAATGGCACGTTCATCCTTCGCATCGCCTATCACCCACACACACGCCTCGCGTACGCGGGTATCGGGGTCAAACATGTGCTCTCGCATCAGGTCAACCACCCGCGCACCGCCTATCTTGCGCAGGACGGCAGCCGCACCCGCCCGTTTATCATCGTCAGGGTCGTGAAGCGTCTGGATAAGAGGTTCAATCGCAGGCTCACCAATGGCCTCAAGCGCCGTGGCGGCCAACCCTTGAATGCTCTTGCGGGTGTCGTTGAGCCGCTCAATGATGGCATCTACCGCGCTTGGATCGCCTATCTCGATCAGCGTCTTGATGGCGATTTCGCGGGCGGTCGGGTTGCGGTCGGAGAGCAACGCTACTAACGAATCTACCGCGGGGGAGCCAATACGCGCCAATGCCTGTGAAACATCTTTGTGCAATGTCCGGTCGCCAAGCGCGTCGAGGAGCGGGTCAATGGCGCGCGGGTCGCCTATCTGCCCAAACGCCTCCACCACCGACCGACGTGCATATTCGTCGTGGTAGAGCATCACGGTGAGCGGGTCAATGGCGCGCGGGTCGCCCAATTCGCCCAACGCCTCCACCGCGGCGATGCGCACCCGCCACCGCTCATCCTGCAACGCCGAGACGAGTGGCTCAAATAGCTGCGGGTCGTGCAGTGCTGCCAATGCCCGCACGGCATCAAGGCGGACAAACTCATCTTTTTTATACGATAGCGCCTTGATAATCGCGGGAATATCCCCCTTGGCGCGGAGTTGCTCAATATTCGGCGGCTGAAATAGCCCTTGAAATACTGCCATGAGCGTTCTCATCCTTCGCTATGTCTTCTGGTATCTGCTGGTGTCTATAATTGATATCTTCTGGTCTCTCTGTGGTCTTTCTTGATATTGTTCAGCACTCCATTATAGCGCAATCTTTAAGAGATATGCAGTTATTCTGGAGACCACGCCGGATAATAATCATCAACCTCGTTTTCTGTCAAACGTCTTTTGCCACTGCCGTCGGCATTCATCAGGTAAAGTTCTTGATTGCCATCACGCTCGGAAACAAAGATAATATATTTCCCGTCCGGCGACCATTTGGGGTAGGTATCATCTGCTTTATCCTCCGTCAACTTCTGCATACCCGTACCGTCGCTGTTTATCACAAAGATATCAGCATCGCCGTAGTGGTAGGAGAAAAAGGCGATTTGGCTGCCATCGGGCGACCACGCGGGTGCCCTGCCATCCTGCTTGGTCAGCAGCTCTTGGCCAGACCCGTCCGCGTCCATAATATAGACCTGCGGAAGGCCGGTGCGGTTGGAGAAAAAGGCGATTTGGCTGCCATCGGGCGACCACACCGGATCTTCATCGCTCGCATCGTTGTTGGTGAGGCGCGTGCGTACTCCGCTTGCGATGTCGAGCGTGTAAATCTCCGCATCCTCGCCCTTGTCCCGCTGAAAGACGAGTTGCGTGCCGTCGGGCGACCACGATGGCGACCAGAATGGGATATCATCTTCGCCCGCATTGTTCACCGATAGCTGCTCACGAACCATCCCGTCCTTGTCTATTGTGTAGATTTTGGCAGTATCGAAGGTCTCGCCGCTGAAGAAGGCAATTTCGTTGCCATCAGGCGACCACGAGGGATACCATTCGCCCGCATCGCTGTCGGATGTCAGGTTGATAGGGTCAGAGCCATCCGCATTTGCCACGTAGATATCTGCATTACCGCGCTCCTCCGACACAAAGGCAATCTTGCCCTTGAGCGGCGGCATCGTGGGAGATGGGGTGGGGGGAGGGGTGTTTGTTGGCGTGTTTGTGGGTGTTGCCGACGGTTTTGGGGAGGGCGTGGCAGTGGGCGTTGATGTGGATGTGGGTGTCGGCTCATCTGTTGGCTCGTTTGTCGGCTCTTCCGTCGGTTCTTCCGTCGCCGTCGGTTCTGCCGTGGGTTTTTCTGTAGGCTTGTCTATTGGCGTCGCCGAAGGCTCATCAGTCGTTTCGCTGGTTGGTGTCGATTCGGCGGTCGCCGCCGCGTCAGGAGTTTCCCCCGCCTCCGGCGCATTCTCTGCCCCCTGCACTGTTTGCCCATCACCATCGTCTGCCGTTCCCCAGCTTGGCGCATAATCATCCGTGTCATTGGTGGTGAGACGGGTTTGACCTGTGCCGTCGGGGTTCATCACGTAGATCTCCCGATTGCCGTCGCGATCTGAGACAAACGCAATCTTTGAGCCATCTGGCGACCAACAAGGCGACTCATCACTCGCCTCATTGCTAGTCAGCCGCATCTGCTTTGAGCCGTCGGTGTTCATCACGTAGATCTCACTATTGCCGTCGCGGAAGGAGAAAAAGGCGATTTGGCTGCCATCAGGCGACCACGAGGGTGCTTTACCGCCGCTAGTCGTGAGCCGCGTCTGCTTTGAGCCGTCGGCGTTCATCGCATAGATTTCAGCACTGCCATCGCGGTAGGAGTGGAATGCCAAAAACCGCCCGTCAGGCGACCACGCGGGTGCTTCATCGCTGCCGTTGTTGGTCGTGAGGCGGGTGCGGGTGCCCTTCTCCACGCTCATGACATAGATTTCGGCGTCGTCCTGATCGCCAAACTGGAATGCGATGCGGCCACCGTCGGGAGACCACGACGGTGCCAATGACGAGATATCTTCGCTGACCAGGTTGGTGGTGAGCCGGTTGCGGTCGGAGCCGTCCGCATTGATGGCATACAGCTCAGTGTTCTGGAAAATACCCGAATGGAAGACGATGCGTTGGCCATCTGGCGACCACGACGGCGACCAGTCAGAGGCTTTGTTATTCGTGATGTTGGTCGGCTCAGAGCCGTCGGCGTTCATCGTATAGATATCGGCATTGCCATCCCGCTCCGAGACAAACGCAATCTTCCCCACCTCCTGCGAGCGCTCTATCGCGGCCAATGTGGGAGAGGGGATAGGAGTGAACGTCTCTGTCGGCAACGCTTCTGGTACTTCCGACGCGGTTGGTTCTTCTTCGGCGGCGGCGGGAGTTGCGGAGGAGGTCGCAGGGATGGTAGGCCTTTCCTCCGTCGGCTGCGGCGCGGGAAGGGCTTGCGAGTACCAGGCGGGGTAGAACTCATCGGCGTCGTTGGTTGTGAGCCGCGTTTGTTCACTGCCATCGGCGCGCATCAGGTAGATATCTTGGTTGCCATCCCGCGACGAGACAAACGCAAGATAGCGGCCATCAGGCGACCACGTCGGGTGAGTATCATCGGCGTCGTTGGTCGTGAGCCGCGTCTGTTCACTGCCGTCGGCGTTCATCACATAGATTTCGCGGTTGCCGTCGCGGAGGGAGTAGAAGGCGATTTGCGTACCGTCGGGCGACCACGTTGGGTGGGCATCATCGGCGTTGCTGGTTGTGAGCCGCGTCTCGCCACTGCCGTCGGCATTCATTGCATAGATATCGGCATTGCCCGCTCGATAGGAGTAGAAGGCAATTTGCGTGCCGTCGGGTGACCATGTTGGGTCTTCATCGCTCACATCGTTATTGGTCAGCCGCGTCCGCTCCGAACCGTCGGCGTTCATCACGTAGATTTCAGCGTCTTGCTGGCTGCCAAGCTGAAAAACAATCTTCTCGCCATCGGGAGACCACGCCGGTGCAAGCGCAGGCACGCCTTCTGTCGCGCCGCTATTGGTCAGCTGCGTGCGCCCGGAGCCATCCGCATTGACGGTGTAGATATCGGCATCTTGGAATGACCCCACGAAAAAGGCGATTTGCGTGCCGTCGGGCGACCACGAGGGGTACCAATCATCCGCCGGGTCATTATTATCGCCATTATCGTCGCTTATGTTGGTGAGATCGCTTCCATCCGCATTCGCAACGTAAATATCGCGGTCGCCACCGCGCTCAGAGACAAATGCAATCCTCCCAAGTGGGCCTGCGGGTGTGGGCGTGGCGGTCTCCTCAACCGCGTCCCCTTCGGACGCACCTGCCGCATTGGGAGCAGTGTTTGTTTCTGTGATCGTTTCTGTTGGAGGGAGATCGCCTGTGATGGTCGTTTTTGCGGATGTTATTGCGGACGTTGTTGTTCCATCGGCCCCTTCAACGGTCGTTGCCACCTCTCCCGCGATTGGGGTGCCGGGCATGGCGGTCAAAAATGCATTTGCATCACCAAGCGTTACATCGACATTCTCTGATTGGGGCGTATCATCTGGCGTTTCGTCTCGGAAGGCCAGCAACGCCCCTCCCCCAACAAGGAAAAAGACAATTGACACCGCTATAGCTATCCATAGATGAGGGATATGTTTGGGGATATGCAGCGCAGAGAGGATTTGGCTGAATGAGAAGGAGCGTGCTCCTGTCTGCGAGCCGGTGAGGGCCTGCCGAAGCGCCCCCACATCAGGATAGCGGTCTTCGGGCCAGAGCGCCATCATTCGCGAAATAATGCGCTCTATGCGCTGCGAGACGGCGGGGTTGTGCTGCCGGAGGGGGAGGAGTGGGTCTTGACGCATGCGGTCTGGCGCTTCGGGTAAGGTTCTTACGCCGCTGAGCATCATATAAAGCGTTGCTCCCAAGGCATAGAAGTCAGAGCGATGGTCGGTTGTGCCCCGCCCATACTGCTCAAGTGGCGCAAAGCCGGGTGTTAAGCCGCGTTCGCCAATCGAGATCTTCATATTGGGGTCGTAGGCCTTGGGGAAGGCAAAATTGACCAGGTAGACCTTGCCATTGGGCGCAATGCGAATGTTGCTGGGCTTGATATCGCGGTGGATGATGGGCGGCTGTTGGCTGTGGAGATATTCAAGCGCGTCGAGGACGGGGCGGACGATCCGAATGGCCTCATTCTCATTGATGCAGCGCTCTGGTTGGCGGTCGAGGTAGTCGTCAAGCGTCTCGCCATCAATATACTTGGTGACAATGTAATAGGTACCCTCTTCCGTGAAGGAGTCGGTCACGTCCGGGAGCGCGGGGTGATCAAGGCGCGCCAAGATCTGCGCTTCCCGCTCAAATTGACGCAGGAAATCGGGGTCGTCGTGAAAAATCTCTTTGACAGCAACCTGTTTGTTGAGCCGACGGTCGTGCGCTTGATACACGGTACTCAAATCGCCGTGGCCAAGCACCGCAAGAATTTCGTAGCGATGTTGCAGAACGCTACCTGAAGTGAGCATGGTCATTTCCTCGAACGAAGATTCTCTGGGAACGGCTTTGTTTGCTTTTGGACAGGGGAAATCAACAGCCTGCTTCGCATATACGGAATGAAGCTCCGACTGTGCTTTCCACCCTCTTTTCCCCACCGTGGCTTGCTAGGCCCAAACCGCAAATAAGGTAGATCATGGTTCTCTCGCATTTTGCTAAAGTATATCATATGTCTGAACTGTGGACGTAAGCGCCCCTTCTACGCCGCCGCCCCCATAGGGACGCACGATATTGCCAGAACAGACGTGTTGTGCTATCCTGAATGCTGAAAGATGGTGGCTGTGGAGCAACACAGCCTCTCTTATCTACTATCTATTATCTATCGTACTGAAAGCAAGGAACGATATTTTCATGGAAACGGATATCAAGCGACGGCTGGTGAATGGGGTCTTGAACCTGGTATTGGGCGCAGCGGCGGCGTGGTTGGCCAATTACCTGACGAATAAAATCCTTGGCGAGCCGCCCGAAGACCCCAAACTCTTCGGCTAGCACCACCCGATGCGCATCATTATCCCGCAACGTCTCACCATGGCCCACGGTATCCGCGGAGGGATGGAGACTCAGGCAGAGAGTTTGGCGTCGGGGTTGGTGGCGCGCGGCCACGATGTGACTATCCTGACCACCCCCCGCCCTGATGGCTGCCAGGAGAGCATTGAAAACACGATCCCTGTCCGCTATCTTGGCCCAGGCACCTATCGTTTTTACCGCCGGTCGTGGTGGGAACGTTGCTATCAAGAGGTGGTGAGCCTCCATCAACAGCGTCCCGTAGACCTCCTCCTCAGCCAGAGCGCGGGCGGGCTTGGCTATATAGAGCGTGTCGCGACCGATCTCAATATCCCCGTTGTCGTGATCATCCACGGTTCAACCACCGGCGAGCTGCGAACCCGTTGGCGAGGGCTTTGGTCGGTGCGAGGGGGTATTCGGATGGCGTGGCAGTTGCAAATGCTACCGCGGTTATGGCTGCGGTGGCGCAAAGCCGCCCGCTTTGTTTCACGGTGGGTCGTGGTGAGCCGGGAGACGGCACGGGAATGGCAGTGGGAGTTATCGCTCCCCGCCGACCGCATCACCGTGCTCCCCAACGGCATTGATACCACGCGCTTCTGCCCTGATGAGGCCCGTCGCACCGCGGCACGAGCACGGTTTGGGCTTGATGAGGAACATCCGTGTTTGTTGGTTGTGGGGCGGCTGGAGCAGGAAAAAGGTGTGCATAAGGCGATATCCGCAGTAAAGCAGCTCCTACCCCGCTTCCCGCACCTCAAACTGGTGATTGCGGGGGAGGGGGCATATCGCCAAACGCTGGAACAGCTTGCCGCGGATGTGCGCCATGCGGTCGTGTTTCTTGGGCATATCCCCAATCAGGAGCTTCCTGATATCTTGGCGATGGGTGACCTCTTCCTTATGCCAACGCTCTGCAATGAAGCCTTCCCAATGACGATTATCGAAGCGTTTGCGAGCGGCTTACCCGTGGTCGCAAGCCGCGTTGGAGGCATTCCAAGCGCGGTTGAGGAGGGAAAAACCGGCCTGATGGTGGGCGTGGGGGATGTGGGCGCGCTTGCGCGTGCTATTGAGCAGTTGCTTGGAGACCACGCCTTGCGCACGGCGATGAGCGCCGCGGCACGTGAAACTGCCATCAGCCGCTTCAGCCGCACCCACATGATAGATATGACCGAGCGGGTGGCGCGGGAGGTGGTGGAAGCACACACTTCCCCTTCCCAGCGCTCTGGCTAGCCTTACAGAACGGGCGTGCGATAGTATGCTATACGCAGTCACATTCTGGCTGTGGGGCTACACAGCCTGGGTTTCGACCCGAGAAGCCCAACCCTTTCGGGTTGGGAGTAGTCACTGGACAAAGACAAGCGTGGCAACGACCCATGCCGCCGCTACATGCAGGAAGAGGAGCACATGCAGGGGATGTACCCACCACGATTTGGCCCAACGAGGGGGTCTTTTTGGCCGCCATGCCTTCCCACCCGCCACCGCTATGACGCCCAATGAGAGCAGCAAGATGCCATTTTGTGGCGCAGGCACCTCGACTAATGCATGGACACCGCCGCCAATAACCGCCGCGCCGCACATCAGCATTGCATACCACGTTTCAG
This sequence comes from uncultured Chloroflexaceae bacterium, assembly GCA_964526735.1. Classification (GTDB taxonomy): domain Bacteria; phylum Chloroflexota; class Chloroflexia; order Chloroflexales; family Chloroflexaceae; genus JAAUSY01. The sequence continues at coordinate 31,355 of CAZGLO010000004.1, read as the reverse complement.
GCTGCGTAGAGAGGGATATCTGATGCCACCCTCGCCACCACACCCATCCCGCAAACCCGAGGACAATCAATATCCCAATGCTGCCCATCGCCCCAAGCTCGCTAAGAACGGCAAATGGTACACTGTGCGCATGTGGCGGCGTGTAGATGGCACTACGTTCTGGGTATGTTTGCTGGTAGCTGAGCGAGTAGCTGCCCGGCCCAAGGCCAATAGTAGGCTTTGTGGCAAAGCAAACCAGCGCATGCTGCCAGAAAAACCCGCGGCCCGTTGAGTGGGTCAACCCCTTGAGCGTGGTTGAGAGCGATGGCTGCTCTTGAGAAGCATTGTCGCTGAGGCGACCGGCATGCTGCTCATGTACCATGGCGTGGTTGGCCAGGAATAGCGATGCAAACAAGAGGGTATACCCCGCCGCAAGGCCAATAGCCGAAAAGAGCCGCTTGGTCTGTTGGGCGCGGTAGGCCGTATACAGAAGCGGAAGAAGCGCAATACCCGCTCCCGCAAAGAATGCTAACCATGCCCCGCGGGACGAGGTGTAAAAGAGCACGATAGTCGCCCAAAACAGCCATACTCCCCACGCCCACCGTTGCCACGGCAGCGATGCTCTCCACATCGCCCCTATCGCCAATGGCACGCCAAGATAGATCGGGATAGCTGCTTGGTTTGGCTGCATCCCAATGAGCGAGGGACGGGGGAAAATATGTATCAAGGCAAGCGTACCAGCCGATATCCACTGCGATATCAAGGTGATTGATGCGACAACAAGCAAAACCGTACTCACGATGAGTACGGCGCGGGTGAAGATGCGAAGAGGGGCACCACGTGCAAGCAGTGCGGCTATCAGGAAGAGCAGGACACCCCCTGCCGCCCCCCAGTGAAAGAGGATCGCAACAATCGTCTCACCGCTGGCAATGCCGGACGTACTACTGATGGCAATCCCGTGGGCGAGGAAGAGCAGCGGGTAGCCAAGTGGTGATACAATAGCGGTTCGGGCCTCAGGGTGCTGCTTCTCCCAATAGAGCAAGAGCAGAAACAGCAAGAGCGGTACCGCAAGCAGTACCATTGCGAGAGGCGGAACAAGTAATCGTAGGAAAGATGCCCCTATTCCGACCGTCGCCAATGCCAGCAAGATGGTCTCGGATGGGAGGGCGGGGTGGGGTGGTTGGCATGTTGACAGAGTTGATAAACATGTTGATAGACATGTTGTTTGCTGTTGGTATGATGGGGAGGTTGTGTCTCCCTCGCAGGCTGTTTGGTGTTGCATGGGCGATATTATAGCATGGCGGTCGCAGCATTTTGTACACAGGGAAGTGAGAAACCACGATATATGCACGATAGGCATGACGGGCATGATGAAAAGAAGGGGCGCAATGGGCATAATGGGCACGATAGCCCCGATACCCCAGAACATCCAGACGATGGAGAGCATGGAGAGCATCCAGAGCATTCATCATCCACGCTCTCGCCTCTTCCCCCGCCAGAGGAGATACCAGAAATCGTCATTGCTCCAAGCTCCGGGTGGCGGCTGATTGATTGGCAGGAGTTGTGGCACTACCGCGATCTGTTTTTCTTCCTGATTTGGCGCGATGTACGGGTGCGCTATGCACAGTCGGTATTGGGTGTAGGGTGGGCGATTATCCAGCCGGTTGCCAGTATGCTGGTGTTTACGGTGGTTTTCGGCAACTTGGCCAAAATCGGCTCCGATGGAGTGCCCTATGCGGTGTTTAGCTTCGCTGCGCTGGTGCCGTGGACATATTTCTCCAACGCCCTGACCGCCTCAAGCAACAGCCTCATCGCCAATGCGCGGATGATTAGTAAGATCTACTTTCCCCGCCTCATTATCCCCTTATCGGCGGTATTGGGCAAGCTGATCGACTTCACCATTGCGCTTATTATCCTCTTTGGGATGATGTTTTGGTTCCAGATATCGCCCACTGGTTGGAGCCTTACGCTGCCCTTCCTTGTCCTGCTGATGGTCTTGACGGCGGCAGGGATAGGAATGTGGCTCACATCGCTTGCGGTGCAATACCGTGATGTGAGTTATGGATTGAGCTTTGGCGTACAACTGCTGATGTATGCCGCGCCAGTGGTCTACCCCGTCAGCCTCATCCCCGACCAATACCGCTTGCTCTACGGTATCAACCCGATAGCGGGCGTGGTTGAGGGCTTTCGGTCGTCGTTGTTGGGGACAAACCCCATGCCGTGGGATCTCTTGAGTATAGGGACAATGAGTGCGATTTTCCTCGTCGTCAGCGGGAGCCTCTACTTCCGCCGCATGGAACGCACCTTTGCAGATGTCGCATAGCTATGTCTGATATTGCCATTCAAGCAGAAGCGCTCTCAAAGCGCTACCGCATCGGGACGCGGGATGAACACCAGGATACGTTGGTGGGGGCGATGGCGAGCGTGTTTCGCCGCCCGCTGCGCAATCTCCAACGCCTCCGCAAGATGTCGCAGTTTGGCGAGGGCGAGCAGGAAGCCGATGATATCATCTGGGCGCTGAAAGACGTGTCGTTTGACGTGCAGCAGGGGGAAATCGTTGGCGTCATCGGCAAGAACGGGGCGGGGAAATCAACCCTCCTCAAGATATTGTCCCGCATTACCGAGCCAACCAGCGGTCGCGCTTGGATACGTGGGCGGGTATCGAGCTTGCTGGAGGTGGGGACGGGCTTCCACCCGGAGCTGACGGGCCGTGAGAATGTCTACCTCAACGGAACGATTTTGGGGATGCGGCGCACGGAAATCGATGAGAAATTTAGCGAGATCATCGAGTTTTCAGGCATCGGCAAGTTTATCGATACCCCCGTCAAGCGCTACTCAAGCGGGATGTATGTCCGGCTGGCGTTTGCGGTTGCCGCGCACCTTGAGCCTGAAATCCTCATCATCGACGAAGTGCTGGCGGTGGGCGATGCATCCTTTCAGAAGAAATGTCTTGGGCGTATGGGCAACATTGCGCGGGAAGGGCGGACGGTCATCTTTGTGAGCCACAATATGCCTGCCGTGCGGTCGCTCTGCCACCGCGTCCTGCTGATTGAGCATGGTCAGGTGCAGCAAGATGGCGATGCTTCTACGGTGATACAGCGCTACCTCGGCAGAGAGATGACAAGCGAGAAGAGCAAGCAGCAGTGGGAAGGCGAAAAACGACCGGGGAATTTGGAGGTTCGGGTCAGCCGCGTCGCGCTCAAGAACCACATGGGCGAGGAAGTGCCTTCTGTCAATATGTCGGAGGATGTGGTTGTTGAGATTGCGTATGAGATCGTGGAGGAGGGGGGAAGTGCGGGGTTTTCGCTCACGCTCTACGATATGGACGGCTATTGTGTTTTCAGCTCTATGAACAACCACGAAGAGCACTACTATGGCAAGCCCCTTCCCCGCGGCCACTACGTGACACAATGTATTATCTATGGTAATCTGCTTAATGAAGGGAAGTTTTATATCTCCCTGCGAGGGTTTATGGCAAACCGCCGCGATCCCTTCGACATAGAGCAGGCAATTACCTTCGATGTCATTGACGATGGCGTGCTGAAAGGTGATTACTATGGGAGGAGCGGGGGCGTGGTGAAGCCAAAACTAACTTGGACAACAAGGAACATTTCGTGAGACGTTCTATCTGCATTCTTTCCCTATCCCCCATCTACCGCGATGCGCGGGTATTACGCCAAATTACCTATCTCGTTCCCCATTATGATTTAACCGTCATCGGCTTTGGCCATCCCCATCCGGCGTGGGAGCACGACGACCGCGTGAAATGGGTGACGCTTGACAAGCCCAAGCAAGAGGATACAGAGCTTGTGGCGGCGGCGCGTGAGAATACTCCCGAATTCATCAAAGAGATTGTCCGCACCTACTACAAGATAAAAATCCCCACTGAATACTACCTCAAAGGGCTACTTGCACGGGTATTTCCCGCCCTCTACGAGCGTTGGTATTGGCGTACCTATGGCCGCTACTACCCCGCCGTCGAGGCCAACCCCTGCGATGCCATTCATGCGAATGACTGGGTGGCGGTGCCGCTTGCGGTCGAGGCGGCGAAAAAAACTGGAGCGCGGGTGGTTTCCGATTTGCACGAGTATGCGCCATTGCAGCGGGAGCACGATTGGTGGTGGAAATGGCTGGAGACCGGCAAAATTACGCATATGCTGAAGAAGTATACCCCCTTCATCGCCTCCTCCATCACCGTCGGGCCGACTATCGCCGAACGGTACAAACAAGAATTTGGCCTTGACCCCACGGTCGTACTCAATGTGCCGGAGTATCATGAAGCATCTACTGCTGCTCCGCCTACCAATAACCAACACATACGGTTAATACATCATGGTGGAGCGGGTCGAGCGCGGAAACTTGAATTGATGATTGAGACAATTGCCCTTTGTGATGAGCGGTTCGAGCTTCATTTTATGCTTGTGAAGAATAACGACGACACCTATATTGAGGAACTGCAGCACTTAGCAGAGGAAAAAGCTCCCGGGCGGGTGTTCTTCCACGATCCGGTTCCTACAGAGCGTATCATAGAGGCTATTTCCCAGTATGATATCGGGTTTAGCTTTATGTTTCCGGCCAACTACAACCAACTCATGGCGCTCCCCAACAAGTTCTTTGACTATATCATTGCGGGGTTGGCACTGTGTGTCGGGCCTTCGCCAGATATGGCCGCGATGGTCAAGGCGCATGGGTGTGGGTGTGTGGCACCTTCTTTTGAGCCGTCGGACATCGCAGAGGCGCTCAACAAGCTGACCCCAAGCCAGATTGCCGAGATGCAGCAAGCCTCCCGCGCCACCGCCGAGAAAATCAACGCGGCCAACGAGCTGAAGAAGGTCGTACAGATCTACCAACACCTTTTGCCGCACACACTTGTCCTGTAGCAGCAGAGAGGGTGTGGGGGAGGAGCGAGGGAGGGGATAAGGAAGGAAGACGAAGTGGGCGGCGAATGGGACGGCAAAGCCGTCCCATTCGCCGCCCAAAAAAAACTGTGTCAGTATCTATCGGTATCTATGAGAAGACTTAGGAGTTCGAGCGTTGGTTAGCTGCGTTCTCTTCAGGGGTGCAAGTAGGGCACATCTGCTCATTGCTCGTGAACTTGCCGATGATGGTGTAGAGCGGGCAGAAGCCAACAATGCCGGTCAGGAGAAGAATCACACCGACGGCGGCCAAGACCCATTGCATGGTACCCGACAAGACGATAAAGGCAGTGGCGAGGACAACCAACCCAATGCTAACCCGAATAACGCGCTCGATTTTTCCTTCGTTTCTGGTGAACATAATACGTTCATTCACTCCTTGACATACTTTTTGTTAATAAAACACTTCAGGCGAAAACCTGAACGAGATAGTACGATGTTGTTTGGCACATATGCCATTCAATTTACTTAGATGCAGGGGTGGCTAAAAAGGTTACACCAAATTCGTCGGAATTTAGGGCAGATTGCGGGAGAGTTTGTCAAGCAACCGCGCCTCCACCTCGTCCGGCAGCTCCACCTCGACATCAGCAAGCGAGCGGTAGAGCGTGATCGTGCGGCTGAGTGTGTTGACAATCAGTTGGCAGTCGGGGCAATTGGCGAGATGGTGCTCAATCTCCCGGCACAACTCCTCTTCTATTTCGCCGTCAATGTACTCATTCAGTTGGTGGAGCATCTCCTGGCATTTGCTATAATGATGTCGGTGGGTATCCATAACCATAGTGAGAGCGACCCCAAGCGCCCATCCCCCTTTCTACTTTCCATCGTAAATTTTCGTAAATTTTCGGACAAACAACCACGCCATACGTTGCTGCTCCGTCTGCGTATGTCTGCGTATGTCTGTTTGATGCACTCTAGAGAGGGAAGGTTACAGGGTGGGGCAAAGGATATGTGGTGGCGGCACGTTCCCGACAACGTCCTGCTCTGAATATGCTACAATGGGCATCGTACTTTTCCGAGAAGGTAGAGAATACCTACACTGCGACGTTGTTCGCGTTAATGGGACGGCTCTCAAGCTCTCTCACGTGTTTCGTTCATATCTTTCGTGTCTTTCTCGTGTCTCTTTCGCGCCTTTGGCATCTTTTCATTGGGTATGGCGGTTGCCCACAACACCAAACCGCCGTCTTGTGCAGACAGAGCTTAGCAAGAAAGGAGGAGCGGCGCTTCCTCCACCCGCTGAAGCAGGTGGGTTCCTGCGCCACTATAGTATGAACAAGAAGACTATTCGTGATGTTGATTGGACTGGAAAACGAGCACTCGTTCGGGTCGATTTCAACGTGCCGCTGGATAAAGAGCAAAACATCACCGATGACACCCGTATCCGTGCCGCCTTGCCCACCATCCGTTACCTCCTCAACCATGGGGCAAGCGTTGTCCTGATGTCTCACTTGGGGCGGCCCAAGAAGCAAGTCGTTGAGACCTTGCGCCTTCGCCCCATCGCAGAGCGGTTGTTCGAGCTATTGCCCGAAGCACAGGAAGTCAAGAAGACCGAAGCCACCACCGGCGATGCTGCCATCGCAGCCGCCGAAGGCATTGGCCCGGGCCAGGTGTTGTTGCTCGAAAATACCCGCTTCGACCCGCGTGAAGAAGCAAACGACCCGGAGATGGCCAAAGAGTTGGCGAAGCTGGGCGATATCTATGTCAATGATGCGTTTGGGGCGGCACACCGCGCCCACGCTA
>CAZGLO010000004.1:0-24713 GCA_964526735.1 uncultured Chloroflexaceae bacterium | reverse complement strand
CTTGAGGCCGAGCTAGAAGCGCTCTACGGGGCTTTGGAAAACCCGCAACGTCCCTTCGTAACCATCATCGGCGGAGCCAAGATCAGCGATAAGATTAGCGTCATCGAAAACCTCATCTCCAAGGTCGATACGCTGCTCATCGGTGGCGGGATGGCCAACACCTTCCTGATGGCCAAAGGCTATGGGGTCGGCGATTCGTTGGTAGAGAAGGAAAGCCTTGAGGTCGCCAAAGAGCTGATGAGTAAGGCCGAAGCGGCCAACGTCCAACTAATGCTCCCAACTGACGCCGTCGTAGCAGATGCATTCGATGCCAACGCCAACCACAAGGTTGTCCCCGTGACTGAGGTATCTGATGGTTGGCGCATCCTGGATATTGGCCCTGACAGCATCAAGGCGTATGGCGATGTGCTCAAGAACGCCAAAACAGTCATCTGGAACGGCCCCATGGGGGTCTTTGAGATGGCACCATTTGCCAAAGGTACCCTCGCGATGGCAGAAGTATTGGCAGAAGCAACCGACGCCGGTGCAAAGACAGTCGTTGGTGGGGGCGACTCCGTTTCGGCGATTGAGCAGTCGGGGATGGCAAAACGTATCACGCATATCAGCACGGGTGGTGGGGCATCGCTTGAGCTGCTTGAAGGCCGCGTCTTGCCGGGCGTCGCCATTCTCAACGACAAGTAGCACCACCCACCCACATTCGCAATAGACCACGGTAGAGGGATACACCAGGATATCATATGGTGTATCAGTGCATAAGCACCTCGACGTGGCTACGATCCTCTCTTCCTCTCCTGAAACGAGGGGAGCCGCATAGACCACAACAAAAGGCTCCCTTCGTTTTTACTTCCTTCTCCTCCTTGCTCCCGCCTACATCACGAGAACCAATACCCCACTTCGATCAGAGATTGTGCTACATTCCCGATTAACGTCTTCCCCCCCAGCGCGCGCAACACGGGGATAAGTGCTTGCAGATCAAGCAGGATATCTTCACGGGTACGTGTCGCAGCGATGTGGAGCGTATCGCACCAGAAGCGGTAAATAGTCTCGCGCGGCAGCGGCAGCACGTGCGGGACAAGCTTCTCCAACGACTCGCTCCGATCCATCGCATGAGCTATCCCCCGTGCCGCCGTTATACACTCAGTCAGCACATTCAGCCGCTCCGACTCCGGCAGGAAGGGCAACATGTGGATCATCTTCTCTATGCGCTCCTTGACATCCCAAATCGTCCGTGCCGCCGCAAGCGGTTCTTTCACCATATCGCCCTCAAGGACGTGGGGGAGGTAGGGCGCAACCCCAATCAATGCCATCGCCCGCCACTCTTCCCGATCCAGCGACTGAATATCCTCAATCATATCCCGCAATAGCGATTTTGGCATATAGGGAGCCAGATCGACAAGCAATTTGGCGCGAAATTCTCCCCACACCAGCCGACTCGCCCCCAACGCCAACCGCAATGTCTCATACTTCACCGGCTCCGGCAAAAATGGCGCTATCTCAACCAAGGCACGTGCCCGGTCATCAGGGCTGTCAATGAGCTTGATCGATTCGAGGGCCTGCAAACGGGCATCGTGTGTCTTGATGGCAGTCAATATCTCAGACGGCGATGCATCGCCACTCCACCGCGCCGCCAATGCAGACGACAAGATATCTGGCAGCAAGACTGATTGCTCCTCTGTAGAGAGCAACGGAGCGATGGTCGCCAATGCTTTCGCACGCACATCTGGCTGCTCCACCGTGCGGATGGCAGAGAGCACTTCTTTTTGGAGTGGTTCGGGGAGCGCATGCGCGATGTTGACCAACGTCGTAGCACGGTCATTCGTGGTGTGGATGCCCCATGCTGCATCAAATGCCTGCCGCCAATAGCCGCGTTTGGCAAGGCGGGTCGCCAGCATCATCAAGATGGTCGAACGGTGTTCTGCCTGCCGGAAGCCCCGCGCCATCGGCAGCGTCTGGAGGAGGAGCGTGCCAGAGAGATACGGGATAAGCGCCTTCAGCACGTGGAAGCGATGCCCATCTCGCTGCATATGCTGCACATCGTTGAGAAGCTCCGTGCGGTCATACTCGCTAAGATAGGGGCCAATCTCCGCAAAGGCAGAAGCCCGGTCGTGCTCGTTGACAATCATCCGCGCCGATTGCATCATCGTGTGGGCAAGCGACTCGCGCAGCGATGATCGGACGCCTTTGAGCGCGACGGGGTAGTAGGTATGCCGTTCCACCTCCTGCACCACCTCTATCGCTTCGCGGGCAAGTGTTTCGGGCAGGTGGTGCGAGAGTAAAATCAATATCTCCACCCGATCCTGCTCATCATTAAGCCCTTGTGCATAGGTTAAGATCTGGCGCAAGAGTGGCTCCGACAGGTAGGGCGAAAATGCAATGAGCGTCCGCATGCGCAGGTAGATGTCGTTAATCGCCCGCGCCTCAACCAATGCACGCTGCAGCGATTGTGGCCCTAGGTAGGGCGAGATTTTGGTCAACACATCGGTGCGCTGGTCAGGGTCATCAAGATGAGGTACCTGATTGAGCACTTTGTCCAAGATTTCGGGCGGCCATCCAGAAAGACTGGCGCAGGCGAGGTTCGCCAACGCCACCGTCTGCTTGGTTCTGTCGGTGATCGTCTCGATGACGGCAAGTGCCTTCTCCCGCTGATCGAGGATGGCGAGGGTTTTGCCAAGCGTTGTCAGGATGGCAACACGTTTCTGCTCCTCGCCCAACATCTGTGCACTCTCAATCACCTGGTCGATGAGGGTATTGCGCGATTCTTCGTCGGTGGGGATGTAGGGTAGCAGGGCGACAAGCAACCGCACTCGGCTCTCATCCTGCTCCATCTGCTCTGCCACCTCCCACACTTCTTCCACGTGCCGCTCGGACAACACCGGAATAATGCCCTCAAGCGCGATGACTTTGTTCTGTTCGTGGGTGAATGACCAAATCGCCTTGAGCACAATCGTGTGTATGAAAGGAGGGAGGTGCGGGGAGATGTCGGCCAAGGCAAGCGCCCGTTGCTCTTCATTGGGGATAGTCTTGGCAATATCTACCACACGGTACACATCCCCCAAATCTTCTAAGCGGTCTGCCTGCGCAAGTTGCGACAAGGCTTTGAGCCGCCAATGGCCGCTCCATACCTCCCACATTGACAGGGCTTCGTGCAGCAATGGTTGCGGTAAATGAGGAGCGATGCCAACCAACGCCTTAGATCGCCAATCGCTATCGACAATCTCTCGCGCCACCTCGACTGCCTTTCGCAGCAACGGTTCTGGCAAGTGCGGGGCGAGGTCTATCAATGCTTCGGCGCGCGCACTCGCATGCCACACTGCCTGCGTCGCCTCAAAGGCCTCGTCAATGACTTCTACACGTGTGTCGTTTGCCAGATAGGGGATAAGCCCAACCAACGCTTTGGCGCGCCACGCGGGGTGATGAATTTCGCGTGCTGCGGTCAAGGCCTCGCTGATGAGGGGGGCGGGGAGGTGCTCCACAAGCCCCTGCAATGCTCTGGCACGTTCGTGCTCACCCCGGACAGCGCGTACCATCGCCAATGCATCACCCGCAAGCTCTTCGGGGAGGTACCTGGCCAGGATCGCTGGAGCGTCGGCTTGTTGTTTGCCTTGGAGGGTTTGGCGCACATACGCGATTGCTTGATCTGGCTTCCAGATTTCTTTCTCAAGTAAGGCTCCAAGCAGAGGGAGGGGGATGTTGTGCGCGAGGCTGTTGACCGATGCATTGATGAGTGCATAGCCGCAATGCAGGCCGATCTGTTCGCTGATGAGACGGGTCGCCTCCTCTTCGCTAAGCGTATGCCACTCGTGATATTCACACTGTTCTGCCAACTGCCACGCCTGGACAATATCGCTGAGGTAGTCGGCAAGATCACCTTCCTGCTCCCGCGCGGTGTACCATACCAAGGTGTGCTGTTGATGGGAGGGCACACGCATCAGCCCCAACCACCGCCGGACAGTCTGATCGAGGCGTCCGAACCAACTGGTTGGCTCTTCCACGTCGCTCTCAAGCTGAGTTACCCACTCCAAACGCAGGAGTTGATGTACGTCATCGACTCGGCCTGCCCCCGCCAAATGTGCCACCACGTGCCGCAAGCCATAGCCATCATCGGAGCTGTTGCGCGTGCGGATGGGGATATCTGGCAATAGGTTTTCCATTCCTCCCCACCGCTCTAGATAATAGTCTGCAATGCGGCTGTGGGTGCGGCGGAGCGAGTCGCGCATCTCGTTGAGGAAGGCGTGGTCATCTTCATTGAGGCCAGGAGGAAGAGCAGCAGTCATCCGCCGCCCATCCAAGAAGTGACGCATACTTGTATCGCACAGACAATAATGCGGATCATCGCCCGGATGATGCGCCACAAAGGTGTTCCATTCTCTCTGCAGCAGATGGTGTACCTCGTGGAGTGGCATATCGATATCTGCGAGCGTGACGAGGGTTTGTGCCGTGACGCCTTCCATCACCGCGCACAGGGTGGAGAGCAGTGGCAAAATCGCCTTCTGCCAACGGTGGTGCGATGGTTGCGAATATTGCCACTGCTGTGCCTGATCGGTACCGTGCTGTTTCTCCCGCTGCCGCCACCAAAAATCGAGGTAGAGCGCAGGCAGGCCCGATGGTAAAGTGGCAATATCCTTTGCAGAGAGTTCCCCGCGCTCTATCTGGTCAACTGCAAAGCAAAGATACATCCACGACCCTTTGCTGCGCTCAATGATGGTTGCTTGTGCTTCCGATGTGAAGCCTTCTGCCCGCAACCGCTCGCCCACTGTGGACGACTGTTGCAGTTGTTCGAGGTAGAGCTGCATATCACGGGTATTGCGTGGGTCATTTGCATCAATACGGATGATGGTGGGCGGGGTGTCGATGGTGAGTGTGCCGACCGACGGCTGGCGCGCCACCACAACATATACCCCTTTCGGCAGCATACGCGGCAACCCAAGCGTGTTTTGGCCGGGGAATGTCCCCGCCTCGTCAAACCCATCAACCACCAAGACAATCGGGGTGCCGGGGCTGGTCTGGTCACGGCGGCGCGCCGCTACATAGAGCAATCGCTGGAGGAAGTTTGGGCGCACCGCCACGGCTGGCAACACATCGTCTGCAAACCACGACTGCAGTTGCCAATCGCGGATGAGTTGCGTGGCGAGGCTGCGAAGCCCATTGGCCACATTGTCTACTCCCCGTGCTTGCTCAACAAACAAGTGAATGTATGACCGTTTCTGTACAAGATGAGCGAGGAGCGTTGTCTTCCCCAAGCCATCCTCCGACTCCAACAAGAGATATCCCCGGTCGTGCTGGCGGAAGAAGGAGTCAATCTGCTCGATCAGCCATCCCCGTCCGGCAAAACGGTCGAGGCGGATGCGTGCAAACAAGGTTTGCGGTGACACATACGGGTTTTGGCATATCTCATAGTCCACAATCGACCTCCAGAAAAGAGAAAGGGGACGCATATGCGTCCCGTGTGATACGAACGTATTGATGTCTATCGCCTGTGTTTGACGATATGTAGATATCAAATTGGCTAGCGAGTATTCCACCGCCCCACATTGGTTGCTATTGCGTTGATCACTATATCTGGCCGCAGGAAGATAAGTGGTGACTTTAAGAGGTGCATCACCTGGATCAAGGCGCGGTGGGTATCTGGGCTATCAAGCGCATAGTCCATCACCCCGTCGACGTACCAATGCGCGGCTTGGGTGAAGACCGACTGATCGCCGCCTTCCGTCGTTGGGTAGCGCATATCTTCGCCGGTTGTGAAGACCCACGGGGCCGATACCACCGACGCTAGGTTGTCGTGGAAGAGCTGCGCAAAGCCGGTCAAGCTGCCGCGGGTGATGAAGATCTGTTGCCGCAGCGACTTGTGCAAGGTTGATACACTTTGCGCCGCCACCGAAATGCCGTGGCCATAGACGGGGTTGAAGCCGCACACAGCGTCGCCAATCGCGATGAGGTTCTCTGGCCGCCGCGACATCTTCTCAAAGTGCACGACGCGGTTTTGGGGGATACGGTAGGTGTAAATGGGCGATGTCGGCTGCAACGTCTTCACAAACTCGTAAAGCTTGGGGTCAGGCAGGTTGCGCAACAGCTCCATAAAGCCTTCTTCATCCGACGGCGGGTAATCACCCCCCATCCCCACCAGTGTCAATGTCCAGTGGTTGTTCTCAACCCGGAAGAGGCCCGCAGAGTGGTTGCTATGCGGCGGGCGGCTCTGCACCAGCAACACTTTCCAATCGGGCATTTGGTCGTGGGGCAAGACGTAATGGCGGGTTGAGTAGCCAACATATGGCTTTACGATGCTTTGGCGGGGTGGTTTGTAGCCAAGTTCCTCAAGCCACTGCGGCGTGCGGGAGGAGCGGCCACTCGCATCGACCACCAATGACCCAAGAATATGTGCTTCCTCGCCGACTAGCCCCTGCTGATGATGATAGCCGCGTATTTTTACGCCTGTTATTTTCTTGCCGCTCTCATCGGTCAACACGCCTGTGACGCTCGTCTGCGGGAGGATGTCAATGATTCCTTCACGCTGGATACGATGGCGTATCTTGGTTTCGAGCAGGTTGCGGGTGCAGGAGTAGGTGGTGATATTGGCCTCAAAGCGCGGACTCCACCCCTTGCGCCCCAGCCACATCAAGTCGGCGGGCCAGCTAATTGGCGGTGCGTCGGCGTCGATCAGCTCCTCTTGGATGCCTCGAAACAGTTGCTCTAAGACCATCCAGCCGCGCGTGACGACGTTGTGGAGGTGGATGGCTTGGGGAGTACCCCGCCGCTGCGATTCGTCATCGGGGAGAAAGTCGCGGTCTATTATTGTGACCTTGGCAAAGTGGCGCGTCAAGACTTGCGCGGCCATCATGCCCGTCATACTACCGCCAATGATAATCGCGTGGCTCTTGCTGTCGGAGAGCGGGTGCATACCGCCATCGTAGCGCGGGGCCGAGTCGGGGTAGGAGGCCATGCCCTTTGGGAAGGAACCATCATCCGTTGGTTGCGCAGGCTGTGTAGGCTGCACGGGTTGCGTTGGCTGCGATGGGGCGGATGTGGTTTTTGGTTCCTCCTTCGCGGAAGGCGGCTCTTGGACTGCTTGTTCCGACTGCCCTGATTGCCCTGATTGCCCTGATTGCTCCATTGTTTGTGTAGCCTCCTCAGGCTGTTCTGGTTCTTTCTCCATGCTCAGCGGCTCCGAAACGGCTCGCTCTCGCGCAGGCTCTTCTTTTTCCTCTTTGGTTTTCTCATCGGCCTTTTCATCGGGCTTGGCCTCGGCAGGCTTTTCGGCCTTTTCATCGGGCTTGGCCTCGGCAGGCTTTTCGGCTTTTTCTTCGGGCTTGGCCTCGGCAGGCTTTTCGGCCTTCTCTTCGGCCTTAGCCTCGGCAGGCTTTTCGGCTTTTTCTTCTGCCTGCTTTGATTGCTCCTCGGCTTTGTCTTCCTGGGCTGCTACTTCTTCCTGCTTTGCGGCCTCTTCATCGGTTTTTTTCGTGGTTTGCCGACGAGTGGAGGTACTTCCAGTAGTCTTTTTGCGGCCTGTCGTTGAGCGCGTTGACCGGCCTGTTGACTTGGTTTTGGAAGAAGAGGAAGACGTGGAAGAGGTTTGTGACGTTTTGGAGGCAGGGGTTTTTGACTTGGAGGAAGAAGTGGAGCGTCCACGCGGGGTGCGGGCTGGTTTCTTCTTCTCCTGATCATCACCGGAGCCAGAACCTGTGGTTTTTTTGGGTGTTGGGCGAGTTGGTTTCTTGGCGTCGTCATTCTCTGCCATAGTAAGAAGTCTCCTTAATCTGGCTCTATGTCGTTCAGGAACTCTTGTGAGCCTGGGCGAGTATTGACCGGAGCGTGGTATCGCGTTTGTCAGGCTCAACCTCTTGCAATCGCTCTTCAAGCGTCCACAACTCTTCGATATTTCCCAGCTCTCGCACCTGCTGGCGCTCGGTGTCGGAGAGGGGGTGGCCGATCTGCCGCTCAAGCCGTTCGATGGTTTCTCGCACCGCCAACACAAAGCGCGATTCCATCGACATTTCTGCCAACTTCGCTGCTAATTCATCGCCGGTTTGCGAATAGTAGACCACCATGCCAAGCGATTCTAACATGGTGATCGTACCACAACTCCGAAAGAGGTTTTTTTCGCGGCAGGAAAGCGGTCGTTCGAGGAGGGCTTCGGCGTCGGATTCGAGTGCCTCGCGTGCCCGGCGGTAGATGTCTGTATAGCGTTCAGCCATCATGTCATATATCCCTCACCACCGCCAACGCTATCCCATCAAACCCCTTCGCGCCGACCATCTGCACAATCGTTGCGGCAAGGGTCTGATCAGAAGCGAGCATTTGGTTGAATGTCCGTACCCCGTTGGTTTTCTCGTTGGTGGCATTGGGGTCAACCACATCGCCCTTGAGGATGGCGTTGTCGGCAACAATCAGCGAGCCGGGGCGGGTCAGCCGCAGCACCATACGAAGGTAGTCGGGGTAGGGAGGCTTATCTGCATCAATAAAGACCATATCAAATGGCTCAACCGCTTCGTTCGCCATCTGGGTCAGAGATTCGAGCGCATTCCCCACCCGCACCTCCACCTTATCTGCCACCCCTGCCCGCGCAAAGTTCTGACGGGCGATGTCGGCATGATGTGGGTCGTGGTCAAGGGTGACGAGACGGCCATTGACGGGGAGCGAACGGGCAAGCCAAATCCCGCTATACCCCCCAAGCGTGCCTATCTCCAAGATGCGGTGGGCGCGGCTGAGAAGGCCGAGCAGGAAGAGAAATTGCCCCTGGACGGGCGTGATGGCGATGGCGGGGATTCCTGCTTCCTCCGATGTGCGTACGACCTCTTTGAGCACGTCGTCCTGCAGGTGAAAAAGGTCTGTGATGTAGGTATCTACCTGTGCAAAGGTTTGTTCGTTCATATCAGTGCATTCAGTATGATGGTTCTGTCTCGTGTTTCTGTGTCAGGAATGGCAAAAGGAGGTCGTTTACCTGCGCCGGACACTCCTGCTGCACCCAGTGGGAGCACCCCGGAAGGCGGTGGATTTCAACATTGGGGGCGTAGCGTTCGGTGTTATACGTCATCTCGACGCCAAGGAAGGGGTCTGCCTTGCCCCAAATGAGCATAGTTGGCATCTCGACCGGCCCCACCCGCCCCGACCGTGCAAATTTCCAGATACCCCCGCCAAGCCCAAATGCCCGGTACCACTCCAGAGCGGCGGTGAGTGCGCCCGGCTTGCGGATGGCCTCTTTATACCGCTGAATATCCTCGTCGGTGATACCGCCAGTGTTTACCGCCATCTGCCGGAACATATAATCTACCAGACCATAGTCGCCCAAACGGAGCACGGTCTCTGGCAACCACGGTATCTGCGCAAAGGAGATGTAGATGCTCCGTATCATCTGCAGCGGGTTGGTGGCAAGCGCTTTGACGAAGAGCGCCGGGTGTGGGAAATTGAGCACCGCCAAGCGCTCAACCCGCGACGGGTGATTGATGGCAAACAACCACGCCAATGCGCCACCGGCGTCGTGCCCAACGAGAGAGGCCCGCTCAAAGCCAAGCACATCAAGCAACCCGTGCACATCGTCCATCAGCGTGTCCATATCGTAGCCGTATTCGGGCTTATCCGTGTCGTTATAGCCACGCAAATCTGGCGCAATCACCGTGCAATGCTGGCTCAAGGGCTGCAATTGGTGCCGCCAACTATACCAAAATTCTGGGAACCCATGCAAGAAGAGGACTGGTGGCCCTTCCCCCGCCCGCACATAGTGCATGTGGATATCATTTACCTTGGTGGTATGGTGTGTTACATCCATAATCGTGTTTTCCCCGCTAGCGTATCACCTCAATACCGTTCATATAGGGGCGCAATACCTCGGGAACGACAATGCTCCCATCTTCCTGCTGATAGTTCTCCATAATCGCGATCATCGTGCGCGGCACCCCCAATCCAGAGCCGTTGAGCGTGTGGAGAAACTCTGGTTTGGCATTTGGCTCTGGCCGGAAGCGCAGATTAGCACGGCGGGCCTGGAAATCTTCCACATTGCTGCACGAACTGACTTCAAGCCACTCTTCCTGGCCCGGTGCCCACAGCTCAATGTCGTAGGTTTTCGTGGCGGCAAAGCCCATATCACCCGTGCAGAGTATCTTCGTGCGGAAGGGGATATTGAGCGCGCGGCAGGTGGCTTCGGCGTCGCCGCGGAGCTTTTCTAGCTCGTCATAGCTCGTATCGGGGTGGACAAACTTATACATCTCCACCTTGTCAAACTGATGACCGCGTTTGATGCCCCGTACATCGCGTCCAGCGCTCATCTGCTCCCGGCGGAAGCAGGGCGTATAGCCGCAGAGGTGGATGGGCAGCTGCGAAGCCTCCAAGATTTCGTCGGTGTAGAGGTTGGTGATGGGGACTTCCGCCGTCGGCACAAGCCACATACCGGCATTCTCATCGCGGTAGAGGTTGTCGCGGAACTTGGGCAATTGCCCCGCCCCGTACATACACTGCTCCTTGACGATGAAAGGGGTGTAGATCTCTTGGTAGCCCTGCTCATGGTGAAGGTCAAGCAGCCATTGGATGAGGGCGCGTTGGAGTTTGGCCCCCGCCCCGCGCAAGACGTAAAACCGTGAGCCAGACAGCTTCACCCCGCGCTCAAAATCGATGATGCCAAGCGTCTCGCCAAGCTCCCAATGCGGTTTGGCGGGGAAATCAAGTTCCTGTGGTTCGCCCTCTTGGGAGATAACGACGTTCTGGTCTTCGTCTTCGCCTTGGGGAACGTCGGCATGGGGGATATTGCGGATATCAAGCATCACCATCTGCAGCCGCTCTTCAATACCGTTGATCTGCTGATCGAGTTCGGCGATCTGGTCGCCCACGGCGCGCATCTCTTCAATACGGCGATTGCGCTCTTCGGCGTCCTTCATCTTGCCGATCTCTTTGGAGACCGCATTGCGCTTGGCCTTGAGCGCTTCGACCTCTTGCAGCAACGTTCGGCGTTGCTCATCAAGCGCGAGGGTTTCATCAATCGCCCCGCCATCGCTGCCAGCGCGGGTAAGTTGCTCCTTCAGCCACTCAGGTTGCTCACGAATACGCTTTATATCTAGCATTCACTATACTCCTTGCTGTGTTGTGCTACGTTTTCCTTCGGTTTTCCTTCGGCTTTCCTTCGGCTATTCAACCGTTGTGTATGTCCAATGGGCAGGTTTGCCCTGTTCGTAGATCATCGCGCCGTGAAACTGCCGCGGGTGGTCTTGGAAGACCATGGGCAGGAAGAGTGTATCGCCCGGCCACAGGTCAAGCTGCGTGACCTCCTGAACGGGTATCCATTCTAACGTACCTTCGGGGTTGTGTGTCAACGGCGTTCCGCTCCATGCATCAATGCGGAAGATAAACCCAAACCAATCTTCGCCGTGCTTGCCAAAGAAGGGCCAATTGATTGTCCCGCGCATAGTCAGCGACGTGACCTCGATCTGCGATTCTTCGTAGATTTCGCGGCACATGCCGGTGACGACATCTTCGGTCTGCTCGACCTTGCCGCCAAGCCCATTATACTTGCCGTGGTGATGGTCGTCGGGGCGCGCATTGCGGTGTACCATCAGGACATGCTTCTTATCTGGCGACATCACATAGCCCAATGTGGCGAGGATGGGTGTATAGCGCATGGTTTGTCCTTTTCTCTGAACGCTTTAGCAGTGTATGGAGAACGAGTGGCCGAGCAGACGTGCAATATCTCAAGCGATGGAGCAGATAGGCCGCGGTACGTGGTAGTATGTACCTGGTATTCAGAGTATTCTGATGTGTATTTCAGACAGGAGACGATATGAATAAGCGAGAACGTCTTGCCGCTGCCGTCGCCGGACAAGAAGTAGACCGTGCCCCCGTCGCGTTGTGGCGACACTTTCCGGTTGACGACCAACATCCAGAGACCCTCGCACAATCAATTGCCGCATTCCAGCAGCAGTACGATTGGGATTTCATCAAGATGACGCCGTCAAGCCACTATTCGGTGGCCGATTTGGGGTGTCGGGTTGCCTACCGCGGCAATCCGCACGGTACCAGCGATTACCTCACCCGCCCCATCACCTCGCCCGACCAGTGGGAATTTCTGCCGCGTATCGTGGCGACCACCGGAACGTTGGGGCAGCAGTTGACGAGCATTCGGCGGCTGCGAGAGCTTGTTGGCCCCGATGTGACCATCATTGAGACGATTTTTAGCCCGATGGATCAGGCCCGCCACCTCGTTGGCGATATGCAAGAGATTGTACATCTGCGCACGTGGCCAGAGAAGCTCCGCGCTGGTCTTGATATCCTCACCGAGATGACGACTGATTTTGTGTATGCCGCGCTTGAGGCGGGGGCGGATGGCATCTTCTACGCCACGCAACACGCCCGTTCCACGCACCTCAGCCGCGAAGAGTATGAATCCTTCTGTCGCCCCTATGATATGCGCATCCTTGGAGCGGCGAGAGATGGTAATTTCAACCTCTTCCACCTCCATGGGCTGCATACCTACTTTGACCTTGTGGCCGACTACCCCGTGCACGCGCTCAATTGGCACGACCGCGATACTGGCCCGTCGCTGGCAGAAGGCGCAAAGCAGTTTCCGGGGCTGGTCGTGGGCGGAGTCAGCCAGCACGACATTGAGCGCGGTAGGCCGCACGATATCCGTACGTTGGCGCACCAGGCCATCGATGAGACGGGTGGCCGCCGTGTCTGTTTGGCCACCGGCTGCGTGATACCCATCACCACGCCGTGGAGCAATATCCGCGCATTGCGCAACGCCGTTGAAGAGTAGCGACCGGCGTCTATGCGATTCAATGGCCCAACCCCCGTCGGGTTGGGCTGTTCTCTCTCTGCCCGCACCTGCTATCACCACTATGCTGGTGTGTCCGACGCCTCCGCAATCTTGCGCTCCAGCAGCTGAGTCGGCATCACATGGCCGCTTCGGATGAGCGATTCGCCTAAGATGATATCATCCGGCCCAAAGCGGTAGCGGTCTACTAAGTCTTTCAGCAGGGCGAGGAAACTTTCTCGCTGTTCCTGCGCCATACCGCCAGGATCGCCTTCTTCAGTCGGTTCAAGTTGCGCGGGCATGGCCTCGAGCATCACCCCAATGCTGATGCGGTTGGTGTTGAACCACAGCCCGCCCATGGTCGCCATCCCCGAATGCCAAGCGGCTTGATCTTCGGGCACCAGCGAGTAGATAGTCCCTTCCTTGGTGACGTAGTAGTGGCACGATTGCCGCGCCCCCAACTCCGTCATATTTTCAATAGCCTCTGTAGCGGGGTGATCGTCGCCGTGGATGATGACCAGCGAAACCTGTGCGCCATCGCGGTCTTCGCGGGAGGGCGAAGGCGGGGTGACTTGCTCAACCCGCAAATCTACACCTGCTGGCGGCTCCCACTGCCCTTCTACCTCAGGCAGCGTCTCTCCCACACTGAACGATACCATCCCAAACGATACATTGCTGCTGCTCTTCTGGATGAGGTCTTTGAGCCGCTTGACATTGCTCCAATGCGGGATTTCGTTGTAGAGCGTGTCGAGGGTATAGACCTGTATCGCATATTGTTTGCCGCCCACGGTGATGCGTTCGGAGTTTGAGAGCGGCGCGCCAATGCCCCCTCCACCCTCAAGCGTGTGCGCCAATTGGTGGAAAGCCCATTCGGGGTGGTAGGTCGTGCCACAGCTCTTGTAGATGGCCGCAAGAAGGGCTTCACGCAGCCGCTTCTTGGTTGCATCCTTCGTGCCACTAAGCGTGCTGAGTAGGCTAATGTTCGTCCATTGCGGGATGGGGAAGAAAAGCGTATCGCGGGCGAAGACTTGATAGCCGTAGCGCACGCCATCCACCGTGATTTCGCTTCCTTCGGCGAGTGGCGGGCCAAGTTTGGCACTCATAGCATATTGGTGTGAGGCCCAATCGGCGTGAAATGTCGCCCCACACGCCTTATAGGTCTGCTCAAGCAGTTCGCGCCCCAACCCGTGAGGAGGGATACTCCCGCCAAGCAGCTCACTCAATAGCTGCACATCGCCCCACTTGGGGATTTCGCAGTAGAGCGTGTCGCGGGCGAAGGGTTGATAGTTATACTCCTTGCCATCGACTGTCATGCGTGCGCTCTTGGCGATGGGCATGCCCATATCGTGCGTGACGGCATACTCGTGAAAGGCCCATTCGCTGGTATAGCCCCGCGCCCGCTTTGAATAGCTCGCCATCAGCAGGTTTTCCAGCAGCTGTTCCTCATCAGGGGTGGGGTTGCCAATCTCCCCTGGGGCGGGCGGTTCGGGGGGTTGGGCATTGTTGAGGTAGGCCTCGATCTCGCTCCACACCCATTCGTGGGTGACAGCCCAGCCCGGGCAACTCTTTGGCCCGTAGTCGCGGTGGAAAGAGATGAAATTGCGCGGGGCAACGTCGACTCGCTTGGAGAGTTCTCCAATGACGGCCTTGGTGTTTTCCCACACCGCCCCGCTTGGACGCTCGTAATCGTAATTGCCGACCATCTCCAAGCCAATCGAATACCACCATACGCCATTGGTGGTGCCAGAGTTGCCGCTCCCCGCGTGGATGCCGACATTGCTCATCGGGGTGAAGAGCCAAATGCCGTCAGGAGCGCAGTAGATGTGAGGAGCAGCCGTCCAGCCAAGCCCCGCATAGTAGGTTTGCATCCCGCGCATTGAGGCAAGCCCCCGCCACTGCGCGACGGTCGGTTTCCAGGTGTGGTGGAGGACAAGACGTTTGGGAGCGATGGGGCCAAAATCGTAGGAGGCAACGTAGGTGTTCCATTCGGGAATAGAGAGGCATTTGCCGATCATCGGCGGCATGCCAGATGCAGAAAACTGTTGTGACATATAGAGTCCTTTTCAGACCTTGCGAAAGCAGGCAGCCATATGAGCGTGTCTGAGCGTGTCTCTAGGTAGGGATATCCGATTCGCCGTTGCAGATGAGGATACGCCGCGGTAAGAGGAGCCGCGCCCGCATCCACTTCTCGTCCGGGTGATTGGGGTGGTCGGCTGTCCCTTCCTGGTCGTTGAGTTCGTCGCAGGGGAGCAACTCAAACGAGCCACCCAAATCATCGGAGACAAGCGTTTCGATAATCTGCAGCCCTAATCCACTACTCGTTACGGCCTGTTCGTCGGATTCTTCTTTCGGATGCATCGGGCCATCATCGCGAACCTCTATGACTATTATATCACCAGCAATCGTCGACTCAATCTCGACCTTGCCCCCTTCCCGCGAGAGGCCGTGGGTCAGGGCATTGCCGATGAGTTCGTTGATAACCAACGCTAACACGGTCGCTTCGCGTGACCCCATGTACACCGTATCGCCCATCACGGAGAAGGTGACTGTACGATCAATCGAAACCAAGCCGGTCAAAGCATTGTCGGCGACTTGCTTGGCAACAGCTTCCACGGTCGTCACGCCGACATCCTCTCGACACAAGAGGTTGTGCACCCCCGCAATCGACT
This sequence comes from uncultured Chloroflexaceae bacterium, assembly GCA_964526735.1. Lineage (GTDB taxonomy): Bacteria > Chloroflexota > Chloroflexia > Chloroflexales > Chloroflexaceae > JAAUSY01. The sequence continues at coordinate 9,314 of CAZGLO010000004.1, read as the reverse complement.
GGATACGCGACACACTCTCACGCAATGCCCGTCCTCCGGGGCTTTCGGGGTCAAGTCGCCGCAGTTGCATCGCGAGCAGGGCGGAGATGGTTTGCAGGTTGTTGCGCACCCGATGGTGCATCTCTTGGAGCATCGCCGACTTGACCGCCAATGCGCGTTGGCTCTCTTCATACAGCCGTACGTTCTCAATCGCGATAGCAGCCTCATCTGCAAAAGTGCTCAACAGCCGGACTTCTTCGTAGTTGAAATGGTGGGGTTGCAGCGTGTAGAGGCAAATACTGCCAATCATCCGGCCACGGGCATAGAGCGGCATACAGAACAGCGAATGGAAGCCTTGGCGCGCGGTGAGTTGGGCAAGCTCTGGGAAACGCGAGTCTTGGTAGGCGTTGAGGATGGCAATTGGCTTGTTGTCGTTTGCCATGTGGGCGATGAAGAGGTGAACATTCTCGCTATTGCTCTGCCCATGCACCCCACGGCTCGCCACCAACTGCGAATCGCCCTCTTCGGTCACCTGAAAGATGTCAGCGCGGTCGGCTTTCGCCAATTCCACCGCCTTTTCGGCAATGAGGTTGAGGACGTCGTGGAGGTCAAGCTGCTCAGCGATATGCTTTGACACCTGTTGCAGCGTGGTAAGCTCATGTACCTTGATTTGAAGACGTTCGTCGGTTTGTTGGTAGAGCTGTGCATTGGCGATGAAGAAGGCTAATTCGCCCGCCGCCACCTCAACAAAGTTAATCTCTTCCTGCGTGAAGTCGCGCGGGACTTTCGTTTGAATATTCACAACGCCCTGCAGCTTATCGGCGCTAAACTGAAACCGTTCCGCGCTGAAGAGGACGATAGGCACCGCCAGCATCGAATGGAAGGGTTCATCGCCAAGTTGCGGTTCAACGGTGTAGCGCGGGTCGCTGACCACATCGCGCACCGCCACTGGCCGCCCGACCCGTGCTGCCCACCCCGTGACGCCTTTGCCCAAATGCGTGACGACTTGGCCGACTGCGCCCTGGTTGAGGCCGCGGGTGGCGCGCAAGACGAGTTCATCGCGGTGCTTGTCATAGAGGTAGACCGAACAAACTTCAACGCCGACAACGTGCGCAATCGTCTCGACGACGGTCTGAAGTGAGGCATCAAGGTCGAGAGTTGAGTTGGCGGCAGAGATGATGCGGTGGAGACCATCAAGCTCCGCAACGCGGTTGAGGAGATGCGATTCCCATTCGCGGGTTCGTTGTTCTTCACGGGCAGAGCCAAATGCGAGCAACAGCTCACTCACCACGACCGATCGGGGCATACCCAATCGTTCAGCAAGCTCCAGCCCGATCTCGGTGAGCAATTCTGGCGAGCCTCCCCGTGCATACCAGATGGCGCTAATGTGTCGGAGGCGGCCGATACGGGTTTCAATAAGCTGGTCGTGTTCCATATCGGCGATGAGTTCCGCGACGCGAGGCCACGTCTCTTGTAAAGACATCAGGAGATCTGATGAGGATGATATTGGTGACTGATTCATAGGCAGTGCGCCACCCCGTTCTATTGCTTGTCGTGCATCGCGTGCTTTGGCTACCCGCATTATAGCTTGCAGAGGAACGATATGCAATTGTTCGATTGCAATGCTAGCGAAGAGTGCACCTTTGTATTATAATGACTTTGATCCAACCCAAGGTTCGTTGGTTTCCTTGCTCGTCGTGCGGCTTGCATTGCGTCGAATACCCATAGAAGGTGTTTTATTTATGGAAGAAGAGAACAACCAGCAGCTAGCCGAGCTTCTCACTCTCAATCGAATAGCTCGTGTTGCCAATGCAGCAAATGAGATCGGAGATGTACTTCCGCTTGTGGCAACTGAGTTAATCCAAGCACAAGAATGGGATCGAGTCATTATTGGGCTGACTGGTGCCGACCACGCTTCGCTTCATGTGGTAGTGCAACAACCGACTGATGCAGCAGAAGATTCTCCTTTTGAAACGCAATACGCTACCCCAAACGACCTCGACCTCATCCGAGAGATGCTCAACGCAGGGGAAAAGCGTGTCTTTTACGTAAACGACCACGATATCGTCAATACTGAAATCACATTGCTGCTCACCCAGGCAGAGTTGCAAACCCTGGTTGCCATCCCACTCGTCCATAGCGAAACCATCCTTGGGGTGCTTGTCGTGGGCAACCAACATATCCGCAATGTTTCTACCAGCGAGATCCACCTTCTCGATATCATCTGCGATTTCGTCTCTGTTGCGGTTGCACGAATCTACCAGTTTGAGCAGCTACAAGAGGCATATGAAAAGGCCGAACAGGTCAACCGTGTGCGTTCTGCCTTTCTCGCCACCGTCACCCACGAGCTTCGTGCTCCGGCCACCTCTGTCATCGGCTATGCACAGATGCTCCAGCGGGGGAGACTTGGGCCAGTGCCGCCAAATATGGAGGAGCCAATCAGCTATATGCTCCACAGCAGCACGCGGATGCACCGACTCGTCAACGACCTGCTTGAGTTTGCCAAGATGGAAGCGGGTCATCTTGAAGTCGATCTGAGACCCGTGGATATTACGCCGATTATCGAGAACGTCCACGGCATTATGAAGCCATTGGCAGACGAAAAACAGTTGGAGTTGCTTGTCGATATTGAGCCAGATATTCCTCATGTCGCGGGGAATGGGGAGCAAATCGAACGGGTCTTGACCAACCTCCTCTCCAACGCCGTCAAGTTTACCGACAATGGAGGGGTTACCGTACGGGCCTACCGCGAACAAGGTGGGGTTTGTGTTAGTGTCCAAGATACGGGGATTGGGATTTCCCCCGAACACCATGCGCTGATCTTTGGCGAATATCAGCAGGTACGCAATCGCCAGAGCCTCCGATTTGCGGGGACGGGTCTTGGCCTAGCCATCAGTCGGCGGATGATGGGTCTTATGGAGGGGGATATGACCCTGGAGAGCCAAGAACGCAAAGGATCGACCTTCTTTTGCCATTTCAAAACTGCTGATATTCTTCCTCCAGACGACGATGATGATGAGGACGAATAAGGGGATGAGGGATAGAAACCGCTATTGGCGACTATTGGCGACGTACATAGGCGTTTGGTTCTCGCGGGTCGCGGGGAAGCATCTCCCCGCCAGTCGCAGCGATCATGTCTTCATGGAGTTCGCGGGCTTCGGCAATGAGGACATGGTAATCGTCTGCACGAACCTCCCCACACTCATCAAGCACCTCTCTCCACTCTTGGAAGCGACGCTCTGCCTCGTGGATGACAATTTCCAATTGCGTGGGTTGATAGGCAGCGTGGTAGGCGGCGCGGAGCGCATGATAGGCGGCGTCTGTCTGTTCACGTTGGTGAGCCTGGTAGCCCAAGGCAACAAAACTCTCAAAGAGGGTTTGTTGTACTTGGCTACTTAGCAGATCGACGACCATCTCCAAGCCGCGGGTGAGAAAACAGGTGTGGCAGAGGTGGTCACCATAGTCGTGGCCAAGCTGCTTCCCACATAGATGGCAATGCATATCTCCCCTCCATCCTAGGTTCTCATTCGACACGAGCAACCGATCTCTGCTACAATTCGTGAGCTTTTTTGAAACACACGCAGGAAAGGACTCGTATGATATCGCATGAAGAAGTCTTTATTCAAGTTCGGCATGGACGAGCATTTGTGTCGCGCCACATCGAAGAGAGCGATGGCTCTTATTATTGGCAAAGCGCCACCAATGAGGCAGAAATCGAGCACGAAGCGATTGAGGCAGTAAAGGCGCAGGGCGGCTCGCTCACGAACGACGGTCATTATGCCTGCCCGCCGGAACTGGCGGCGAAAGCACAGTGGCCCCAGGGGTAAGCAACTGCAGCCCAAGATTGGAAAAAAGCAGGCAGAGCATATGTACCCGTTCTGACTCAAGGGCAAAGAAGCCATGATGCAGCACCACCAGCCGCAGTGAAGGGTGGTCATGCTGCTCACTGACCTGGTAGAGCTGCGCAAACGCCGACGCTATCACCACATAGACTGGTATATAGGTTTCGCCTTCGGACGGTAGGCGCATCCACGATCCTAGATGCGTCACAGTGCCATCGGGCCGTGTTCGCTCGATGTCATACGCTAAGTAGTCACGATAATCAAGCACATGCGCCGGTTGCCGGTAGGTACGTTGGTCGAGGTGCGGGGCAGGCGTGATGAGTGCTTCGCAGAGCAGATGAAACTGGCTGGCAAAGGCGGCTGATACCTCTGACCTCGATACGCCACTCCCCTGTGGAGCACTCGACACATGCGAGGCATTGGGGACAGAGATATCCAGACGCAAACTGGGTGCTTCCTGCACCAAAAATGCAAACTCTTGCATCTCCTCATTCATCTGATAAGAAAACTGGTAGCGCTCTCCATAGAGATCTATACGCGCAAACATCTCGTTCATCCGCTCAAGCTGCTGCTGTGCGATAATGATGTGCTCGTGGAGGGGAATTAATACCTGTTCTACCACCGCGTGTTGTGTTTGCCGCTTTGCGTGCTCAAACTGCTCGTGGTAGTAGGGAACATCGGTCGTTGCGATGCGTTCTTCCTCATTGCGATACCGCTCATCGTCTGGATTCCCGATATCTGCCCCAAACCCATAGCGCGTATTGTAGATACTTGTGGCTTGCGTGAGCTGCCGCAATCCTTCTGCCAGTTGGTTCTCAAAATCACCCACGGCATAGCTTACCTGCTGTATCGCTTCTTCGTAGCCACTATCATCAGTGGCTTGGCCGTGTGGCAGGTAGGAAGATAAAAGGGTCTGCGCGCGCTCTTCCATACCAGGATAGTGGCCACACATCTCCTCAAAGTACTGCTGCATAGCCGAAAGGTGGGTATCAGCCCGCCGCAGCTCCTCCTCAAACCGTGATTTTTGCCCTTCCCACTCGGCGATATGCTTCGTTAATTGGCTTTCGGTCGCATGGTCTTGGGCAAGCCGCTCGCGGAGCCTCTTGACCTCCTGGTTCAAAGCCTCAACCCCGCTCATATCAAGCGACCGTTGTTGCGCCACATAATCGGCGATAAGCTCGCGGAGTGGGCGGTCATCAAGTGGAGCATCAAGCCGCTGGCGGATAGAGGAGAGGTCGCGTACACGTCGCAACCGGGTAATACGTGTCCCCACCACCTCGGTCTGGTTGATGATACGGCCAAGTTCTTCACGCAACTCGTGCTGTTGGCGTTCGCGATGCTCAATCTGCGATTGGTATGCCCGCTCGCCCACAAACCACGGCTCATAGCTGTCGGGGGGCAAAATACGCACCGTCCAATCGTGCGACACAATGCCATCCGGCGTGACGGCATGGCGGTAGTAGCGCAAATCTTCCACCCGCTCACACGCAATCACGTGGCCAAGCAGCATACGGATGTAGGGGTGCAGCGCGGGGAAGTGAGGCCGTACGAAGGTGGCAAGCGACCCGTGCGCCGCCGTGCTTTCGTGGTGGAGCGTGTTGGTGATATCAATAATGCCGACGTTGTAGAGCGATTCGTTGACACGCGCCCGGCTCATCACCTGCATCGCGACTTCAATGTACTTGGGCTGTACCAGGATAGTAAATCGGTGCAAGCCAAGTGTCGCCTCAACCGCTACCTGCCACCGCTCATCCGGTACGTCGAGTACTTCGCAGAGGAGAGGCGGGCGTTCGCCGATCACGTGGGTCAGTAAATCGCACACGCGCTCTATTTCTGGCGGATACCCTCGCCCTCCCTCACGAATGTGATGCAATTCTTGTTCTAGCGTATGCACCTGGCTCCGCAATTCTTTCATCCGGTTCCGCAATGATGATTGCACGTCGTGGGCGCGGAAAAGTGCCGCATCAAGTACGGGGATCGTCGCGTCGAGCAGCGGGGCAAAAGCACGAGTAGGAGGACGCTCTTGCGAGAGGACAGAAATACGCTCAAGGCAAGCACGAACCATGTTCTTTTCTTCGTCGCTAAACCCGCAATCCACCCCCCGGAACGACAGCAAGAGCCGATCTTGCTTTTCTTCCTCTAAGAGGGCTTGTAATACCGCCTCTTCGCGCTTGAGGTCGTGGATGAGGGTCAGCCAACGTGCATGGATAATCGTTGCGTCGCTGGTCGATTGCTTGATCTTGCGTTGTAGCTCGTCATAGCGCCGCTTGACACTGGTCTTGCGTAGGTCAAGCTCAAGGTTCCACAGTTCTTCCTGCGTTTCCTCCAATGAAGTCTGGCAATCGGTGCGCTCGGAGATGGCGTGGGTTAGCTGTGAATCGCGCTCTTGATAGCGTTCGGAGATGGTGGGGAGTTGATGTTCCGCCATCTTGACTTGGAGCAGGGCAAGGAGAACAACATAAGTGGCATGCTCTTGCCGTAGCTGCACCACCCGATCCTGCCACGCGACGATAGTTTGAAGCAGCTCGATCTGTTCTTCAAGCCGAGTAACGATGTCTCGCAATTGCAGGTAGTATTCAATCGTGGGCTGGAAGGTACTAAGGTCAAGCGGCTGTGGCTCCAAAATCCATTCTTTGATGAATTGGTGGATGTCGGACGGCGGTTGTAGCGACGCAGCACGGTTGAAGAGGTCGAAAAAGCGATATGGGATATTGCCAAGCCATACCAGAACATTGGCACGATATTCGTCAATCTGCTCATATGTTTGTACGTCGTGCAGGCTGTAGAGCATCTGCTTAAGCTCGTGGCGCGACAATGGTTGCTCATTGGGAGCAAAGAGATCGGGGTCGAGCGGGGCGGGGATGAGAAAAAACGTGTAGGCCGATATCATCGTGTCGCACGTCTCAACGCACACACCGACTGTCATCGCAGCATCGTGCTGTTTGTCGGTGCATTCAAGGACGACATAGCCGGTTTGATGTATGGGAGAGGAGGGAGGGAGATGTGCAAGGTTGCCCCCCAACACCAGCTGAATACCAGACACAACCGCTGCCCAATGCTCTTGGCTAGGGGACGCGGGGGAGCCACTTTCTCCAACATCAAGGAGGTGGTGATGCATATCACGCCAGTTGTGGAGAAAGATACGTGTGAGTGCAAGCATAAAAGGACGCGCTAGGGACCTGTTGGCCTGTTGGCTGGCAACTGCGCTATTATAGCACAAAGCACGCTACGACAACGCAGCGTAGGAGTGTGTGGCTAGAGAAAGAATTGCCGAACAGGGACGGGAAATGGCGCGACTACATGCGAGGTGATGCTCTCGGTACCTTGAAAGATTCCTAGCTGATAATAGTCGGTCTGAGCCAGTAGTAACACCTCTACCGCTTGAGATTCGGGATCAACGATCCAATATTCGGGAACACCCGCGCGCGCATAGCCATTTCGTTTGGCGGTGCGGTCGTAGTGGGCGGTGCTTGGAGATGTAATTTCAACGACCAGATCGGGAATGCCTCGTAATCGGGTGGGGCCAATACGTCCGAGGTTGTCGTTGAGCACGACAATCACATCTGGCTGCACCACAAACGTCGGAGCAAGCTCCACATCGTAGGGGGCAGCAAGAACCCGGCCTTTGCCTGCCAATTGTACGTATTGCATCAGGTAGAAGCTCAACCAACCACTGACAAATTGGTGGGAGGTTGCTGGCGCAGGAGCCATATACAACACACCATCTATAATCTCATACCGATGCCCGTCATCAGGGAGTTCGGCATAATCATTATATGTCCATTGTCCTTGTGGCGGCGCGTTGAAACATTCCAGAGCGATGACCGGTTGAACCGCAGAAAACGTCATAGGTCCCCCCTTTTGTGGTTCGTGTGGGGCAGCATCTCAGGCGTCCTTCTCAGGAAGACTGTGTATCATGATTGTAGCACACCTGGCAAGAGACAGCAGAAATTTGGGTGAAATTGCCGTTTATTCTCGCATAGCAATCAGTTACAGATAGGGTAGACGGGATCAGGGTGAGTTACGACCCTCTCCTCGCTTGGAATATTCGAGATAGGTATAGGCCCGTGGCCAACACGAATACTCCCCATTGCTGTGGTACACTGGATGGTTAAGCGAGTCGTTGGTACGCAGTCGGCATGTAATCAGTATGCAGTTGGTACGCAATCAGTATGCAGTCGGTGGATGATCTAAGCAAGAGTGTGCAAGAAACAAGGTTGATGGCATCGCACGTGTATGGTCAAGGAAAGGAAGACGGGGTGATCCACAACCCCCCGGGTTCATCCAACGCTGATACCCTGGTACTCATTGTTGATGATAACGAGATTAACCGTTACTTGCTTTCTCGTCTTCTCAAACAGCAGGGGTATGCCGTTGTGGTGGCCGAAGATGGGCTTCGTGGCTTAACCATGATGCGTAACCAACGTCCCGACTTGGTCTTGCTCGATATCGTGATGCCAGAACTCAACGGCTACCAGGTGTTGGAGCAGGTGCGGACAGACCCCGTCCTGCGGCACACACCCATCGTGATTATCACCGCCGTTGACGATATCGAAAGCGTGATACGGTGCATTGAGTTGGGGGCAGAAGACTACCTCTTTAAGCCATTCAACCCCGTCCTGCTCAAGGCGCGTATCGATGCGAGCCTCGAGAAAAAGCGCCTCCGTGACCACGAGCAGGCCTACCTCAAGCAGTTGGAGGAGGAGCAAGAGAAGTCAGAGCGGCTGCTTCTCAACATCCTCCCCAAACCCATCGCCGACCGCCTCAAACAAGGTCAAAATGTCATTGCCGACAGCTTTCTTGATGTGACCGTGCTATTTGCCGATATTGTGGGCTTTACGCACCTGTCGGACTTTGTCTCCCCGACGGTGTTGGTAGAGCTGCTCAACGACATCTTTTCTGCCTTCGACCGCCTGGTTGAGCGATATGACCTCGAAAAAATCAAGACAATTGGCGACTCTTATATGGTGGCAGGTGGGTTACCCCTCCCCCGCGCTGACCACGCCGAAGCCATCGCCGCGATGGCACTGGATATGCAACAAGAGATCGCCAAGTTCCAGACAGAATACGCCGATCAGTTTCATATGCGAATCGGTATCCATACCGGCCCGGTGGTGGCAGGCGTCATCGGCCACAAGAAGTTTACCTACGATATGTGGGGCGATACGGTCAATATCGCAAGCCGGATGGAGCTTCACGGCGTGGCGGGGCGCATTCAGGTCACCGAAACAACTTATCAGCGGCTGCAAGATGGTTTTCGCTTTGAGCCGCGAGGCTACATTGACGTTAAGGGCAAAGGGCAGATGAAAACCTATTTTCTTGTGGGGCAGTAGGGGGGATGCTACGATGAGACCAGTATGGGCGGGGTAAATCGCGATTATCCCGAAGATATCCTCAGTTCTCCTTAACAATTTATGTGCGCAGAAGCATTGCGGTTTCTCATCAATTCTTCCTGCACATTACCCAAACCAAAGCCAATCCCGATCCAGACGA